>JAZSHT010000004.1:0-37790 GCA_045533435.1 Eubacteriales bacterium | reverse complement strand
TCGCTACCATCGGAGATATACTCACCCCAGTTATAGACATTAACTGTAACAGTTTCCTTGCCTGCGGATGCGATAAATACTATAAGAGTAATTGCAGCAATTACTGCAAAAACTGAGCCAACAATTATTTTTGTTACCTTTTTTGTTTGCTTACTGATTTTCTCTCTATTTTTGTCTGAAACAAGGTTAGAAACAAGAAGCAAAATTAAAATTGACACAAAAATAAGTGTAGATAGCGCATACATGTCGGGGGTTACGCGCTTTTTAGTCATTGAATAAATTCTAATTGGAAGCGTTTCAAATCCACTACCGATTGTAAAATAGCTGATTACGAAATCATCAAGTGATAAGGTAAACGCCATAATTAAGCCTGAGATAATGCCAGGCATAATTTGTGGTAATTCTACCTTGAAGAAGGATTGCATTGGTGTGCAGCCTAAGTCAAGAGCTGCCTCGGGTAGGCTTTTATCCATTTGCTTGAATTTAGGCATAACGGATAAAATAACATATGGTAGGTTAAAGGTAATATGTGCGATTAAAACTGTACCAAAGCCAAGTGATGATTTACCGCCAAGCATAACGCCTACGAAAACGAAAAGAAGCATCATTGAGATACCTGTTACGATTTCAGGGTTCATCATTGGTATTTTAGTTACGGACATAATACTGCTCTTTGCAAATTTATTTTGCATTTTATTGATACCGTATGCAGCCATTGTGCCGATTACGGTTGAGATAAGCGCTGATAAAATTGCAAGGATAAGTGTATTTTTTAGTGCATCAAGTGTGGCTGAATCGCTAAAAAGCTCTCTATACCATTTGAACGAGAAGCCTTCAAAGGTGCTTGTACTGTTTGATGAGTTAAAGGAGTATAGAATAAGCACGAAAATCGGCATATAAAGGAAGATAAAGATGAGGGCTGTGTAGATATTTCTTGTTTTTTTCATACTATTACACCTCCATCATCCTCGCCGGAATACTTGCTCATTA
This sequence comes from Eubacteriales bacterium, assembly GCA_045533435.1. Classification (GTDB taxonomy): domain Bacteria; phylum Bacillota; class Clostridia; order Oscillospirales; family CAG-272; genus RGIG2000. Next base: position 36,800 of record JAZSHT010000004.1, on the reverse strand, counting down.
CCGCCATGCTTATCATAATAATTATCATAAGCACAAAGGACATTGCAGCACCAAGGTTATAGTTATATGCTGTTTGGAATTGTCTTTCAATAGTATCACCGATTAGGTCAAAGTTACCTCCACCAAGCTTTTGGGAAATATAGAAGGTACTGATTGATGGAACAAATACCATTGTTACGCCTGAAATTACTCCTGCCATGCTAAGTGGGAATACTACTCGTGTAATTACCTTGAAGTGGCTACATCCTAGGTCGGATGCTGCTTCAAGTAAGCGATTGTCAATCTTACTCATCACAGAGTGAAGCGGAATAATCATATATGGTAGATAGTTATATACCATACCTAAAATAACTGCTCCAGATGTGTTTATCATATGAACAGGCTCAATACCCATAGATGTTAAAATGTTATTTATAATACCTGTATCCTCTAAAAGAGCCATCCATGAATATGTACGGATAAGGAAGTTAAGCCATTGAGGAAGCATAACAAGCATTATAAGTATCTTTTGTGTTTTAGGGCTTGTCTTGGTCATAAAATACGCAATAGGATATGCAATTATCAAGCAAATTACAGTTGCTAAAAATGCAAAGCAAAGGGATCTTAAAAAGATTTCAAGATAGCTGGCTTGCGCAAGCTCTGCAATATTGTCAAATGTGAAATTGCCATCCTTATCGGTAAATGCATAATAAACAACAAAAAGAAGCGGAGCAATAATAAACAGTATTGCCCACATTACATGAGGTGCGGCTACTGCCTTTTGAAGTAGGCTCTTTTTGTTCATTTTATTACTCTTCCTCCTCTAATGCATCAACATCGCCGAGTGTTTCAAGCTCGTCGCTGAAGGATGAGTAGTCTCCAAACATGCCTGAATATTCGGATTTTTTCATGATATGAATAGCATCTGGCTCAATATATAAGCCTATGCTTTGTTGTGGAGCGACATAGTCGGTTGATTGAATCATCCACTTAAAATTATTGATTGTTACGATAATTTCATAGTGAACGCCCTTGAAGGTTACAGAATCAACAATGCCCTTAAGCATTCCCTTTTCAGGCTCTACTACATCAACATCCTCAGGTCTTATTACTACATCAACGGCTTCGTTTTTATTAAAGCCCTTGTCAAGGCAATCAAAAATTTGTCCTGAGAATTTAGCCTTATAGTCTTCAAGCATTACGCCATCAATTATGTTACTTTCGCCGATAAAGTCTGCAACAAATGCATTTTCAGGCTCGTTATAGATATCGGTAGGAGAGCCGATTTGCTGAATTTTACCATCTGCCATTACGACAACCGTATCTGACATGCTAAGTGCTTCCTCTTGGTCATGGGTAACATATATAAAGGTAATACCTGTTTGTCTTTGTATATTTTTAAGCTCGTTCTGCATATCCTTACGAAGCTTTAGGTCAAGAGCGCCAAGCGGTTCATCAAGCAAAAGCACCTTTGGCTTATTGATGAGCGCGCGAGCGATAGCAACTCTTTGCTGCTGACCGCCGGAAAGAAGATTTACGTCCTTCTTTTCAAAGCCCTTTAAGTTTACCATAGCGAGCATTTCTTCAACTCTATTGTAAATTTCTTCTTCTGATATTTTGTTCAATCGAAGAGCAAAAGCAATGTTTTCATAAACATTAAGATGCGGAAACAACGCATATTTTTGGAACACAGTATTTACATGGCGCTTATATGCGGGAACGTCATTAATTTTCGTTCCTTCAAACACTACATCTCCTGTATCCGGTGTAACAAAGCCCGCAATAATACGGAGTGTGGTAGTTTTACCACAGCCTGATGGTCCTAAAAGCGTCATAAACTCTTTTTCGTGAACATCAAGGTTAATATGGTCAAGAATAACCTCACCATCAAAGGATTTTGCTACATCCTTTAGCTCAATGATCTTTTTTTCGTTCATTTCTATCCCCGTTCTTTCATAGTATCAACTTACCTCAACAAAAATCCTCTTTTAATGTCGAAAATGGTAAATCACTTGCATTATAACAGAAAATTAATCAATGTGCAATAGTTAGGCGCAAATTTCTTTAAAATATTTATATTATAGAAAAGCATAGCCTAATTAAGAGAAAAATTGAGATAAAAAGTAACGATATATTTGTTGAAAATATGATTTGCATATACACAGAAAAAAGCCACATCAATACTGCTGAGAAAAACGATATCCATTTATGCAGCTTTTCAGCCACATCCCCTGACATTTTCCACAAAAACAGAGACTTTAATATGTTACCGCCATCAAGAATTGATACAGGGTACAAATTCATCAAGGCTAAAGAAAAATTGAATACTAAAAAGGTGGATAATGTGTCGCTATTTGATGAATTTATCATTAAAATTATTAACACCGTGAGAAGATTAAATATTATTCCTCCAAAACACACTATGGCTTCCTTTAAATATGATATTCCCTTAGTGTCATAGGATAATGATAAATGAAACACTCCCCCTCGTATTTTTGAAATTTTCGCTCCCATAATGTAAGCAAAAAACAAATGTCCAAGCTCATGAATTAAATACGCGAAAACTAGTAAAAATGGGCTTTTTGATATAGATATGCTCATTAGGCTAAGAATTACTGCAAGAATACTTAGCATGCTTTTTAAGTTACTTATTTTCATTGGCTTCAAATAATACATCGTGCAGCTCAGTTTCCTTAAATACAGACACATAGTCCGTTGAAATTACATTTTCACTACTAAATTTTGAGTCAAGCTTATAAATAAATGATAATGACAATAAAAACGATAGTATAGCCACCACTGAAAAGACTCTGATGGAGCGATTTGATTGTTTTGCTTGATTTTCTTCTTTTTTATCATCTTTAATATAATTACATTTTTCCTTTTTACTGTTTTCTAAAAATATTGTTTTCATTAGCATATCCCCCTTATATATTTATATTGATTTTATTTCATTAGTATGTTACAATATACCTATACTTTTATATGAGAGGCTTATATGACAAACAGACCACTTGCTGACAAGCTTCGCCCTTTAACCTTTGATGATATTGCAGGTCAAAAGCATTTAATTTCCGAAAAGGGAGTTATACGCAGAATGGTTAATTCCGGGCGAATTACTAATATGATTTTTTACGGTCCTCCCGGCACGGGTAAAACAACTGTTGCAAATATAATTGCAAAAAATTCCGATATGGAGCTATTTAGATTAAATGCAACAACAGCATCCTTATCCGATGTTAAAGAGGTTATTGCACAATCAAGCTCTGTTTTTTCATCAAAGGGAATTTTACTTTATCTTGATGAAATTCAATATTTCAATAAAAAGCAGCAACAATCTTTACTTGAATATATTGAGGATGGTCGGGTAACCTTAATTGCATCAACCACAGAAAATCCTTATTTTTATATTTACGATGCACTACTTTCAAGATGCGCGGTTTTTGAATTTAAGCATATTAGCGCAAAGGAAATCTTGCCTGTATTAAAGCGCGCAGTTAATGAGCTAAACGCTGAGAGCGAGGTAGTAAAAAGCGCTACTGATGAAGCACTTGAATTTTTAGCTTCCTGTGCAGGTGGAGATGTACGACATGCTCTTACTCTTTTAGAGGGTGCATATATTGCAAGTGATAATGAAATAACTGTTGATATTGCAAAGGAATTTATCCCTTCTGCTTCAGCAGGACTTTTTGATAGAGATGGGGACACACATTATTGCTTGCTAGGAGCTTTACAAAAATCAATTCGCGGCTCTGACCCTGATGCAGCAGTTTTTTATCTTGCAAGGCTACTTGAGGGTGGGGATATAATTTCTGCTTGTAGAAGGCTACTTGTTATTGCAAGTGAGGATATTGGTCTTGCTTATCCGCAGGCATCACAAATTACATATGCTCTTTGTGAAACCGCTAAGCAGCTTGGTATGCCTGAGGCAAGAATACCACTTTCTAACTGCGCTATTATGCTTGCAACTGCGCCTAAATCTAATTCCGCAGAAGCATCCATTGATATGGCCTTAAATGATATAAGAGGTGGTAAGGGCACAACCTTCCCTGTGCATTTACAAGCACCACTGTTTAAGGGGTACAAGTATCCTCATGATTATCCTAACCATTATGTTAAGCAGCAATATTTACCAGATGACTTAGTTGGCAGACAATATTACAAATTTGGCGAAAACAAAAACGAGCAGGCTGCAAAAGCATATTGGGAAAGCATCAAGAAATAATTTGATTTGAACATATAAAAATAGCGGATTTTTAGCTAAAATCTGCTATTTTTATATATAACATATGTTAAGTTGTTCATTTGTTTATATTTATTACACGGATTTTTAAGAAAATTTGTTTGTTCTGTTGCTATTTTATTACTTTAGTGGTAAAATTATAGTGCATTGATTTAGCCTCAAGTACATTGCTCTATTTATTTTTGACTGTTATTGAGTATTCCTACTGTGTCTATATTGATGAAAATTTTAATGAGGTAAATTATGAAAATTTCAAATAATACTTTAAAGAGGTTTATTAAGGGTGCTTGCTATTTTGAGACAAGCGGTGGATACTTAAGCTCCTATAAATTTAGCAAAGCACAAATTGATTGGTTTCATAACGAGGGATATGACCCATTTTGGTATGAAAGAACGATTTATACCGCAGGAATTAGAATTGAGTTTAAAACTAACTCCGATTTTGTTTCCTTTGATTACAAGAACATGCATGGTGCTGATTTAACTGGCAGAAGCAACTCTGTTGATATATATATTGATGGTGTTTTATATTCAATTTTTCGCTTAGAAAACGCTAAGGGAAATTTGTACGCTAAGCTACCATCAGGGGAAAAGACTGTTACTATCTATCTTCCTAATGATTGCAAATTTGGAATTAAGAATTTTACCTTTGAGGGTAATTACAAAGCTATTAAAGATAAGGGACAAAAGGTGCTTGTTATTGGCGACTCAATCACACAGGGCTATGGTCCGCTATTTTCATCGGGATCGTATTTTAATGTGTTACAGCGCTTGACAGGATATAATATGCTAAATCAAGGTATTGGTGGTTTGCGCTGTGAGCCTGCTTCTTTAACAGCTGTTGATGGCTTTGAGCCTGATAAGATTATAACATTTCTTGGCACTAACTGGTATGATGCTGCCGATATATATGATTATGAAAATGCTACTATTGAATTCTACAAAAAGCTAACTGAGTTATATCCCGATAAAGAAATTTTATCTATTTCTCCTATTTGGAGAGGCGATGATATGCTTGACAAAAAGAGATTTGATTGGTGCATTGACATTGTAAAAAGAGAGTTAAATAGATACGATAATATTCGTTTTGTTGATGGCTTTACTCTTATGCCTCATGTTGAGGAATGCTGCTGTGATAAATCACATCCTAACGAATATGGATGCTTATTACTTGCACAAAGCATTTATAAGGAAATTAAAAAATTTAAATTTTAAGGTGGATTATGTATAATAGACATGATGTGTTAAAAAAATTTGAGGCTTCTTCTGAATTTTATAACAATGTTGTGTATCCCAACATTGAAAAATACAGAAAAGGCGACATTAAAATAGCTATAAAAGATAAAAATGGAAGGAATTTAGAGGGGGCTAAGGTTAAAATTACGCAAGCTTCCCACGAATTTAAATTTGGCGCTAATCTCTTTATGCTAGATGAATTAGAGACTGACGAAAAAAATTTCATTTATAAGGATAGCTTTAAAAAAATATTTAATATTGCGACACTTCCCTTTTATTGGAATTCTATTGAGCCTGAAAGGGGAAATTTAAGGTATGAAAAAAATTCTCCAAAATATTATCGCCGTCCTTCCATTGATTTATGTATGGAATACTGTGAGGAAAATGGAATAGAGCCAAGGGAGCATGCTCTTGCTTATGAGCAGTTCTTTCCCGAATGGCTATATGATGCAACGGTAGATGAAATAAAAGCTGCATATGAAAATAGATGTAAGGAAATTGCCCAAAGGTATGCACATAGAATTCCTACTATTGAGGTTACTAATGAGACATTTTGGTGGAATGGAAAAACTGCATTTTATGATGAGCCTGACTTTATAGAATGGTGCTTTAAAACTGCCGAAGAATACTTTCCTAACAATAAGCTTGTAATAAATGAAGCAATTTATGATACATGGTGTGATGTATGCAGAGCTAACTCAAGGTACTACTCATGTATTGAATTAAATATGCTAAAGGGTGCAAGAATTGATGGAGTTGGTATGCAATTTCATATGTTTTTTGATAGAGATGAGGAGATTGAAAAATCTAATATCTTATATGATCCAATTAACTTATATAAGCGACTTGATCTTTATTCAAATTTAACAAATGACCTACAAATTACTGAAATTACAATTCCTGCATATTCAAGTGAAAATGAGGATGAAGAAATACAGTCAAAAATTCTTGAATATTTATATACTCTTTGGTTTTCTCATCCAAAAATGACACAAATTATTTATTGGAATTTAATTGATGGGTACGCTTATGTTGCTAACCCTACTCCTGAAAGAATAAGAAAATCCCAAGGGGACATGACATTAGGCGAAAATAAATATTATGGTGGCTTGTTAAGGTTTGACATGTCGCCTAAGCCTGCATATTTAATGCTTGATAATCTAATCAATAAAAAATTTCATACCGAATTTGATACGCTTTTAGATGAAAATGGAATGTTTGAATTTAGAGGCTTTTATGGCAATTATCAATTGCAAATTGAGGTAAATGATGAAATGATTACTAAAAGCTTTGTTTTATCAAGTAAAAATAGCAATGAAATAACTATCGAAATTTAGTATAAGCATAAAGAAAAGACAGAAAATCGGCAAGATTTCTGTCTTTTTGATTTTTAAATTAATGATATAAAAACATAAAACACCTCAAAAGAGGTGTTTTATGTTTTAATGGAATTATCCTACGATACCGCTTCTTTCAACGCCTTCAACAATCTTATTTTGTACAAAGAGATATACAATGATAAGTGGCATTACGATAAGGATTGAGGCTGTACCTCTAATGGCTGCTTGAAGCATACCACCCTTGTTATAAGCTTGTAATGATTGCGGTACCCTTGCAATATTACTGATAAGCTTAATTGCTTCATCGCTACTCCAATAAGATGAAAGATAGAATATAGAATTAGTTGAAGCATAGAATTCATCTGTCCATTGCCATGCAAATGCAAAGATAAATACTGTTATGAGCATTGGCACGGAAATTGGAAGAATGATGTTAAAGAACGTTCTGAACGTGCTTGAGCCGTCAACGTATGCAGATTCCTCAAGCTCGTCAGGAACGCCCTTAAAGAACTGTCTAAGCATAAAGATGAATAGACCATTCTTAAAGCCGAGACCTGTAATTGACATAATGTAAAGTGGGGCAAGTGAGTTAATAAAGCCGCCCTCAATTATGCCTACTGCATCAAGTAAGTAGCCGATTGGATTACTTGTGCCGAAACGAAGGAAGAACCTTTGCATTGCATATTGAATGCTTTCTTGTGGTACCATCATAGTAAAGATTACTATTAAGAATAATATGTTGTTACCCTTGAACTTAAACTTCGCAAGACCGTATGCAACTAAAGCACAAACAAGTGTTTGGATTAATGCAACTGAAGCGGAAATTAAGAATGTATTAAGAAGTGATAATAAATAATCGTTTTCTGTGATTATGTACCAATACTGATCTATTGTAGGATTTTTTGAAATAAGAACTACTGTTACATCATCGAAGTCGCTTGGGGACATGAATGACGCAAAGATTTTAGTGATGTATGGGTAAAGAATTACATATGATACACCTACTAATAATACTAGCTTGAATATTAAGAAGATTACCTTCTTAAAGAAGAAGCTGTTTAAGAACTTAGCTTTAAGTCTTTCGGAAAGAGGAGCTCTTTCAAAATCAACGCGGATTTTGTTTTTAGATTCTCTTTTAATCTTTGGTGAATTATCCATCGTCGTCCCCTCCTTAATCTCTTCTTTGATAGAATACAAAGGATTTTAGAATTAATGCTACTATTACAATGAACAATAATACTATACCGATGTACGTCCAAGCCATTACGCCTGCAACTGAAGGTCCACCTGCAGTACCGCCATAGTTACCGCCCTTATTTAATGCTTGCTCCATAAGCTTCATAACTCTGTTATCGTAGCAAGTAAAGAGGTCGATTACTGTATATACTGCATTTACTAAAATCATTGGGCTGATCATTGGAAGAGTAATTTTCCAGAAGGTTTCCCAAGCGGACGCACCTTCAACCTGACATGATTCGTAAATTGATGGTGAAATTGATTGTAAGCCTGATAAGAATATAAGCATTTGTACACCTGAACGGCTTACGATATCAAAAATATTGTTTACAAGGTTAGTTACATATTCTACTAAGCCTGCGCCCAATTTGATGCCACCAAGGAGCTGCTGAATATCAAGAGCAGATACGATACCGCCTGCTTCCTCGCCTGTGTTTGTATCGATTGTACCTGATGAGCCATTGATAGCGTCGCTGAATATATCCTGTGAGTTAAGTCTATCAATAATACCTGTTGATAGAATAACTGGTAGGAAGAATATTGCACGGAATGCTGCTCTACCTGTCATCTTTTGGTTAAGAATGATAGCCATAAAGAGTGCAAAGATTACGATTGCAGGAATTTGAAGGATTAGGTCCTCAAGACCGTCAATGATTGTGATTGGGAACCAAGGGTCATCCTTATATACCTGTAAATAGTATTTAAAGCCAACGAATGTCATAGTTCCATCTGTTGCAATATCACAAAATGTAACCTTTAAGGATGTAAAAATGATTGGTGCATATACGAATATAAGACCTAAAACGAATGGAAGTGCAAAGAGCCAACCGGAAAGAGATCTCTTTTGGAGAAGTGACATTTTGCCTCTTCTGTTACGCGCATCCTCTTGCTCCTTAAGTCTTGCTTTAACTCCTCCTCTTGGAATTTGGCTTCTAATATCAGGAGTTTTAGCATAGTCAACTGCTTTTACGCTAAGCTCATATTCCTTATTTTCAGAGGAATCACTTGCTAGCTTTACTTCATATGAATTTCTTCTAATTTGGTCATTTAAGCTCATTTGTTTTTCCTCCTTTACTTAGAATATTTTGCATAGCTAAATGGTGCGATTTCGTAGGTTGTGCCATCAAGCTCAACTACTACATCAAAAGAGTTGTAGTTAAGTAAGAAGCCATTTCCACCCTCATATACTACAAGAACTACATTTGAGTTATTGAGTGAAACGCCATCTGCCTTACGGATTACATTATAGCCGTATTTACTGTTTATAAACTCGTGTTCAACAATGTACTTATCCTGCTTATCCTTCATAAGCTCATTGAATTCCTTGTAAAGCTCAATGATGCTATCCTTAAGGATTGAGTATTTAACTGAGTAATATTTGTTATATTCCTTGTCAAACTTTAAGTGCTCTGTATTTTGCATTGCAACTGTGAAATAGAGTGATGCTCCATTTTCAAGTGCCTTTAAGAACATATAGTCACTGTCGCCATCCATATTAATAGCATTGCCTGCAAACTCAATAGAGCTATGGTAAACAATACCATAGAATGGAACTGCTTCGCTTTGAATGAAGAAACGGCTTGAGTCAAGGGAAGCACCTAAGATAGCTGATGCATAAGGAATTGCATATGAGTTACCGGAGTCAACAACTAAGCTGTACGCTTTGTTTGCGCTGCCTTCCTTTTTGCCTGAAAGATTTGCAAGCATATTAACTACATTATCCTTTGAAGCTTCTCTATCGTAATAGTCTTCCTTATCAAAGTCTGAGTTAAGGTCTGAGCCTAATGTTCTTACTGCTAATGATGTGAATGAAAATTCGCTTGCTGATGCATAGAATTTTTCATAAATTGAGTCAAATGATGCGCTTGAAATTACAACTCCGCCTGTTCTTTCAAAGGTTTGTGTTGATGCGATATATTCACGCTTTGTTGAATATCTGTTATCAAGTGTTCTTACGCCATCCTTTTTATAGCTAACGCCACTGAATTTCTTCACATTGCGAGAATACATAAATTCTATATCAGGTGTTACTTCAAATCCTGTTGTTTTAGCATATTCTACTAAATCATTAAAGCCTTCGTTGCCACCTAATACCTTTTGCCATTTAATAGATGTAGGATAATAAGCGTTTAAGCCGCCATTATTAAAGCCCTTAAGCAAGAATGTCATATTGCCAAGTCCTGCATCGGAAAGCTCCTTTTGAATAGTCTTAATATCCTCAAATGTTGTAAGCGCCTTGTGAACCTTTACTGGGAATGTAAGCCACTTATCGTTAACTTGGATTGAGCCGAATACTTCAATAAATAGCTTTGTAAAGTCTGTAATATCCTCAGCCTTAATCTTATCAAGAGCACCCTTATTTACAAGATAATCTCTGTAATAATTAGCCATTCCCATATATGAAGCGTTTTCATCATCAAGAAGTGCATATTTTACTGCACATTTGCCCTCATATACTCTATCAGCCTTTACGCCGATTACATTACTTGAGGTTGTACCGCTTGAGAATGCATCTGCAAGGTCATACTTATCTGTTGCAATAAGGCTAAATGATGAAAATGTTGAATGATAGTAAACTGAGTGAATAGAGGAAATGGTTGCTAAAGCATCGCCATCCTCAATGATAGCAAAGAAGCCGCTATTTTTGGTTGAATTTGCTGCGCCAAATACAGGCATTGAGTATTTTTCAACATTTCTATCAGAAATTTGATAAAGTGTATAGTCTGTGCCGTAAACTACGCCTGTAATATTGTCAACAATATTGTTTGCTACAATGTCTTCATATCTTACAATAGCACCGCTACCATCAGGTAAGAAGTTGTATCCCTTGTGATTTCTTTCAGCTGAACAGAAATAAGGAAGGATTGCAACAGATGTTACATAATACTTTTCCTTATTATATGTCATTGAGCCTGCATCAAGCTCTGCCTTGAAGCCATCATTATCTACTGTATATTTAACAGTAAATGTAAAGTTTGGCTGTTCTTCCATTGTGAACTTATCGCCGTCGGACTCTTCTTTTACCTCTTCATAATCTGCATGAAGCTGATCAAAGGTGTATTCAGTATATTTGTCAATAATCTCTGCTGCCTTTGTCCAAGCACTTAAGTTCTTTGCATCTATATTGATTACATAGATTGGTGTTGTTTCACAAATTGGATACTTTTTAATCATACTTTCTCTTCTACCTTGAGACTTGATTATAAAGTTTCCATCAGCATCCTTTTCAAGAGGATAGTATTTTGTGTAAAGGCTTGTTACAGCTTTTCTTTCAGCCTCAGGAATTTGCTCAATAAGCTCTTCAAACTTAGTAAGCTCAATCTTTTGAGGTAATAAAAGCTCTTTTCTACCATCGCCTAATGTGTATTGAATTGATACACCGTTCATTAAGTTAGTTACAATTAACTGATTGTCATAGGTTACACAATCCCTATAGCTATAATAGGTTGTTTCGCCTGCCATACCGATAGTTGCAAAGTTTAAATATACCTGTGAAAGATATTGTCCGATGATCTCCTTAGTCATTCCCTTTTGGCTAAGGTCATAAGGATTGGATAAATAAATTTTTCCATTTTCCGTATTCTTTACTGCAAGCTCGCCAGATTTTTTGTCGCAGTAAAGCTCAATTTTACCATTTTTACTTGTTGAAGCAAGCTCCATTGTAGCAAGCTTTGCTTCCTCGTTTTCAAAGGTGTCTGTATAGTGGTCAACTTCCTTTGCTGAAACAACGCCAAGCATCATTGGAAGTATCATAATTACGGCAAGGAAAGCCGCTAATATTCTATTTTTCATTTTCAGCCCTCCGTTACCTATAACTAATTTCATTAATAATTGTTGTTACAAAGGTTGTCATCTTTGTAAGTAATGATGTGAACAATACTGCAATAAACATAATGAATACCATACCAACAAGTGTAGCGATTACTGTAAGAATATTTTTGCCTGATGAGTAATCGTGTGTTACCTGTAAGCCAAGAACCATTAAAAGTCCCATCCAAATGTATGCAACTGTAACGATCATTGTGGTAATTTGTCCCTCAGTACCAACTAAAACATGTGTAAGAAGTGTTGAAATAACTACTAAAACAGGTACAGGGAAAAGTGAATATGAAACTGCAATAAAGATATCCTTTAAGCTTCCTTCGCCATCGAAAAGTGTTGTAAAGCACCAGTTTGCGATGATTACAAGAGCGAACGGAATAACTACTGAGAAAATTTGACCGAAGGCTGAGCCTGCTGTGCCTTGAGGAGCATAGTAGTAGCCTTGACCTTGCGCTTGAATAATGAATGCAACAACTGTTGCTGCAATGAACACTAATGATGCTCTTACTGAGCCGCGCTTTTCGTGCTTTAAATCCCAGAAGCCATCAAATGGGTGGAACATTAAGTGGAAGCCAAATGTTAATTCTTCAGCAAATGTTCTTGGTCCTGCCTTTGTTGCAGTTGCCTTATTAATCTTGCCTGCCTTCTTAAATACTAATGAGATTAGCCATACTAATAAAATGATACCTGCAATAAGTGGAAGGAATAATGTTTCCATTCTTTGCTTACGAAGCTCCTTAAAGGTTAAAGCGTAGTTTTCAACATCGTATGCGTTCTTGAAATACTGTTCAGCTTCTTTATAATCGCCCTTACGGTACATTGCCTTACCCTTTTCAACATAAGCTGTATCGAAGTTGTTATTCTTAGCAAGAACCTCATCCCATTTTTCAGCCGCCTTATCGTATTCTCTTTCGTTTTGGAGCTGAATAGCTTCATCAAGAAGGTTAGCATATTCTGTTCTTCTATAAACCGTGAATGCGCCTACTGTTACATCAAGAACGATAATGTTTGAGCCTTGGTATGTGATTGATACGGCGCTTGTAAGGTTACCGAGCTGTGAGCCTCTATCTCCGAAGATGTATAAGAGGTTTCCATCCTTATCGTATGTATAAATCTTTGAACGCTTTTGGTCGATAATTGACCATACACCGTTTGGTCCGCTTGAAATATCTGCGATTTCAGATGGTCCCTTTGGTGCTGTGGCGTTTGAGCCTGTTAATAATTTCGTTGAATCAATAGCAACCTCGCCTGATGGAGCAAAGAAGCCGTTACGCTTCATGATATCTGTACCATTAGCGTTTAAAAGTCTTACAGGAGAGCCATCTGTTTCCTTGGTTGTAAGCTGTCCCTCTTGCTTTGCTTTGTCTTCTTCAGATGAATACATAATTGTTGCATATACGAATTCGCCTGTTGACTCATCAATATCAAGAGTGTTATAAACTGTTGGAACAAAGATTAATGCATCGCCTGCTGCCTTACTGAACATTTGGATAAGTGCATCCATAGCACTGATTGTTACCTTTGGAGCGCCGATAAAATTGATAAAATCGCCTTGGGCAGTCATAACGATTACACCTTGAGTTGTATCGCTTGATGCTACGTAAATTCTACCATATTTATCTACTACGCAGCTTACAGGTGAATATTTTTGATTTTCATTAAAAAGCTCAGATTCAGGCTTGCCGATTTCTCTTATAAATTCGCCGTTATCCTGATTGAACACTAAAAGTCTTGAGTTAAGTGTATCACACACATAAAGTCCTTTAAAGTCACCATCATTAACAACGAATGTGCTTCTTGGTCCGCTGAATGTATCATCGATGCCGTGTTGGTTAATGAAGCCATCAATAATGTACTTCACTTCATAGAACTCATTAAGGATAACTAATCTATTGTTTTCCTTATCTGTTATATAAAGGTTTCCTTCGCTGTCCGATTCAATATCTGATGGGTTTTTTAATTTAACATCAAGACCAAGTGAAACTGAGTTTACAATTTTCTCAGGAACATATGCATCAGGAGAGTCAAGAACCTCGCCATCTATTGAATAGGTATAGGTTGCATAAGGTACTGTTGCGCTGATTACTGAAGGAAGGAGCATCATGAGCGCTAATGCTAATACTATTATTCTTGTTAGCTTTGTCATAAATATCCTCCTTAATCCTTCATACCGCTGGTTGCCATTGTTTCGATGATGTTACTTTGAGTAATTACGAATACTAAAATTGGAACAACCATCATAATAACGGTACCGGCTGCCGCTGCACCTGCACGGGCAACGCCGCCTGCGGTAATCTGTGTAATTGCGTAGTTAAGTGTTTTGAACTGCTCACTATAAATATATGGTGAGGAGCCTGTTTGCCAAAGTCCTTGGAATGAATAGATAATAAGTGTTAACCAAGCAGGCTTAACCATTGGCATAGCTATCTGCCAGAAGGTACGGATTTCGCTACAACCATCAAGACGAGCACTTTCAAGTACATCATCGGAGATTGAGGAGTCCATAAACTGCTTCATAAGGTATAGACCCATGGTTGAACCCCATGCTGGGATAATAATTGCAAATACATTATCCATAAGACCGAGATATGATAATGTTAAGAAGTTTGCAATAGCTGTTACAGTTGAGGTAAACATAAGGGATTTCTGCATTAACCAGAATATGCCTTTTCTTCCTGGGAAAGGAATTTTAGCAAGTGCATATGCTGCAATTGATGAGAAGAATAAGTTACCGAATGTACCTGCGGCTGTAATAAACACTGTATTGAATATGTATCTTGAGAATGGAACCCATGATGTATTAAGCAAGCTGAACAAGTCAGAAAAGTTCTTGCCTGTTGGCTTTGATACATAAAATCTTGGTGGGAACATCCATAATTCATCAAGTGGCTTGAATGACTGTATTACTGTATAATACATAGGAAGGAACATAAATACTCCCATAATTGCAAGGAATACAAATATTCCAGTGTCGCCTCCTACCGAACGGTTGAGGACAACCTGATGATTTCTAACACGCATTTTCTGCTCTTTTATTCTCATTTTATTGTCCTACCTTCGAGAGTGCTTTATTAACTAATGTGTTTGCTCCTATCATAATAAGGAACAATACGAATGCGATTGCTGAGGCGTAACCTACCTCCCAACGAGTGCTACCGTAGTCCTCAAGACAGTGCATGATTGTATGACATGAGTAGTTAACTGATGGGAAGCCGCAAAGTGCGGTTACTACGCCACCGAAGCCGAATGAGCCTGTAATTGCCATAACGGCACCGAACATAAGCTGTGGCTTCATCATTGGTAATGTAATAAACCAAAGCTCTTGCCATCTGTTTTTAATTCCGTCAACGGCTGCGGCTTCAAATAAGCTCTTATTGATTGTTTGTAAGCCCGCGATGAATGAAAGGAATGCTGTACCAAGAGACATCCAGAGGGCAACGACAATACAAAGTGTCATTGCATATTTTTCATCGTAGAACCATAGAATTGGTGTATTGATAATACCAAGGTCAAGTAAAATACCGTTTACGATACCGTATGAGTCATTTGAGAACATGATACCCCAAATAAGATATACAGAGCCTGAAATTGATGGCGCGTAGAAGATGAGTGTTACAAACGCTCTTAATCTTGGTGAAAGCTCATTGATGAACCAAGCTACAAGGAATGAAAGAATGTATGATACAGGTCCTGTAACTGCTGCAAAAATGAGTGTGTTCTTACATGCTAAAAGGAAGATATCATCATCAAAGAATAATCTCTTATAGTTATCAAACCAGATGAACATTTCCGAATTGATTTCAAGCATGTTAAAGTTTGTAAGACTGAGTATTAAGGAAAGGGCAACAGGTAATGCTGTGAAAAGAATGAATACAAACATAAATGGCGCAATCATAAGATAAGCTACCTTATTTCTCTTCATTTCCTTCCATGTCCATTGTGCCTTGGTCATGTCCTTACGGCAAACCGCCTTTTTCTTTTCCTGCTTTTCTTCAATAATACTATCGTCTTGTAAATTTTCTTGATTTACCGCATCGTTTTCTACTTCTGTATCAACGGTGCTTTGGGTGTTATTTAATTCATCCATTTACATTTCTCTCCTTATAGTATTATTGTTTTCCCTTGTTAAGCTCAGGGTTAGCTTTTAAGTCTGCAAGTGTTTGACCGATTTCAAGAACATCCATACCGAACTCTGTACGCTTTCTTATGATTTCCTTGTTAATTGTATTAACATAGTCCATAAGAGCATCAGCTGGGTCCTTACCATCGTTATACGCTGCTAAGAATGCGAAGTTGACATAACGAGCAAGGTAGTAGCTACCTGGATGGTTTTCTACTGCTGCAAGATTTTCAAATTGAGCAAGAATGTTTGTTGCTTCCTCGCTAGTCCATGGAAGCTCAGCTAAAGCCTCTGTATTAGCGGTTGCAGGTCTTGCTGCAATACCCTTGATTGATACGATGTCGTTTGAATATGGGATTTGGAAGTCTGCTGATGTGTACCACTTCATAAACTCCCAAGCATTTTCTTGGTTGTCGCTACCAGCAAGCATTACTGTTCCTGTTACGCCTGCCATTGCGCAGTTATTGATATACTTCTCGCCTGTTTCCTCATCTACAAGCTCATAGCCAGGAAGTGGAACGAATGCCCAAAGTCCTGAAAGCTCTGATGCGAAGATTGATAATTGGTTACATGCTGTATATGCTGCAATACCGATAGGCATTTCACCTGTTCTGAAACGGTTTGCAAAGTCATATGTGTATGGAAGTGAGTATTGAGTGTACATGTTACAAAGCTTTGTAAATGCATTTAATACGCCTGGGTCATCAAAGTTGATACGCATACCCTCATCAGCGTATGCCTCATTACCGCTTTGATAGATAAAGGTGTAGATATCGTTTTGAATACCGATTTCCATATTATTATATTGAAGAACAGGAAGGATACTGAGAAGGTCATCCCATGTTTTTGGAACCTCAAGTCCTAATGATGATAATACATCCTTACGGTAGAACATCATTGAGAATGAAAGTGTATCAGGTAAAGCATAGTAAGACGCTGTCTTTGTGCCTGTTTCAATGTCATAGTTGTATAAGGTAAGAGGAACTACTGCTGCATTTGGGAATGCGGACAATACATCCTCGCCCTTTTCAAGATCTGCCTCAACAAATGTATTTAGAGGAACTACTGCGTTACGAAGCGCGTAGTCGATAATAGTTGTGCTTGCTTCCATAAGTGAAACATCTGGGCCTACGCCTGCAAGAACTGATGGTAAAAGTGTACCGCCTGATACAAGCTTAAGGTTTACGCCGATATTCTTCTTTGGTGTAAAGCTATTATCTGCAAGATTTCTTATAATTTGTGCTTCCTCACGACCTGCAGTACCGCCTGTTGTTACCCAAACCTCAACAGGGTTTACCTTAGCCTCGTCGCTTGTTGCACCGAGAGAGTTATAATCAGTTGTAAAGCTATAATAGAAGAGCTTTATTTGATACCAGAATGATGCAAAGAAGCCAGCCTCTGCCTTAGGTGCTTCTAATGCGGCATCTTGAATTTGGATATAGTCAACCTGAAGTGGTTGTGTTTGTGCGCTATTGATCCAAGTACCAAGAGAACCGATCTGTGTTTTTAATGTTGCTAGGTTACTTGGAATTTGCTTTTCGTCACTTGCCATCTTATTGAGTAAGATATAAATCTGCTCAATAGTAGCGGTCTTTTCGCCCTTACCTACCTGCTCAACTAAGTAATTGTAAACGCTCTTTAAGTTTTCTGATTCGATCATCATTGTCTTAAGAACATCAGGCATTACTCTTGAGAAGTGATATGTACGGTTTTCATCAGGATCACTACCTGTAAGCTTTAAGATTTCAAGATAGCAGCTATTGATATTTGAAAGGGTTGAGTTAACCTGTTGGATAATTGATGACATTTCGCCAAGCACTGCCTCTAATTTGATTTCATGCTTGCCTTTAGTTAAATAGAACTTGAATTCTGTTGTGCCATCACCTAATTTTACTGTTTTCCAATCGTTTGTGAATGGGAAACGGCAATTTGTTGCCTCAGCAAAAGGAATCTCGCCATCTACATAAATTCTTCTGGATACATACATACCACTTAAAAGGTCCTGCTTGTATCTTAATACAACAGAATAATAGCCATCCTCTGCTACTTCAATTTCATATGTCATCCATTCGCCAACGGTTTGCCATTGCTCTTTACCTGCGGTATTGTACTTTGTTACCTGTGCAGACTGCTCGCCTGTTAAGCCTGTTGTGATAGATGATGTTCTATCATTTACAGGGTACATAGTAACATTTGATACCTTGCTTGGAGCTTCAGCTTCAATCTTAATTGGAGCTGATGTAACGCTTGAGCCTACACCATGAAGCTTTAGATAATCATCATAAGAAATTATTTCCTTTTGTGGACGAAGTGTAATTTTGCTAATATACACAGGCTCTCTCACGCTTTCAAATGTGATAGTGTTTTCGCCATTTTTAAAATTGAACTCAAATGGATTTGTGTAATAGCCCTTTGAGTCAACTAATTCATACTCTGTCCAACCAAGAGAAGGAATAACCTCAGGTCTAATATCGTTTCCGTTTGTATCGGTTTCAAAGGTCTTATTGCCGTTTTCATCAATCTTATAATTGTACTCCCAAATTTTTGAAAGCACGATTGAACGAGCCTCTGAGAACGGAACCTCGCCGTTAATGTAGAATACTCTTTCAATTGAGTTAGTTTTGTCATCATCTGCTTGACAGTACTCAATTGCGATAACATAGTTACCTGCTTTTTCCACATTAAACTTCCATGTTACCGAGCCTGTACTCGGAACATAAAGGACGCTTTCCTTTCCTTGCCAATCAACAACCTTATAATCTGCGGTTGTGTCTTCCTTGACAAGACAATTAACATCATCTGATGCATCGATGATGATTTCCCCCTCGCCCTTAGGCGCGGTCAAGTAGTTCTTGCGGTATTCTGCATAACTAAGCGCATTGAGTATTTCGCTTACATCAGCAATACTGCCAAGACCACCCTTATTACCAGCTGCGGACAATGGTATAATCATGGTTGAGACGAGCATGATTACACAAAGTAGCGTAGCCAATAATTTTGTCGCTTTTCTTTTCATAAGAAATCCTCCGTTTTTTCTACTTATTCGCATAGGCATTTGCGAATTATATATGTACATACGCGTACGCGTACATAAAATGTACACCATATTTTAGCACAAGGTGGTATAAAATGTCAAGAGCGATATTTATAATAATATATAATAGGCAAAGTGTGCTTTGCATTTTTTACAAGTGTCTAAAACCAAACAATTCATGCTTTTTGTTTAAAAATGCCCACGGCTACTAGCTTTATTTACTTTTTTATAGATTTATCTTTATTTTTGATATTGGTAATTTTGAACAATTTTAGACGGGTGTTTTTGTGCAATATTACCATGATTGAGAAATTTATAAAATTTTGCACAAATTTAGTAGAAAACGGAGTAAAACATACTTGACATTTAGAAAATTGACTAGTATAATTAGGATAGAGAAATTTTGGAAGGATGGTATTTTTATGTACTATTTAGGTATTGATTTAGGCGGTACTAATATCGCCGTTGGTGTAGTTGATGAAAGCTACAAAATAATTAAGAAAAAGAGCACGCCAACATTGGCTAACCGTGATGGCAAGCTTATTATACAAGACATGGCGCGCGTTTGTAAGGAAGTTATTGAGGAATGCGGTCTTACAATTGATGATATTGAATATGCAGGCATTGCGACACCTGGTACAGCTAACTCTGATACGGGCGTTGTTGAATATGCAAACAATCTTCCATTTGTTAAGTTCCCTATTGCTGATTTACTTAAAGAGTATCTTGGTGTTAAAAGAGTTTACATAGAAAATGATGCTAACGCTGCTGCAAAGGCTGAGGCTCTTGCAGGCGCTGCTAAGGGAGCAAAGTATTCTGTTATGATTACTCTTGGCACAGGCCTTGGTGGTGGTATTATACTTGATGGACAGGTTTATTCCGGCTTTAACCATGCAGGCGCTGAGCTTGGACATATTGTAATTGAAAAGGACGGAAAACAATGCTCATGTGGAAGAAAGGGCTGTTGGGAAACATATAGCTCAGCAACAGGTCTTACAAATATGACTAAGGAGCATGTTTTGAAGGCACGCGCTGAGGGTCGCAAGACTATTATTGATGATATGCTTAACGGCGACTTAAATAATGCTAACGCTAGAGTTGCTTTTGCCGCTATGAAGCAGGGCGATGAGGTTGGCAAGGAAATTGTTGATGAGTTTATTTCTTATCTTGCTTGCGGTATTGCAAATGTAATTAACATTTTCCAACCAAATGTACTTTCAATCGGTGGTGGCGTATGTAATGAAAAGGATTACTTACTTGTTCCACTTAATAAAGCAGTATTTGGCGAAACATATACAAAAGAGGGCACTCCACAATGTGAAATCAAAATTGCTGAAATGGGCAATGATGCAGGTATTGTTGGTGCAGCTGTTTTGGGTTTATAATTTAATTACAAAAAAGTCTCTCAGTTTTTTGCTGAGGGACTTTTATTCTTTGTTTTGTTGTGCTATAATTACCATATAACTTAGTTCAAATCATGAAAGGAAATTAGGATGAGGCTTGATACTCCTTTAATAAATTTAAACGGTGTTGGAGATAAGCATTTTAAGCATTTTACCAAGAATAATCTACACACCGTCAAGGATTTGCTCTATTATTTACCAAGGGCTTATCAAAACAGAGGGGATGTAAAATCACTTAATCAAGAGGAATTTTACGATGAATACCACTCATATATTTTAACTGTGGGCTCTGAGCCTAAGAGCGTTGGTCTTAACCGTGGCAGAGGGTTAAACCTTTTAAAATTTAAAGCTTTTGATGAAACAGGAAGTGTTAATATAACATACTTTAATCAAAATTACTTAAAGGATGTTTTTCACATTGGCGCGACATTTAGATTTTGGGGTAAGGTTACTAAGGAAAAGCGCACGCTTAATTTAAGCTCTCCATCTTATGATGCGGTAATTCCTGATAAGCATTTAGCTCCACTTGTGTCTGTATATCCGCTTTTTTCAGGAGTTAATCAAAAGTATTTAAGCAAATTAATAAGAGAAATCATTGCAAATGTGCCTCTAATGATGACGGACTATTTGCCCGAGTCAATAAGAAGCAGCATGGGATTATGCACACTTCCCTACGCTTTAAGGAATATACATTTTCCAGACAGCGAGGACGCTCTTGACAGAGCAATTAAAAGATTGACCTTTGATGAGCTATTTACCTTTGCGGTAGCTGTGTCATCAATGAAGAAAAGCGTATTAAAGACTAATGCTCCTATCATGAAGGATAATGATGTTAGTCCTTTATTTAATTTGCTTAATTATGAGCCAACGAATGCGCAAAAACGCGCAATAAGTGAAATTTGCTTGGATATGTGTCCACAAAACGCTATTTTGGGGACTATAAAGCCTATGTCAAGAATTGTGGTTGGAGATGTTGGTAGTGGTAAAACGCTATGCGCTGAGGCGGCTGCTTATATCGCATGTAAAAACGGTTATCAATGTGCTCTTATGTGTCCTACTGAAATATTAGCTTTTCAGCATTATGAGGGGCTAAAAGATAATTTTGAAAAGCTTGGTATCAAGTGTGCTTTGCTTACCGGCTCAACAGGCGCAAAGGATAAAAGAACGACACTTAGTGGGTTAAAAAGCGGCGAAATACAATTTGTTATTGGCACGCATGCACTTATACAGTCGGGGGTTGAGTTTAAAAATTTAGGTCTTGCTATTACCGATGAACAGCACAGATTTGGCGCTATGCAGAGGGCTTTATTAAGTGATAAGAGTGAGGGTGTGCATACTCTTGTAATGAGTGCGACTCCTATTCCAAGAACGCTTTCGTTTATGATGTACGGCGACCTTGATATATCTCTTATTGATGAAATGCCTCCAGGTAGGCAAAGAGTTGACACATTTGTAGTTGATGAGGGATACAGAGATAGACTTAATGCATTTATAAGGAAGCATGTATCTAACGGAAATCAAGTGTATATTGTTTGTCCATCCGTTGAAGAAAAGAAGGATGATATTGACAATGTTTATGACTATAATCCCTTTGAGCTTGCCCTTGAAAATGATAATCCACCTTTAAAGGCGGCGGTTGATTTTACCGAGGAATTAAAGAATGTTTTTCCTGATTTATGCATTGAATTTATACACGGTAAAATGAAAGCCAAGGAAAAGGATGCTATTATGATGGCATATGCCAACAATGTAATCAATGTTCTTGTTTCAACAACTGTAATTGAGGTTGGTGTAAATGTGCCAAACGCTACGCTTATGATTGTAGAAAACGCAGAAAGATTTGGACTTTCTCAATTACATCAGTTAAGAGGTCGTGTTGGCAGAGGTAAGGATAAATCATATTGCGTTCTTGTTTCCAACGCTTCGGGGGAAAAGGCTAAGGAAAGATTACAGATTATGCGCACAATTTACGATGGCTTCTCTATTGCAGAGAGAGACTTGCAAATGAGGGGTCCTGGTGATTTCTTTTCACAGGGTAATTCAATTAGGCAATCGGGAGACAGCGGTTTTAATATTGCAAACAAATGCAAGGACAATGAGCTTGCAACAAGAGCATTTGAATGTGCTAAAAAAGTTTTAGATGATGACGAAAATTTAGAAAAAGAAGGGAACGCTCTTCTCCGTCAAAGAATTGATGAAATTTATAAAGAAAGAGCCAATACAATTAACTAACAAAAAAATCACCTTATCGGTAAAATGATAAGGTAATTTTTTGTTTTATGAATATAATGTAGTATGGATTTATATTGGTTATTTCAAAAGACTTTAAATATTTGTTATACACATGTTGAAAATTCAGGTGATTATGCAACTATGCGTTATGGCAATACGCTTTTTATATTTTTAGAAAGTTCAAATGGCAAAGAGGACTGGAAAAACAATTTAGATTTTCCAATTAAGTTTAAAAAACGCAAGGGGGATATATCATTTCGGTGCCATAGAGGTTTTTT
Source organism: Eubacteriales bacterium (assembly GCA_045533435.1). GTDB lineage: Bacteria > Bacillota > Clostridia > Oscillospirales > CAG-272 > RGIG2000. The sequence continues at coordinate 13,877 of JAZSHT010000004.1, read as the reverse complement.
AAGAGTTTGGGAAAGCATTAAACCATACTTGCAAAGCGAAATTATGGACACAAGTGTGGATAAAATCGTAATTTCAGGTTTTTCTCACGGGGCTGGAATTGCGGTGTTTTGTTATGAATACGCTTGGTATCATAGGGCTGATTTGCGTGATAGTTTAGAGGGGTACGGATTTGGCGGTCCAAGAGTACTTTGGGGCAAAAATGCAAAGAGAATCACACACAGATGGCGGAATTTTATGCTAATTAGAAACATTGATGATTTGATTACTCATTTACCACCGAAATTTTTGGGATATTTTCACGCCGGCAAATTATTTGAGATTGGTAAGAAAGGGAAATATAATAAAATTGACGCACACAGACCCGAGAATTATTTGATTGAATTAAAAAATAGCAAGTTATTTTAACTTGCTATTTTTGTGTTATTGTGATTTGTTTTCCGTCGGTTGACACATTGATTTCGCCGTAGCGTGTTTCGTAAACCTCTATATTTTTGTTGTAAAGTATTGCAAGCATGTCAATAGATGCTGTGTTCTTTTTAGAGTCGGTAATTGCTACATATTCGGGCTTTACGGAATTTATAAATTCCTCGTAGTTTTCTATATAATTACCGTGGTAAGGAGATTTAATAAAATCATAGTCCGTTTGATTTTGGCTTATTATTTCATCAAGTCTAATTTCAGCCGCGTCTGCGCAAAACAGAAAATTCTTTTCTCCGCATTTCATTGAGATAACGAGAGATAGGTTGTTATCTCTGTTTTCCGAATATTTAGTTTGCTTGGGAATATCAATTTCAAATTCACAGCTATCGTAGGTAAATTTGTAATTTTCAGTTAGCTTTAGCGGTGTTATTCCCTTTTCCGCCATGGTGCTATGATATTTTAAATATTCGGCGGTAGGAGTTTTGCTTTGATTTTCAATTACGGTTGTAACATCGTATTTTGAAATCACTTCGCTTGCACAGCCTATATGGTCCTTATCGTAGTGAGTGAGAACGAGAGTGTCAACCTTTTGATAGTTGTTATATGTCATATAATTCTCTATATCTGTAAGATTTTCAGCCTCACCTGTGTCAATCATTACGATTTTTGAGCCTGTATTGATTACTATACAATCTGCTTTTCCTATTTTTAAAATATCTATTGTGGCAGGGGTGATAGAATTATTTTCGTCGTCTGTATCGGTGTCAATAGTAGGGTTGTTGCAGGAGCATATTAATAAGGTGGTAAATAAAAAGATTATTAGAAATAATAAAGGTATTTTTCTCATTGGTTGCTCCTTTCGTGGTTGTATTTATGATTTGCAACTGCTTACTTTGTGTCAATTTAAAAATTGTTACACGATTATTTCTCTTTCATATTTTTAACGACAAATACGAATCTGTCATATATGTTTGGAAAAGATTTAATTAAGTTTATATCTTCCATTTTTATATTAACATAGTTCCTTTTTTCTCTATCCCAATTGCATCTATCTAATGCTAAATCTGTACCCATTCTATGAAGAAATTCGACTTGTGGTATGATGTTTTCAATATATCCTATTTTTTCGGGTGATTTATAATAAAATTCCAAGCAATAAACTAATTCATAATTTTCGCCAATAAGATAAAAACAGCGGTCTTTGGTTATCAATTTTTCATTAGGAAGTTTTATGATGTTCAATAAATTATGAAAATCACTTACTCTTTCAAATATTGTTTTTTCTTTATTCTTTTTTAACGTTATTACGTAATATCTTGATTTTTTTATTGGTAGTCTTTTTAGACGGTAAATTGATTTTATGTTTTGATTTATAGCATCATTAATTTGCAATACTCTTAATACAATATCATTCATAAAGGTTATTCTCCTTCGTGCTTTCCTTTATTATACTATTTTTTTAAACAGTTGTAAAGAATAACGTGTGTAAAAAGCAACAACAAATGTTTCAATGCATTAAAAAAGAGATTTTAAATTATTTGTTTGTTTTTTCAAAAGTCATACCAAACATTGATTTATTATCTGTTACCGAACACACTTATGGCACTTTATTTCCTTTACTGTTACTTAGGTAATGAAACACCACAGGGCAAACCCTCACCCCCTTGCTACTACTTAAGTGAGGGGACTCTCACAGGGCAACCCCCACCCCCTTGCTACTACTTAAGTGAGAGGTAACCCACAGGACAAACCCTCGCACCCTTGCTACTACTTAAGTGAGAGGTAACCCACAGGGCAAACCCCTCGCACCCTTGCTACTACTTAAGTGTAGGGACACTACACTGGACATCCCTCATCCCTTGTTCCTATTTAAGGATTGTGTAATTTTAGTAAAGAATTTGCTTTAGAAGTTTGCTAACTACTCATCTAAGCATTGAAAGGAGGCTTCACATTTAAGTTTATAACTTTGTTGCTGTACTTTATCAAAATTCACACTCCTTGTTTTAAATATTTTTAAATTTCAGGAGAAACTAATATGTTTTCTAATCCCAAAGACAAAAAAATTGAAAAAAATTTCATTAAAAACTTTAGAGATTTCTATCGTGCTCATATGCCCAACACAGTTTATTTAGTAAAAAACGGTGAGCGATATGATGTTATTGAAAAAGCCGTAATAGGTTTTATCAATTATATTAAATCGGTTTCCCAAAACTCAATCGTTAATGTAGAACGTGATAGTTTAACAGGAACGTCTATATGCGTCTATACAAAGGCTCAGTTATATGTTTTTGAAGATGTAAAAAAGTTGTGCGAAAGCATTGCTAAAGCAGATATTGTTGAGATTATACCACGAACCGATGACAAGGTTGAAATCAATTTGTCGTTTAAGAACGCATACAAACCAGCTCCCCCAAGAAGTAATTAAATAAGAAAATTAATTAAACAAATTCAAATATTAATAAAAAGAGGTTAGATAGAATGAACGACAGAAAAATAAATGTCATTACTTTAAACCACAACGACATATATTACAATTTTTTCATACACAAAGATGATTATTGTAAATTACCTAATAAAACTGTACAGCAAATAACCGGTTGCAATAGACACACCGTATTTTGGTATCGGTCTATGTATGAGCAATGGTTAAATCTTTATTATCCGGACGGAGGTGATATGAAATGACTCTCTCTTTTATAGCAAAGTCAAATTTAACGTTCCCAGTATGTTTAGACGATACTTTGTTAAAAACAGTATGTAACGAAGAAGAAGCATTTACAGAAATGAGAAAATATTTAGAAGTTAACGGAATAAAATCTGAGTACACTACCATTAGACGAATATATGTTAAGGACGAAAACAATAACGTAATCGACAATGCTAAGGCGATTGACTTCCATATAGGTCGCACGATGTTTTTAATAAGATATAAAAGCCATCCTAAATTTTTGACATTGCAAAAATCGTATTTTGACGCTTGCAGTAGTTGGCTATATGATTTTAGGGACGGGCAATGCGTATCTGCTTATGATGAACTGTTGCACTATTTTAATGCATCCGCAACGGAACAAGGTGGTGATCAATAGTGCCATTAGTTATAGCGGTTATCATAATCATTGGACTATTTGTAATTTTTAAAGATAAGTCCGGCTCACAAGATGCGAGAGCCAAGAATGAAGCGGCAAGCAGGCGAAAGACCAATGCTAAGCTTGAACAGTCGATTTTGGACGGCCATATGAAGCATGGTCTATCTTTTAACGAGGCATTTACCGCTACACAAAAAGATGTTGTTAGTGCAGGGTATGAACCTTGTATTCCTAAAGATAAGTACAAAAATCCACACGCTACAACAAGCGAGACCTCTATGTGTGATAGATGCGAAAAGTATGATAGCTTTATAGTGAAAACTCGTCGATCTGATTTTAATCGACTTTACGCCAGTTCTTATGATGAGGCAGAGAGGCAAATCAAATGCGAAGAATATATTTACAATAACTTCCCTAATGATTCTTACGAGTACAATAAATGGTTAAGGCATAGTTTGTTTTTAAAAAAAATCATACTTCCAGAAAGTTATATCACATATCCTTTTTTGGGTACATGCGAGATAATTAATTTTCATATTAATGCAAACGGGTGTTCTGGACGCTACGAAGTAAGAGTGCTGGAAACAGGCGCGATTAACACCATAATACCCATAGGCGATAAAAAAATAACAAGATTATAATGTCCGGGGCGATACGTCGCCCCCTTGACAACACGCTTTCTTAACACTTTTGTATAACAAAATAGAAAGGGGAATTCTATGAATAATATATTTTTCACTAGCGACCTACACTTTGGTCACAAAAAAAGTTTTAGTTTTCAAAAGCAATTAATTTTGATTTTTCATTTTCATTTTTTACATAACGTTTCCTCAAAAAATAAAGCAAACACATCATTTTGGTTTTACGCAAAATGATGTGTCTCACTTCTTTATTTACATTTTTGTAGAAAGGCCATTAAAAAGTTGACATTTTTTTCGTTTGCAACTTGCAAAGAAGTTACCACGAAGTCTTATGTTACTTGATAATTATTTGTTTGATTCTTCAACTGCAACAGCAACAGCAACAGTCATACCAACCATTGGGTTGTTACCTGCGCCGATAAGACCCATCATTTCTACGTGAGCAGGAACTGATGAGGAGCCTGCGAATTGAGCATCGCCGTGCATACGACCCATTGTGTCTGTCATACCGTAGGAAGCAGGACCTGCTGCCATGTTATCTGGGTGAAGTGTTCTACCTGTACCGCCGCCTGAAGCAACTGAGAAGTAGTTAACACCGTTTTCGTTACACCACTTCTTGTAAGTGCCTGCAACTGGGTGTTGGAATCTTGTTGGGTTAGTTGAGTTACCTGTGATAGATACGCCAACATTTTCAAGTCTCATAATAGCAACGCCTTCCGGAACGCTATCAGAGCCGTAGCACTTAACATCTGCTCTTGGACCCTTTGAGTATGGTGTTTCTGATACAACCTTAACCTCTTCAGTAGCGTTGTCGAATTCTGTTTCAACAAATGTAAAGCCGTTGATTCTTGAAATAATCATAGCTGCATCCTTGCCAAGACCGTTAAGAATAACTCTTAAAGGCTTAACTCTTACCTTGTTTGCATTAAGAGCGATTTTGATAGCGCCCTCAGCAGCAGCGAATGATTCGTGTCCTGCTAAGAAGCAGAAGCACTCTGTTTCCTCAGAAAGAAGCATCTTACCGAGGTTACCGTGGCCTAAACCAACCTTTCTGTTCTCTGCAACTGAGCCAGGGATACAGAATGCTTGGAGACCGATACCGATTGCAGCAGCAGCGTCAGCAGCCTTTGTGCAACCCTTCTTAATAGCGATAGCTGCGCCTACTGTGTAAGCCCAAACTGCATTTTCAAAACAAATTGGCTGTGTTTCTCTTACGATTTTGTCACAGTCGATGCCCTTTGCAAGAGTGATTTCCTTACACTCTTCAACGGACTTAATACCATATTCAGCGAGAACTGCATTGATTTTATCAATTCTTCTCTCATATCCTTCAAATAATGCCATCTTTCAGTCCTCCTTACTCTTCTCTTGGGTCGATGTAACGAACTGCATCGTTAAATCTGCCGTATGTACCCATTGACTTCTTGTAAGCCTCGTTTGGCTCCATGCCCTTCTTGATGAAGTCTGTCATTTTGCCGAGAGATACGAATTCGTAACCGATAACTTGGTCGTTTTCATCAAGAGCCATTCTTGTGCAGTAGCCCTCTGTCATTTCAAGGTAACGAACGCCCTTTGCGTTAGTACCGTACATTGTACCAACCATTGAACGAGCACCCTTACCTAAGTCTTCCATACCTGCGCCGATAACAAGACCGCCTTCAGAGAAAGCAGATTGTGTTCTACCGTAAACGATTTGGAGGAAGAGCTCACGCATTGCTGTATTGATAGCATCGCAAACTAAGTCTGTGTTGAGAGCCTCAAGTAATGTTTTGCCAGGAAGGATTTCTGCTGCCATAGCTGCAGAGTGAGTCATACCTGAGCAACCGATAGTTTCAACGAGAGCTTCCTCGATGATACCATCCTTAACATTTAAGGAAAGCTTACAAGCGCCTTGTTGTGGTGCACACCAGCCAATACCGTGTGTGTAGCCTGAGATGTCTGTGATTTGCTTTGCCATTACCCATTTGCCTTCTTCAGGAATTGGAGCAGGACCGTGCTTAGGACCTTTGGCAACTGTACACATGTGTTCTACTTCTTTTGAATAAATCATATGTATTCTCCTCGAATTAAAAATTTTTCGTATCTATTATACATTATTTCAGTCGTAAAATCAACATTTTTATTAAAAAAATATTAAATTGTAAAATGATGAAAAATTTCCTCTATATTTTAATAAAATATTATTTACTTTATATAAAAAATGTGTTATAATGTTTGATGATTTAGTGAACATTTAACATATATGGTTGGCAGGTGATTTTAGCATGCGTCTTGACAAATTTTTATCTAATATGGGCAAGGCTTCACGAAGTGAAAGTGGCAAGCTGGCAAGAAGCGGTAAAATTACCGTAAATGGCGTTATTATCAAAAAACCAGATATACATATTGATGAAAGCAAGGATATTATACGTGTAAATGGCGTTACTGTAAATTATAAAAAATACGCTTACATTATGTTAAATAAGCCTGAGGGATATGTTAGCGCAACTGATGATGACAGAGAAAAAACTGTTCTTGATTTATTGTCTGATGAGGAAAGAAGGCTAAATTTATTCCCTTGTGGAAGGCTTGACAAAAACACCTTGGGTTTAGTTATTTTAACTAACGATGGGGATAGCGCACATAAATGTCTTTCTCCCAAGCACCACGTGGACAAGATATATAAATTTGAGTGTAAGCTCCCTCTCACTAACGAAAATGTGCAAGCCCTTGAAAAGGGCGTTGACATTGGCGGATATTTAACTAAGCCATGTAAAATTTCAATGTATAATGAGACAAGCGGAGAAATTACGCTTACTGAGGGAAAATATCATCAAATTAAGCGTATGCTTGAGGCGGTTGATAATAAGATAACATATCTTGAAAGAATAACATTTGGCGGTATTAAGCTTGATAGCTCCTTAGCGCGTGGAGAATGGCGATATTTAACCGCAGATGAGGAAGCACTGTTTATAAACGGTGGCAAATAAAGGAAAAAAGATGAAAAAATATATTTTACCAAGCAATGTGAATTGGTACAGAGCAAACATGCACTGTCATTCAAACATATCTGATGGCAGCTTTACGCCTGATAAAATAAAAAAGGTGTATAAGGAAAAGGGCTATTCTATTGTGGCTTTTACCGACCATGATATTTTGCTTGACCATTCATATTTAAATGATGATAGCTTTTTAGCTATTACTTCAAGTGAATATACCGTATATGCTGATGGCACTTATTATCCCAAGCTATATAACGGCGAATTTGAGAATGAGCAAGCAAAAATAGATGATGATTGGCGCAGAAGTAAGGTAATGCACCTTTGTGTTTATTCTAAGGACCCACACAATGAATTTCAAGTGGCAGCTGATGAATATTCATTATGGCCACAAAGAGGTAAATGGAGAAACACAGGAAAATGCGATGGGTATCACAGAAGCTTTTCAGCCGAAAGCATCAATGAAGCAATTAGGCGACTTAATAAGGCGGGCTTTTTCGTTCAGTTAAATCATCCAAACTGGTCTCTTAATGAGCATGATGATTACATAAATTTAAAGGGGCTTTGGTCAGTTGAAATTTTCAACTATGCAAACGAAAGATTAACCGGTGCTGAATACTGTCCTTACATATATGACGATATGGTACGAAACGGCATGTATAATTTAAAATGCACTATGGGAGATGACAATCACAATAGCGGTGGCGAAACGGAATTATGCTTTGGCGGCTCTACATTTTTTGGTGCGACCGAGCTAACATACGATAACATTATTGAATGTATGGAAAAGGGTAATTTTTACTGTGCGAGCGGTAAAAATCCGCCTCAAATTAAAGCTCTTTATGTTGAGGACAATATAATTAAGGTTGACTGCTCTTCTGCTACCGATGTTTTCATAACGGGGTACTCTAGAAGATTTAGACATGTAAGCGGAGAGGATATTACTCATGCTGAGTTTAGATTAAGGCCTGAGGATGTGTTCTTTCGTATTACTGTAAGAGATAAGTATGGCAACAATGCTCATACTAATTACTACAATGTGAAAGATTTTTATGAGGAGATAAATAAATAATGAAAAAGTACATTATTTCACCTGAGCTTAATTGGTACAGAGCGAATATGCACTGCCACACAACTGTTTCCGATGGACACTATTCCCCTGAGGAAATTAAAAAGCATTACAAGGAAATGGGATATTCTATTGTGGCTTACACGGACCACGAGATTATTCGTACACACAACGATTTAACCGATGATGAGTTTTTAGCAATTACATCAAGTGAATTTTCCATAAACGATAACAAGCCATGCTTTGATATTCCAGAAGGAAAATACATGGAAGGCTGGCGTTCAAAGAAGGTTCTTCATTTTGGTGTTTATTCTAAGGATCCTAATAATACTTTCCATCCCGCAACAGGCGAGGGTACATTTAACTGGTGGAAGAGCCAGGGTAAGGATATGAATGGCATAACCGTTGATGGATATGAGCGTGTATATACCCTTGAAAGCATAAATGAAACAATAAAAAGACTTAACGATAATGGATTTTTAGTTTCATTAAACCATCCAAACTGGTCCCTTAACGATATGGATGATTACCTTAACATTAAAGGACTTTGGTCCCTTGAAATTCTTAACTATGCAACCGAAAGATTAACAGGTGCTGAATACTGTCCTTATATTTATGACCATATGGTAAGAGGCGGTAACCTTAATTTATTCTGTAATATGGGTGATGATAACCACAACAGAGGTGGAAGTCTTGACCATTCGTTTGGCGGTTCTACTATTATCGGTGCTTCGGAATTAAAGTACGGTCAAATTATGAATGCGCTTGAAAAGGGAGAATTTTACTGTGCAAGCGGTAAAAATCCGCCTCAAATTAAAGCTCTTTATGTTGAAGACAATATAATTAAGGTTGACTGCTCTCCTGCTACTGACGTGATTGTAACAGGGTTAGGCAGAAACTTCCGTCCTTATATTACAGAGGATTATGAGTTTACACATGCGGAATTTAAGCTTGACAAGCAAGATATTATGTTCCGTGTTACTGTAAGAGATAAATACGGCAATAATGCTCATACACATTACTACAAGGTTGATGATTTTTTAAGCTAAGCAAATAAATCAAGGAGATTAAAATGAAAAAATACTTATTACCAGATGGCGTAAATTGGTATAGAGCCAATTTTCACTGTCATACGGTTCATTCAGATGGCGCTTATACGCCTGAAAAGGTAAAGGAAGTGTATAAAAATCACGGATATTCCATTGTGGCTTATACTGACCATGATGTGCTTTTAGATCATTCCGATTTAAATGATGAGGGATTTTTAGCACTTACAAGCTGTGAATATGCGGTAAATGAAGCGACACCTAAGTTTCCAAAGATATTCGATACCGAAACTGGAGAATGGCAGAGAAAAAAATGCGTGCATTTGAACATATTTGCTAAGGAGCAGCATAACACATTTATGCCTGCAACTGCTGTTGAGCAGCAATGGATATTAAAAAACCGTTATCCTGACACAAAATGCGATGGGTACTTCCGTGAATATTCTAAGGAAGGAATAAATGAAATTATTAAGCGTTGCAATGATGCAGGATTTTTGGTGCAATTAAACCATCCCTATTGGTCTTTAAATGAGCGTGAGGACTATATCAACATGGAAGGTCTTTGGGGACTTGAAATTCTCAACTATGCAACTGAGCTTGAAACAGGAAGTGAATACTGTCCTTACATATATGATGATATGGTAAGAAACGGTATGTTTAATCTTGTTTGCACAATGGGCGATGATAATCATAATCACGGAGACAGCGTAAGAGAATCCTTTGGTGGCTCAACATTTATTGGTGCTTCGGAATTAAAGTATGATAAAATTATTGAGGCTATGGAAAAGGGACATATTTACTGCGCAAGCGGTAGAGATAATCCGCCTCAATTTAAGTCCTTATATGTTGAGGATAACAAAATTTACATTGAATGCACGCCTGTTGAAAACATTGTAATTAACGGCTATGGCAGAAATGACAGACATATAACCGCTCCCGAAAACGAGACTATTACAAGTGCGGTGTTTGATTTAAGAGAGGGCGATGTTTACTTTAGAGTTACAATTCGTGATAAATTTGGAAATAACGCACACACTCACACATATTTCGTAAAGGATTATTTAGAAAAATAATTTACGAACAAATATAAATTTAATATTGAAACAAAATTTTGCAAAAACGGAGAAAAAAGAAAATGGATATTATTAATGAACTTGCTAAAGAATTAAATTTAAGAGTAGGACAGGTTGAGGCTGCTGTTGGTCTTATTGATGATGGCAACACTATTCCTTTTATTGCTCGTTATAGAAAAGAGGTTACAGGCTCACTTGACGATACTGTACTTCGTACACTTGATGAAAGACTTAAGTATCTTCGCAACCTTGAAGCAAGAAAGGAAGAGGTTCGCGCGCTTATTGATGGTCAAGGAAAATTAACTCCTGAAATCGAGGAAGCGCTTAAGAATGCTACTATTTTAACTGAGGTTGAGGACATTTATAGACCTTATAAGCCTAAGAGAGAGACAAGAGCTTCTCTTGCGAGAAAGAAGGGCCTTGAATCACTTGCACAGCTTATTATGGAGCAAAGAGATTCTTATGAAAAGGATCTTATGGTTATCGCCGAGGATTACATCAATGTAAGTGATGACCTTGACAAGAAGCTGATTGTTGCTACCGCTGAGGATGCGATTAACGGTGCTAAGGATATTATCGCTGAGGATATTTCAGATAATGCTGATTTTAGAAAGGCTATAAGAAAATTAACATTTGACCACGGTATGATTGTTTCTAAGCAAAACAAGGAAGAGGATTCTGTTTACGCATCATACTATGATTATAATGAAAGCATTAAGAAAATTCCTGGACACCGCGTTCTTGCTATTAACAGAGGCGAAAAGGAAGAATTCTTAAAGGTTGATGTTCAAGTTGAAAGCGAAATCATTTTAAATTATCTATTTTCACATATAATTACTAATCCATCAAGTCCTGCTAAGGAATATATTGCAGCAGCTATCGTTGATAGCTACGACAGACTTATTGCTCCTTCTATTGAAAGAGAAATTCGTACTGATTTATTTGACAATGCATCCGAGGGTGCTATTAAGCTATTCTCTGATAACTTAAAGAATCTTTTAATGGGTGCGCCACTTAAGGGTAAGACCGTTCTTGGTTATGACCCTGGTTACAGAACAGGATGTAAGCTTGCAGTTGTTGATAAGACAGGTAAGGTTATTGACACTGCGGTTATTTATCCTACAAAGCCAAAGGAAGACATTGAGGGCTCAAAGAAAATCGTTACTAAGCTTATTAAGAAGTATGGCGTTGATGTTGTTGCTATTGGTAATGGTACTGCTTCTAAGGAAAGTGAAATCTTTATTGCTAACACGCTTAAGGAAATTGATGGCGACAGAAAGTATATCATGGTAAGTGAGGCAGGCGCTTCAGTTTACTCTGCTTCTAAGCTTGGCGCAGAGGAATTCCCTGATTTTGATGTAACACAGCGTTCCGCTGTATCTATTGCAAGACGCTTACAGGACCCACTTGCTGAGCTTGTTAAGATTGACCCTAAGTCTATTGGCGTTGGTCAATATCAGCACGATATGAAGCCTGCAAGACTTGATGAGGCTCTTGGTGGCGTTGTTGAGGATTGCGTTAACCGTATTGGCGTTGATATAAATACAGCTTCATATTCACTTCTCTCTTACATTTCAGGTATCAATACAGCTTCTGCAAAGAATATTGTAAAATACCGTGAGGAAAATGGCGAATTTACCAAGAGAAGTCAGCTTCTTAAGGTGCCAAAGATTGGTGCTAAGGCATATCAGCAATGCGCAGGCTTCTTAAGAGTTCCAGACTCTAAGGAAATTCTTGATAATACCGGCGTACACCCTGAAGCATACGATGCTACAAAAGCATTACTTGCTAAGTTTGATTATACTCTTGAAAGCGTTGGCAGCGGTCTTGGCGATATTAGAGCTAAGTGTACAAGATACGGCACAAAGAAGCTTAGCGAGGAGCTTGAAATTGGCGAGCCAACATTACTTGATATTATCGGAGAGCTTGAAAAGCCTGGTCGTGATGTTCGTGATTCTTTACCACTTCCTATTCTCCGTGATGATGTTCTTGGTATGGAAGACCTTAAGGAAGGCATGATTATGACAGGCACTGTTAGAAATGTTATTGACTTTGGTGCATTCGTTGATATTGGCGTGCATCAAGATGGTCTTGTTCATGTATCTGAAATTTCCGAAAAGTATATTAAGCATCCATCTGAGGCGCTCAGCGTTGGCGATATTGTAACTGTTAAGATTAAGAGTGTTGATGTTAACAAAAAGCGTATCGGTCTTACAATGAAATTATAATCTTAAAATATGTAATGCAAATTGCCTCATTTTTGAGGCAATTTGTACTATTGTCAAAATAAACAAAAAACGGTTTGGGTGTAAAAAAGTATAGTGCATTTTTGTGCAAAATATACAAAATAGTAATGCAAAGTTTGTGCAAAAAAGCTATTTATTTTTTTACAGTTATCTGTTATAATATTATCATACAAAAGTATGTCTGAATTACATATAAAAACACAGTTAGGCTTGTTTGAAGCCTTAATTTTACGCCTAAAGGCAAGGAGAATTTAAAATGGCAGGTTTATCACTTAAGCACATTTACAAGAAATATCCTGGCGGTGTTACAGCCGTATCAGACTTCTGTCTTGAAATCAAGGATAAGGAATTTATCATTTTCGTAGGTCCATCAGGATGTGGTAAGTCAACTACACTTCGTATGATTGCAGGACTTGAGGAAATTACAGAGGGAGAGCTTTACATAGGTGATAAGCTTATGAACGATATCGCTCCTAAGGATAGAGATATTGCGATGGTTTTCCAGAACTATGCTCTTTATCCACATATGACAGTATATGAAAACATGGCGTTCGGTCTTAAATTAAGAAAGACACCAAAGGAAGAAATTAAGCGTAGAGTTGAAGAGGCTGCTGAAATTCTTGGCATCACTCAATTACTTGACAGAAAGCCAAAGGCTATGTCAGGTGGTCAGAAGCAGCGTGTTGCTTTAGGTCGTGCTATCGTTAGAAATCCTAAGGTATTCTTACTTGATGAGCCACTTTCAAACCTTGATGCTAAGCTCCGTGCAACAATGAGAACTGAGCTTACAAAGATTCACCAAAAGGTTGGTACAACATTCGTATATGTAACTCACGACCAGGTTGAGGCTATGACAATGGCTACTCGTATTGTAGTTATGAAGGATGGTCTTATCCAACAGGTTGATACTCCTCAAAATCTTTACGATAAGCCAACTAACATGTTCGTTGCTGGATTTATCGGTACACCACAAATGAACTTCATCAACGCTAAGCTTGACAAGAAGTCTGATGGCGTTTATGTTGAATTTGAGGGCCACTCACTTAAGCTTCCTGAGGACAAGGGTAATGATCCTGCTCTTAGATACTACATGGGTAAAGAGGTTATTATCGGTATTCGTCCAGAGTGCATTCACGATGAGGAAATCTTCCTTAACTCAATGAAGGACAATGTAATTGATGTTGATGTTGATGTTACTGAGCTTATGGGTGCTGAAATTTACCTATACCTCTCTGTTGGTGAGCAAAATATGACTGCTAGAGTTTCATCACGTTCACATGCAAGAGCTGGCGATAAGGTTAGCGTTGCTGTTGAGGC
>JAZSHT010000036.1:0-3771 GCA_045533435.1 Eubacteriales bacterium | reverse complement strand
CCCCTATCCCCTAAAATCTGCCATTTTCTCGCCACTTGACAGAGAAAGGATTTTGTGGTAATATAATTGCGAGAAAATTAGGAAAGGAATAGTTATGTCAAAAGAAAAATTAAGAAAGCTACACCTTATATACGGTATCGTGTTATCATGCATAATTGTGATAACGGGAATATGCTTTATCGTATCCTGTATTGATATTTACAGAAGCGGTGCGCGACCATTTACCTATGAAAGCATAAGCACACACTTTATGGCGATTGTTGTGCCTGTGGTTTTGTGTATCGTTGGTATTATCGGTGGCATGGTAATATCGTTTTTCCCTCTTGAAAAACCAAAAATCAAGGGAATTATAGACACAGGTACCACCTTAAAGAAAATGTCAAGCAAAATTGATATATCAAAATGCGACAACGAAGCGCAAGGAAAAATTGCAAAGGAAAGAAAGATCAGACTTTATTCTAATGCTTTTTGCATTGATGCAATCGTTGTTTCACTTGTAATTTCACTTATCTATATGCTAAACAAAAACAACTTCCCTGCAAACGATATAAACGGCGAAATGGTTAGCGCAATGCTCTTTGTTATACCATGTGCTATTGTTTCTATATCATCCATTTTTGCAAATGTTTTGGTATGCGGTGCAAGTTATGTAAGGGAGCTTGATATCATTAAAGCGTCCTTCAAAACAGCAAAAAAGGATGATATTAGCAGCCAGCAGCCAGCAGTTAGCAGCCAGCATGAAAAAATCTTGCTTGGCGCAAGACTTTCACTTTTAGTTATTGCTGTAACGTTTATTATAGTCGGTATATTTAACGGTGGTATGGCTGATGTGCTTCAAAAGGCAATCAACATCTGCACAGAATGTATCGGCTTGGGATAAGGAGGTATTTATGTCAGAAAATAAAGAAAATTTAACTGAAAACGATGTAATTTCCTCTGAAAATAACGAAATTATCGACACATCTATGGGCGAAAATGAAAAAACAGAGAAAAAACCAAACAGATTTATTGCTTGGTTAAAAAAGATTAAGCCATCAAAAAGAAAGATAATTCAGCTTTATTCTGCGCTACTTTTCAATGCAAATTTAAAGGGCTTTAAGACAGGCGTTATTTATCAAGGCAATGTAAAAAATCTTTGTTGCCCAGGTATTAACTGTTATTCTTGCCCTGGTGCAAATACAGCTTGTCCCTTAGGCTCACTTCAAAACGCAATGACAAGCACCGATAAATCTACAATATTCTACATTTTAGGTATTATTCTTTTATACGGTCTTTTAGCAGGCAGATGGATTTGCGGTTGGCTTTGTCCATTCGGTCTTATCCAAGAGCTTTTATACAAGGTAAAAACTCCAAAGGTAAGAAAATCAAAAATTACACGCGCTCTTTCCTACTTTAAATATGTTGTTTTAGTGTTCTTTGTGTTTATAATTCCTATTTTATATTCACTTAGAAACACACCTGTCCCTGCTTTTTGTAAATACATATGTCCTGCCGGCACGCTTGAGGGTGCAATGGGACTTCTTTCCAACAAGGTAAACGAAAGTAGCCTTCGTATGCTTGGACCTATTTTCACTTGGAAATTCCTGCTTATGGTATCAATTATAGTGGGATGTGTGTTTATATTTAGGCTATTTTGTCGTTTCCTTTGCCCACTCGGACTTCTCTATGGCTTCTTTAACAAGATATCAATTTTCGGTATCAAATTAGATAAGCCAAAGTGTGTTGACTGTGGCAAATGTATCTCAAAATGTAAAATGGATATACGCCATGTAGGCGATGTTGAATGTATTTCCTGTGGCGAGTGTATCGATGTTTGTCCAACAAAAGCGATTTCATTTAAGGGAAGCAAGATTTTGTTATTAGATAACGAAATTAGCAGCCAAAACAATCCTTCCACCGCAAATGCGGTCCCCCTCCCTTTACACAAGGGAGGCTGTGTCAGTGGTCAGCAAGATGATGAAATTACCGACACAGAGTCCCCTAAAAAGCAAAAAATGAGTATTGAAAAGAAGCGTAAGATATTTAAAACAGTTCTTTACTCTGTAATGGCTGTGCTTCTTATCGGCTCCCTTATTTACTTTAATTTCATTCACAAAAATCCTGAAATTCCTGTTGGTAGCGAGGTTGGCGACAAGTGCTATGGAATGGATATTCCTCTTTACGATGAAAACGGATTAACCGAAAATACATTTAATGTTGCAAATAATGGCGGAAAAATTACAATTATCAATTTCTGGGGTACATGGTGCGGCCCTTGTGTGGCTGAGCTTCCTCACTTTGATGAGATTGCAAGCGAATATGCAGACAGCGTTACAGTTTTAGCGATACACTCTAACCGTTTAAGCGCTACTGCAACCGCATATATTAACGAAAATTATCCAAATTCAAACATTATTTTCGGTAAGGACTTCCCTAACGAAAGCGGAAAAATCGTTGACCCTGAGGTTTACTACACGCTCCTTGGCGGAGCTAATAACTCCTATCCAATGACCGTTATCGTTGACCAAAACGGCATCATCGCCGCCCACTATATCGGCTCAATTACTCATGAAGAATTGGTTAGTGATATTGAAAAATTACTCAAGTAGTTTTTAGCTGTTAGCGGTTAGCGGTCAGCACGCACCGAAGGTGCATATCGCGCTTTCGCTAAGCGAAAGCATATCGCGACCGAATTTATTTGGTTATATCGCAACCGAGCGAAGCGTGGTCTATATCGCGCGTACATAGTACGCATATCGCTCTGTGAAGCAGACATGTTATTGGTTCGCTACGCGAACAGCCATCAGCCAGATTAGTTGACAAATTTAATTGAATAATAAAAAATCGAGACTTATCGGTAAAACTATACCGGTCAGTCTCGGTTTTTTTATTTTATAATATTTTAAGGCACGCTCTGCTCGCAGCGGTCGGCGAGATTACTTTGCCGCCGTTTTTTTAAAACCTCTAACATCTCGCAATATGCATTAAAATTAGGTATGTTAGTATGCATACCTACATACTAAAATTGAAGCATTAGCTCCGTTAATACGAAGAAATTGCTTTCGAGCCCGAAGCGCTTGCGTTAGTCATACAAAGAGAAACAACGATATTATAAGTTAGGTATGTTAGTATGCATACCTACATACTAAAATGAGGTGTTGACTCCGTTAATACGAAGCGTTTGCCTCGCAAAAAGTGTACCGGTCAGTCCCGGTTTTTTTGTTATATAATATTTTTACCACACAAAATAACTTAAAGAGAGGTAACAAAATGAACACAGAAAACGGATGGTCAAAAATCAGAAACGATATACACGATGACCCACTGCTTAACAAGGATAGCGAGTATTTAAGCGTATGGATATATTTAATAACACATCAAGCATACGGCGAATATAAAGCGATGTTTTCAGGCAAGGTTATTACATTAAAGGAAGGTCAGCTTTTAACTTCAAGAGCAAAAATTGCACGTGCTACCGGTATAAGCGATTCAAAAATCAAGAGAATTTTGAATTCATTAAAAAACGACCAACGAATTGACCAACAAACCGACAGGCAACAAAGCCTTATAACGCTTATATCTTTAGATGATTTTGACCAACGAAATGACCAGCAAAGCGACCAACGATTGACCAACGACCGACCAACGATACAAGAAACAGAAAACGAAAAAGAGAAAAGAAGCAAAAGAGAAAAAGATAAAGAAAAAGAAAAAAACAAGAATGAAAGAATGAAAGAATATATACACCCCTCTTTATCTCCCCTAGGGGAGACGGGACGAGAGGACTTTTCT
>JAZSHT010000150.1:0-23641 GCA_045533435.1 Eubacteriales bacterium | reverse complement strand
ATCGCGCGTACATAGTACGCTATATCGCTCTGCGAAGCAGACATTCTCAGCGGTCAGCCGCCAGCAGTCGGCGGTCAGCGAGGTTAGATTGAGGATTGATTTTATTATAAAATAACACTTAAAAACAGCGATTAACAAATTTCGCTGTCTGCTAACTGCTAACTGCTAACCACTAAAAAAGAACGCTTTCGCGTTCTTTTTCCTATGTTGTCGGTAAAACTCTCTTTAAATATCCTGATGCGGTTCTTATAAAATAATATGCATTTAATTCAGGGTCTGTAACATCGTATTTATCGCCCCTTGTAGCATCGGGATTGGTTGTTGTGAACCATTTTTCAGTATTTTCAAAGGTAACCGTATTTAAGCCCGCCTCATAAAATGCAAGTCTATGTATTTGACTTGTGTTTTCAGGAATAACGATTTCCTTTAGCTTTTTGCAGTTGGAAAAGCATAATTTTTCAAGCTTAACTAAGGATGATGGAAGCTTAACGGAGCTTAAGCTTGAGCAGCCTGCAAAAGCATTTTCTCCGATAGCTGTAAGATTTTTGTCTGCTTCAAAGCTTTCAAGATAATCAAAGCCAAAGAAAGTATATGATTTAATAGCTTCAATCTTTTTGAGCTTCAAATTTTTAAGCTCTCTGCCTTTTACAAAGAAATGCTCAGCCTGGTCCATAGGAGAGGAATTGCCAAGCTCAAATTCAATATTGCACCAATCCTTGATTTTGCCCTTGAAATATACATTTTCAAGTGAGGTGCAATTATAGAATGCACCCTTCTCAATTTTCTTAATTGTTTTTGGAATTGTAACAGAAACTAGCTTATCACACTTTGAAAAGCCCGTTGACATAATAGTAGTAACCACCTTGCCATCATGCTTTTTTGGAATGACTATTTCAGCCTCGTTTACAGCCTCGCCGCACTTTACACCGCACTCTGTGTCGCTAATTTCAATAAATTCAAGTCCCTTTGTCCCCTTGCCACATGAGGAAATGAAGGCTGCTGCAATAATTAAACATGCAATAGATAATAAAACCAATATTTTTCTTTTCATACCGCTTCTCCTAACTGTATTTATGGCTATATTTTATCACATAACTGAAAATAAAGCAAGCAAAAACTTTACTTTATATAAAATGTATGGTAAAATATACCTACAAACTAAACTAAGGGGTAATATTATGAAAATAATGAGCTTTAACACTCAGCATTGCTTGAATTTTTTGGAGCAGAAAATTGATTACGATATAATGGCAAAGGCGATTTTAGATGTGGGCGCGGACATTATCGGACTTAACGAAATGTTTGATGGTGGCGAAAATGTGAAATACACCTACCAAGCTAAAGAATTATCAATTCTTACAGGTATTGAAAATTACTATTTTGCTAAGGCTATTGATGACTGTGATGGACCATATGGCAACGGAATTTTATCTAAAATTCCATTTAAAAGCGTGGAAACAATTAAAATTCCCGACCCAAATCCTAAAAGAGAGGAATGTGGTTATTACGAAACAAGATGCGTTTTAAAGGCGGAATTACAAAACGGACTTTTAGTTTTAGTAACACATTTTGGTCTTTGCATTGATGAGCAGGAAAATGCGGTTAAAACGATTTTAGAAAATATAAGAGAAGAAAAATGTATTCTTATGGGCGACTTTAATGTAACTCCCGATAATGAGCTTTTAGCCCCCATAAAAGCTAAAATGAAAGACACATCCACGGGCTTTTGCGAAAATAAGCTATCATTCCCATCGAATAATCCTCGTATTAAAATTGATTATATTTTTGTTAGTCCTGATATAGAGGTTGTAAATGCTGATATTCCCAAAATTATTGCATCCGACCATCGCCCACACATAGCGGAGGTAAAAATATGACATGGATTTTAATGGCGGTTTTATCTGCGGCGTTTGCAGGTCTTACCTCAATTTTAGCAAAGTGCGGAATTAAGAAAACCGACTCCGACCTTGCCACAGCCATTCGCACGGTTGTTGTCCTAATCTTTTCTTGGATAATGGTGTTTATAGTTGGCTCTTATAATACACTAGCCCATATTAGCCTTACATCCTTGATATTTTTGATTTTATCGGGACTTGCCACAGGAGCTTCCTGGATTTGCTACTTTAAGGCTCTTTCCATGGGCGACATAAACAAGGTAGTGCCTATTGATAAATCAAGCACAATTTTAACTGTACTTCTTGCAATTATCTGCTTTGGCGAAACATCAAATTTGTGGATGAAATTACTTGCAACTCTAATTTTAGCCGTTGGTATTTTCTTAATGGTTGAAAAGAAAAGCACCGATAAGGTATCAAGCGGAAAATCATGGATGATTTACGCCGTTTTATCAGCAATTTTTGCCGCCGCCACATCAATTCTTGCCAAGCTTGGAATATCTGGCGTTGAGTCTAATTTAGGCACAGCAATCCGCACAGGCGTAGTGCTTATTATGGCGTGGATAATAGTTTTTGCAAGAAAAAAGCATACAGGAATTAAGGAAATTAACAAAAAAGAGCTTCTCTTTATCTGCTTATCTGGTCTTGCAACAGGTGGCTCATGGCTTTGCTACTATTACGCTATCCAAAACGGAATTGTCAGCGTGGTTGTGCCTATTGACAAAATGAGCATACTCTTTACAGTAGTATTTTCCTATTTCGTATTTAAAGAAAAGCTTTCCAAAAAAGCGCTTTTGGGACTTATTTTAATGCTTGCAGCCACACTTTTAATGGTGTTTTTTAAGTAAGGAGTAATTATCTCCTGTCCCCACTACGGCAAAATCGTAATTGCAAATATATTAACCCAATCTATGTAGTTGACAAATTAAATTTTATGTGATAATATATTATAGATAAAAAATAATTTATAGGAGAAAAACAATGAAAAAGGTTAAATTACTTGCGCTAATGCTTACTTTAATAGCTGCACTTTGTGTTATCTTTGTTGTTTCAGCATCTGCTGAGGAAGAACAAATTGTAGTTACATATAATAACTTTAGCGGCTCAGTTTGGAAAACAGCTACACCAAACGCAGATGGAAGCTATACCTTGTTTACAACCAAAAAGTCAGGCAACGGCACAGCAACACTTGCCAACGGTACTAAGGTTGATAAAGAATTTTATGGCTGGTTTACCAAGGACGGTACACTTTACGCACCAGGCGAAACAGTAACATTTACAAAAAGCACTGAGCTTTATGAGGCATACGGCGTAACTGTTGATAACGCTGAGGACTTAGATGCAGTATCAGGCGATAGCCAGGTTAGTATGTTTGTAAAGCTTGGCGCAGATATTACAAGCTCTGCAAAAATTTCAGCTTCATGGGCAACAACAGTCGTTGACTTAAACGGACATAACCTTACAGTAACAAACAATAATTCCGCATTCTACGGATACCGTGGTGCATGCGTTATTATCGGTAAGGGTAAGGTTACACACGCACCTGTAACACTTAATAAGGACGACAAGGCAGGATTTTTCTTCCACGACCTTCACACTTATGGATACGATAGCAACCCACAGCTCTGTTGGGCAGGTAAGGACGTTGAAATTGAAACACCTTATAATTTAGTTTACGTATCAGCAAGCGAAAACTCTGCAAATGTACCAAATATTGATATTTACGGCACAGTAACAGCAAAGACTATTGTAAGAGGCGCGATTTTCAATAACGCTAAATGCAATATCCATAGCACAGCCAAGGTTACATTAACAGGTACTAATATTTTCAATTTTACAAACACAACAGGCAAAAATGTGTATATGTACTTATCATTAGACGGCGAAATTACAGTAACTGATCCGGAAGCAGTATTTTTAAGTGATTTTGTTATGTCAAGCAGCATTGAGGTAAGCCCTATCATAGGCGGTAAATTCACAATTCCAAGTGCTGATGCTGAAAATCTTAAAGCCCTCGTTGCTGAAACACATATGCTTAAAGCAACTGAAAACCAAGACGGCACAGTTACATATAATGTGGTTTTAACTGACTGTGTACACGAATGGGTTGTTGATGAGGAAGTAACAGTAAAGGCAACAATAGACCAATTAGGCGTAGATGCAATGATTTGCTCAAAGTGTGAAGCTAAAAAGCAAACAGTAGTTGCTTATGCTCCATATGATGTTGAAATTGCCGTAACCGTAAATGAAAACGGCGAGGAAAAGACATATACAATGTTAGCAGGCGACGTATTCAGCTTTAGCGTAACAGAAAAGAACGGCTCAAAGAAAGTTTCAAAAATTACCGACGTAATTTATCGCAAAAACGATATTGTTAAGCTTGAAATTCCTTATGGAGTAGAGCTTATCAGCATTTTCTCAATGTCATCATTAAAGGAGCTATCATTTATGGATAACTCATGCGTTGACTTTAAGAAAAATGCAGTTACCGATTGTCCTTCTCTTGAAAAGATTATAATCGGCAAAAGAGATATAACATTTATGGCAGGCACAAATGAAAATACCGAGGCGGGCATATTTGTAAACTGTCCTAATCTTGCAACCTTAGATGTAAGTGAAGCAAATGCAACCTTTAACAAATATTCATTCGCAAGCAACAAAACCATTAATCACCTTATTTTAGGTGAGGGCAACACGTACGTTTTCAGAGAAGACTCCTTCCGTCATTCAAATTTAAAGGAAGTAATTATTCCTGACAATACACCAACAACACTTGATAAAAAATGCTTTGCAGAAACCGAGTCAATCGAATATATTTATATCGGAGCTAATAGCATTGCAGGCAAGAAAATAGGTGACGATAACACTCACACTTCAATTTTCGGCGGTAACTCATACCTTTCAAAGGTAGTGCTTATGGATATTGAGTATATTGCTAAGTGGGTATTCAGTACAAAGAAGTCAGGTAATAAATATCAACCGCTTTGCGATTTAGTCGTATATTCTCACGCTGAAAATCTTTCAATACATGGTGAATCATTTAACGATAGAACAGGCGACTTTACAGTGTATTTTTACAGTGCAAACAAGGACCAAGTAGCTCCGAGTAATTGTGATTACGTAATATTCAAGGGTATAGGCCATGCATACACGGAAAGCGTAATTTATGAATCAACCTGTGTAACACCGGGTAAGGGCGGATATATAACAGACTGTCCTTGTAATATTGATTACAGAGAAAACGGTTATACAACTGTTTCAAACAAGATTGACGCATATAAGAATAAGACATTTGAGGCTTGCGGCTCAGAGGAGTACGATTTACCATTAAAGACAGAGCATACTCTTAGCAATGTTGTTAAGAGCATTGAATTTGAAAATGGCTTCTTAAATCTTGGCACACACGTATATAAGTGCTTATACTGTAATGAAGCAGCAGGCGCAGAGGAGGAAGCATCATTCCCTGCATTATTCTTATTTAATGGCTACTCAGTTCCAGAGGATGGCGAGCTTGCAATCTCCGTAGGCTACACAATTTTCCAAGACGCTCTTAGCCGATATGAATCAATTATGGGCGCTCTTGAATATGGCGTAGTAGGCGCGGTTTATGAAAAATTAAACGGTCTTGCTCCACTTGCACAAAACGAAGCCCCCGTAGTTAAGGCTCAGGTTACAGGCGATTATGCTTCATTTGACTTCGTAATCGGCGGCTTTAAGGCTGAGCAAATGGATTTAGGTCTTGTAATGTGCGCATATGTTTACGATGGCACAAAGTATGTATATTTACAAGAGGAACAGACATTAAATCCAACAGCTGTGTCTATAAATAGCATAATAAATGCATAAATAAAACAAAAAAATACTGCGGTTTTTCCGCAGTATTTTTGTTATTAAATGATTATTTTATAGCAAGCTCTTTTTCCTTTTCTTCATACACAATGGTATATGCAATCGTATTTTCTTGCTTTTTCTTTTTAATTGCCCCATACACATAGTAGAAGCCTACTAAGTAAATTACAAACACGCCTACAACTATAAGAGGATAGAAAACAGGACTTCCGCCAACCATATTGTAGAAAATGCTATATGGTGTGCCATCATGGTACATTAAAAACATGTAGTTATAATCAAGAATTACATTTGCCACATATGCGAGAATGGAAAAGCTTCCTAAAATGCCAAGGCAAATAGGTAGATTTTTCTTTTTCAAGCTAATCATACCTGAAATTCCTATGTAAAGAGAAGCAAAGCCTGAGATTGAGTGTGTGATGCCTGAAAATACATTATCCATAGATAATACAGGATAGCTGCCGTAATTCTGAGCCGCGCCAACTGTACCGAAAACTGCGCCCAAAATACCAAAGGTCAAAACAAAATCAAGGCAAGCTTCCTTAATTCTACCCTTGCAAAATGCAGCCATAGGAATAGCAATTAACTGAATACTGCATAGGAATAATGGCAATACATAAAGCCAATGCATAGCATCCTTGCATCTTATACATAAAACTATAATTTTGATAATCTCAAAGCTGTCAATTAAAATTGCGCTGACAATAAGCACCTTGTTCTTTTGGATTTCGTCCTTATTCTTATTTCGCATACCAAAGAATATAGCAAGACCAACCATTGCAAGTAAAATAAGTGAAACGAAGGTAAGATGCTGCCATGACCAAGCGCCCTCAGCCTCACGCAAAAATACATATTCGCCATTTTCGTCAAGGCTTAAACCGAAAAACTCTCTCATGAATACTCCTTTTTTGAGTTTATTTGACATATTACGGACACATTCTATCACATAAACATGAATTTGTATATACTTTATTTAAAAAATTAACATTTAAGACACAATTAAAGAAAAATAACATTATTGCAAATAGTATAAAATAATGATACAATATAATAAATGATATTTTAAGGAGCAAAAAATGAAATTTATTCATATTTCCGATTTGCATTTAGGCAAAAGATTTAATGAGCAATCCTTGATTGAGGACCAAAAATATATACTAGGCAAAATTATAGAAGTTGTCGATAATGAAAAGCCAAATGGCGTGCTTATAGCAGGCGATGTATATGATAAGAGCGTGCCATCAGCCGAGGCGGTTATGCTTTTTGATGATTTTTTAAATAGCCTTGCTAAAAGAAGCGTGCAGGTGTTTATAATCAGCGGTAATCACGATTCAGCTGAAAGAATGTCCTTCGGCTCAAATCTTATGGAGCAAAGCGGAGTACATATTGCAAGAGTGTATAACGGAGTAATACCAAAATATACTCTTACCGATGAATATGGCGAGGTGTGTGTGCATTTATTGCCATTTATTAAGCCTTCAAATGTTAAACCGTTTTTTGATAATGAAATTAAAACATATACCGATGCTATAAGAGTGGCGCTATCAAATGCTGAAATTGATAAGGACAAGCGCAACATTTTAGTAACACATCAATTTGTAACAGGGGCAAGCAGAAGCGAGTCTGAGGAAATTTCCGTAGGTGGCACGGATAATGTTGATGCATCTGTATTTGAGGACTTTGATTATGTAGCATTAGGTCATATCCACGGACCTCAAAATTGTGGTAGCGAGAAAATAAGATACTGTGGCACACCTTTAAAATATTCATTTTCCGAAGCCAAGGATGAAAAGAGCGTAACGGTAGTTGAGCTTAATGAAAAAAATAGCTTGATAATTCGCACAATACCATTAACTCCCCTTCATGATATGGTTGAAATCAAGGGCAAATTTGAGGATATAATGTCAAAATCCTTTTATGAAAATACCACCTATGAAAACGATTATGTTAGAGTAACGCTTACCGATGAGGATGATATTCTTGATGCAATAGGCAAATTAAGAACGGTTTACCATAACATTTTGCGCCTTGACTATGATAATTTAAGAACAAAAGCTATAACGGAAATTGATACGGCTGATGTGGATAATAAATCCCCCTATGAGCTATTTTCAGAGCTTTTCGCTATGCAAAACGGACAAGAAATGAGCCAGGAGCAAGCAGACCTTGTAAAATCACTAATTGAAAAAATATGGGAGGATAAATAATGAGACCTCTAAAATTAATAATGTCTGCATTTGGACCATACGCTGACAGAGTTGAGCTTGACTTAACTCAGCTAGGAGAGCAGGGACTTTACTTAATAACGGGCGACACAGGTGCAGGCAAAACTACAATTTTTGATGCTATTACATTTGCATTGTACGGAGAGGCGAGTGGCGATAATAGAAAAAACGATATGCTTCGCTCTAAGTATGCAGAAGCAGATACACCCACGTTTGTTGAGCTTACCTTTTCATATAAAGGCAAGGAGTATTATGTAAAAAGAAATCCTAAATACGAGCGACCCGCCAAAAATAGGAGTGGCACTACCAAGGAGGACCAAAACGCTGAGCTGATATATCCCGATGGCAGAGTAGTAAGCAAATGGAAAGATGTAAACGATGCAATTATTGAAATTATGGGCATAACCAAGGACCAATATACCCAAATTGCCATGATTGCCCAAGGAGACTTTTTAAAGCTACTTCTTGCCAAAAGCGCAGACCGCCAAAAAATATTTAGAAGCATTTTTAATACAAGTAATTATGAAAGACTTCAAGAAGCTTTAAAGGCAGAGCTTTCAAAGGTTAATAAGGATTACGATAACGCCAAAAACAGCGTGAACCAATATATTGATGGCATAAAATGCAAAGAAGAAAGCGCATTATTTGCACTTTTAAAGTCCAATAAGGAAAATAAAGTCCCCACCGTTGATATATGCACCGCTCTTGAAAATCAAATAGATGAGGACAAAAAAACCGCACAGAGTGTGGATAATTCCAAAAAAGATGCACAAGGTCAGCTTGAAAAATCAAAAGCTACCCTTGATAGAGCCAACGATTATTTGAAATCTAAATCAAGCCTTGAATTAAACATAGAGCTTTTAAAAGCAGACAAGGAAAAGCTAACTGAGCTTGAAAAGCTTAGGGCAGAGGCTGAAAGCCAAAAGCCGAGGGCAGAAAAGCTTAGTAAGGAAATAACAACATTAAGCAATCTTATGGTTGAGTATAAGGAGCTTGATAATACTCAAAAATCATTAAAGGATAGCTCCGACAAAAAGGAAAAAGCGAAAGAAACAATAAAAAATTGCGATGCTTCCCTTGATTTAATTGCAAAAAATATTAAAGCTAAAAAGGATGAGCTTGACACACTAAAAAGCGTTGATGTTGAAAAAGCCAACTGCGAAAATCAAAAGTCTCAGCTTAATACAAAAATCAGCGACCTTGATAATATTTTAACTGAGCTTAAAATTCTTAATGAATTAAGGCAAAATCATGAAAATGCTAAAAATGCATATTCAAAAGCGTATGAAAGCTATACTGCGAAAAACGAGGAATACGAAAGCTCATTTAAGAGATACCTTGATGAGCAAGCGGGTATTTTAGCAAGCAACTTAAAGGATGGAGAAAAATGTCCTGTTTGTGGCTCTGTTAGTCATCCATCACTTGCAAGTAAGTCAGAAAATGCGCCTACAAAAGCGGAGCTTGATAGACTTAAAAATCAAAAGGATGTAGCAGAAAAATCTGTAAGAGAGCAAAGCGAAAAAGCTTCCTCTTGCCAAACAAGTGTTAAGGCAAAGGAAGAGGAAATAATCGCGCTACTTAACAAAAACTCCCTTGATGTGTCTATAATTGAAGCAAAAAATGTAATTTTAGAAAAGAAAAATCAATTAAATATTGATTTATCAAGCATAAACGCTAAAATAACCGACCTTAAAAATAAGGCGGAAAGAAAAGCAGAGCTTGAAAAGAATATTCCTGAGCTTGAAAATAGGGAAAAGGAAATTGAAAGGGAGCTTCAAAACGCTAAGGAAGAAAAGGCAGGGCTTGCAAGCAAGATAAATGAGCTTGAAATCACAGTTAAAAAAATCAAGGAAAAATTGATTTTTGAAAGTGAAGAAAAGGCAAAGACAGCAATTTACACTCTTGAAAAGGAAAAAAATGAAATTAACGCTAAAATTGAAAAATCTCAAGAGCTATTAAATAACAAAAAATCGGAAATTGCAGGTCTTGAAGCTTCAATCAAGGAGCTAAAGGAGCAAACCAAAGCCTTTACCGAAATTGATATTGATAAGGAAAAGGAAAAAATTAGCGAGCTTCAAGAGCAAATTTTAGACCTTGAAAATCAGCAAAAAAATATTTTCGCTTCCATAAAATCAAATGAGGATAGCCTTAAAAATATCAAATTAAAGCTTGCGGATATTTCAAAAATAGAAGCTCATTACGGCTGGGTTAAAGCGGTTTCAGATACCGCAAACGGAATGCTTTCAGGCAAGGAAAAAATCATGCTTGAAACATATGTGCAGAGTACATATTTTGACAGAATAATTGCAAGAGCCAACACTAGGCTTCTTACAATGTCAAGCGGTCAGTACATATTAAAGCGTAAAAAGGAAGCCGATAATACAAAGAGCCAAACAGGACTTGAATTAAATGTTAAGGACTTCCATAATAGCACGGAAAGAAGCGTAAGCACATTATCAGGTGGCGAATCATTTATTGCATCGCTTTCCCTCGCTCTTGGCTTGTCCGATGAAATTCAATCAATGTCAGGCGGCATTAAGCTTGATACAATGTTTGTTGATGAGGGCTTCGGCTCACTTAGTGAAAATACACTTAACGAAGCATATAAAGCACTTACCACACTTGCCGATGGCAACCGACTAATCGGTATAATTTCCCATGTCAGCGAGCTAAAAACAAAAATCCCTAACCAAATTGTGGTTACCAAGAAAAAATCCCACGGCAGCGACATCAAAATCGAGGTACAATAAATCTTGTTTGATAGTCGATAAGACTTTTAGCTCTTCATTTTATATTAACTAAAATGCGATATATCCCACACGATATATCGCAAATTTGGTTAAAATAATTATATCAAAGAAAAAAGAAGGGAGATGGCAAGAAAATGACTACTAAGGAAGCAGTGGCGAAAAGAATAATAGAGCTTTGTAACGAAAGAAATATTGCTACCAATAATCTTGCCAATATATCAGGCGTTGCTCCCTCAACTGTTTACAGTATGCTAAACAACAAAAGCCTAAACCCTGGCGTTGTATCAATAAAAAAATTATGCGACGGTCTTGAAATAAGCTTGCGCGAATTTTTTGACAGCCCAATATTTGATGACATAGAGCAAGAAATAAAATAAAGCTATCACAACCGTGATAGCTTTTCTCTTTGTTATGGTTATTGATTTTAAAATAAAACCGTGATATAATAAAAAAGAAATACATTCAAAGAGGGGGAGAAAGCATGGAACAGGAAAACAAAATAATTTATGATATTGCCGTAATAGGCGCAGGACCTGCCGGAGCAATTTTTGTTAAGGAGCTTGCTGAGCAACGCTCTGATATTAAAATGATTATTATTGACGGACAATCTCCAGATTCTGCCAAGCCCTGTGGCGGACTTTTAGCGCCCGATGCTCAAAAGCTGCTTGCAAGATTTGATTTGGTGCTTCCTAAAAGCGTTTTAGAGGACCCACAAATTTTCGCCGTAGAAACTATTGATATTGAGCAAAAAATAGTAAAATATTATCAAAGACATTATCTTAATATGGATAGGTACGCTTTTGATAGCTTTCTTCTTTCATTAGTTCCGTCTCACGTTGATGTATGTAAGGGTAGATGCAAGGAAATAAAAAATGAAAACGAGCTGTATAGCATTTCCGTAAAGCAAAACGGTGTAGATACAATGATAAATGCAAAAGCCATTGTAGGTGCAGACGGTGGCGGCTCAATTGTAAGACGCACATTCTTTACTCCTATGAAGGTTCAATACGTTGCCGTTCAACAATGGTTTGAAAATAAAGGTCAAAGACTTCCGTATTATTCATGTATATTTGACAAAAAAACAAGCGATAGCTGCTCGTGGACCATATATAAGGGAAATTACATAATATTTGGCGGAGCATTTGAAAGGCAAAATTGCCGTCAATCCTTTGACACGCAAAAGGAAAGACTTGAAAGCTTTCTTAACAACTCCTTCGGCGAAGCCATAAAAACCGAGGCGTGCTTAGTGTCAAGTCCACGTAAAATGAAGGACTTTTCGACAGGCAAGGGAAACGTTTTTCTTTTAGGCGAGGCGGCAGGATTTATTAGCGCCAGCTCGTTTGAGGGACTAAGCAGCGCCATGTATAGCGGAAAGGTTTTAGCCGACGCTATTTCTCAAAGCGCCACTTATGAAAAAGCGCAAAAAGCATACAGAAAAAATACACGCTCATTAAGAATAAAGCTCAGATTAAAATCAGTAAAAAGAGCAATTTTATGCTCTCCGTTTTTAAGAAAAATCATAATGAAAAGCGGAATACAGACCATATCCCCCTACAAAAAGAGATAACAAAAAGCTATCACAACCGTGATAGCTTTTTCCTTTATTTGATAAGCAAAGACTTTTGGTAAATGACATTTGTCCCATTTCTTTTGCCAAGCTTTTCTTTTTGCAAAGAAAAGCGGAATATTGTAAGCATTTAAGGACATTTAAATATTGATTTTAAATATAAAATGTGATAAACTTATGATATTAAAGATATAGGAGGGTAAAATGGCTGTTTTTAAATGTAAAATGTGTGGCGCTGACCTTAATGAAAGCGCAGAAAATAATATTTATGAATGTGAATATTGTGGGACACGACAAACTGTAACAATGGAAAGCGGTTTAGAAGCGGTTATATTTTCACTTCTTAGCAGAGCGAAAAGCTATTTAATGAAAGGCAATTTTGAAAAAGCAAATGAGTATTTTGATAAGGTGCTTGATTTTGCACCTGAAAACGAAGAAGCGCTTTTAGGTAAATTGCTTGTTGAATTTAATGCAAAGTCCATAGAAGACCTTATTAAAAACACGGTAATATTTATTTTTTCTGAAAATTATAAATTATTGATGGAAAATTGTAGCCTTGAAATGAAGCAGAAGCTTGATACGGCGCTTCAAAAGGTTAAGGACAATTTTGAAATAGCGCTTGAAGCGTTAGTCAAGGAAGGCAACGCACATATTGCAGGAGAAATCTGTAATAGAATTTTGCTTATTGACAAGGAAAATAAAAAGGCAACTCTTTATAAGCTTTTAACATCATACTTTGTAACAAGCATTGATTCCTTAGCCAAGGGAATAACACCCTTTACCAACTCTACGGAATACAAGCGTGTTTTAGAAATTTGCGATGATGAAATCAAAAGTGAGCTTAATGAGGCAAGTGAGCAAATAAGACAAAACATGCTTTTGAGTATAGAGGATGCATTAGGCAGAGGATATTATGTAGGCGCTAAGAAGCTTGCACATAACTATTTAAGCTGCTATCCTTCAAATGACACAGTGCTTTTATGTAAATTATTAGTGGCATTTCAGGTAAGAAGCTTAGAGGAAGCCGAAAAAAAGCTTTGTGAAATTTATAATTCTCCTGAATATAGCTCCATTATGGAAAAATGCTCAGATAAGCTAAAAAAGGAGCTTCATGACACATCGGAAAGAATAAAAGATAAAATTGCGAAGCTTCAAAAAAGGCAAAAAATCAAAATGCTGATTACTGCCGCCGTGATAATCGGTATATTTATGCTGATATTTGCTTTAATTAGCATTATTAACAATAGCCCGATGAGCATATATAGGTATAGTAGCTATAAAGACGGCATAGAAATTACAGGCATAAACAACATAGATAAAGCGGTAAAGGACGGACATCTTGAAATTCCCGCAAAAATATGCGGCAAGCCCGTGTATTGTGTTTCAAACATAGATTATAAGAAGTTCTCATCTGTAACGCTTCCTGATACTGTTACTGTAATAGGCGAAAGTGCATTTAACGGATGCACTCAATTAAAGGAAGTAAATATTCCAAATAGCGTTAAAATAATTGGGAAAAATGCTTTTTTAGGATGTATCTCCCTTAAAGAAATAATTATTCCAAATTCGGTTGGCGAAATTCGTGAAAATGCATTTTTGGGCTGCTCCTCACTTGAAGAAATATTCATTCCTGTGTCTGTTAGGACAATTGAAAATCATGCATTTAAGGATTGCTCAAAAATTACAATTTATTGTCAATCTGAAGAAAAGCCAAACGATTGGGCATTTAGCTGGAATACGAATTTCCGCCCGACTGTTTGGGGAGTAGAGGAAAAGGGCGTAACGGAAAATGGCTTGTATTGGCATAGAAAACATGATGATACAATTACCATTAAAAAATATATCGGAAGTCAAGTAAGCGTAGTAATTCCTTCCGTAATAAACGGCTATACGGTAACAAGAATAGACGACAATGCATTTTTTGATAAGATAGACGTAATATCTATTGAAATTCCTAATACTGTTGAAACAATAGGAGCAAGTGCATTTAGTGGGTGCAAAAGATTAAAATCAATAAAATTACCTCAAAATCTAAAATACGTTGAGACTAATTTGTTTTTAAATTGTAGAGAGTTAGAAACAGTGGAGCTTCCTAATGGAATAGTGGAAATTAAGGAAAAAGCATTTAGTGGCTGCTCCTCCCTTACAACTATAAATATACCGACGTCTGTTACAACCATTGGTACTTCTGCCTTTGCATCTTGTAAAAGCCTTTCATCAATTAGTGTACCAAATAGCGTTACATATATTGGCAGCTATGCATTTTCATATTGTGAAAGTCTTTCATATTTTAAGGTTCCAAACGCTGTTACCGCCATATATGAATATACCTTTAACGGTTGCACAAGTCTTAATGCTATCAATATTTCAAACAGCGTTACATCTATTGGAGAGTATGCATTTTATGGCTGCTCAAAAATAGCCTCTATCACAATTCCAAGTAACGTTACGTCTATTGGAGAGTATGCATTTAGAAATTGCTCAAGCCTAACCTACGTTGTGATTCCAATTAGCGTTACTTATATAGGCAACTATGCATTTTTCAGTGATTCTTACCCAACAATTTTCTGCGAAGCGCAAAGTCAACCAATCCGTTGGGCAGCAGGCTGGAACTACAACTGCCCGGTAGTATGGGGATATGAAAAATAAATACAAAAAAGTGGCTATTGCTTAACGCAACAGCCACTTTTTGTTGTCTATAAACTAATATTAAATTTCTCAGCCACCAAGGGAGCATTTTCTATAAGTGCTTTTTTGGTTTTTTCATTTAGCGGAATGCAGATTGATTTTTTTATATCGCAATTTTTTAAGGTTTTGTCCTTGCCGTTTACGATAAGAATAATGCCGAATTTTTTGTGTCCTCGTGTTGAAACAAATTCAATGTTTTCATAACCGATATGAGCAATTTCTTCATATTTGATTTTACAAAAAGCATTTTTAATTCCTTCATTATCAAATTTTACTAGAATCAATGAGCGAAAAACCGCAAATGAAAATCTGTATAACGATATGCAAGCAACAACCGTCATTCCAACGAAGCTAAAAACAAATGGTAAGGCAAATATCAAAAAATCCTTGCAAACAAAAATCGAAACACCGCAAAACACCAATCCTGCAATAATTCTTGCAATTAAAGCAAACGCCAATTTTGGGCAAGTAAAGGTAAAATTTTTCATAAACTACCTCTTTGCTAATAAATCAATAATCAAATCTCGCTAACGGCTGACGGCTGATAGCTGACGGCTATTCTATAATTACCGTTCCATCAGGCTCAACTGTAACCTTATCGCCTGTTTTAACTGTTTCTAAGAATTCATCGCCTAAGCTATCAATAACAGGCATGTAAGCGCCACCCTTTAGCCATACATCGGCTAAAATTGCGCCTGCGGCTGCAAGTGAGTCAATAGGCTTTGAGAATAAAATGCAAGCAGGCTGACGGCGCATAGCGCATGCGCAGTATAATACAAGACCGCCTGTTGTTGAGCCTATTGTTTGCGGAATACAAAGTGCCTTGCCTGCCATTTCCTTTTCGTAAAGGTCGGGATTACTTTGGTCGCCACAGGTAACCTTTTTATCTCCAAATTGGAGCGCGCCTTGGAATGAAGCAAGTGTATTTAAACCACCGTGAGAAACTAACGCCTCAATGTGTCTTGCTTCGCCTGAAACTACAACTCTACCTTGAAACTTTTTCATTTATTTGTCCCCCTTTACAAGCTTAGTTAAAATTTCATCATCTGTATAATATCTTGCGGTTGTATATGTACGAAGCTTATTTGATGATGTGATAACATTCATCTTTTTGCAAAGCGGATTGTTCATATACATAAGTGGGCAAATGTAGGAAAGAATAACGCCCGTATTTTCAAGTCTTTTTGCGTATTCTGTTTCTCTAAATTTTTCAATAACCTTTGGAGCAGATGTAAATACAGTAGGAATAAGCACCTTTTTGTTGTTATTTTCCTGAAGTCCCTTTTCAATTTTAACGGTCCATTCCTTTAGCTGAGCTAAGGACATATGAGGACAGCCCATAAAGCAAAGCTTAGGCTTGCCATCCTTGTTTTTCCAAACAACAGGATAGCTGTCATATACTCTTTGTAATTCCTCATCATCAATTACATAAACCTGCGCGCCCTCGTTGATTAAGCTTTCCTTAAGCACCTTAGCCTCAGGAGTTAAGTTTTCAACATGGTATAGACCCACCGCACCGTTTGAAGCAGTAGCCGCGCCAAAATCCTTTAAGTATGCACATGCCTCATCATTTAATTCAGTACCAAGGTATTTGTCAAGTCCCTTAATATATGGCACATCCTCCATTACCTTCATACCGATAGCAGAGCCGAGAAGCTGAGCATCTGGCTTTTTAGTTGTTTTAAGCTCAATAATCCAAGTAGCCCTTCTACCCTCATCAGTTAAAAGACCAAAGTAAGGCACACAGCCTGCCACAGAGCCCATAATATCAATAATACCTGAGTTACGGTTGCATCTTGCGCCTAAAACTGAGTTAGCATAAACAACCGCGCTTGACTCACTCCAAGAAAGAATATCGCCCATCTTTGGCTTGTTGCCAACCTCATCTAAATAGCAAGCGCATGTAAATGCATCCTTATCCATAAGACCAAGCTTCTCAAGCTGCTCCTCATAGAAGCTTTGCTTAGAATACATAAATTTATTAAAAACAAGCTTTTGTAAAATGTTAGCAGGCACATTTTTGTCTAATGGTCTTGGGTCGCAAGAGAATTTCTGCTTAGAAATTGCACCCTCTTCAATAAGCTGGTCCATTAAATCATAAATAGGACCTATCATTTTAAGACCGAATGATGTTACTAAGTGATTATACTCGCTTGAAATATCAATCATCTTTTCAGCACCGAAAAGCTCTCCGTATCTTACAAGAGTTTCCATAACCTTAGCATAGGTTTTGCCCCTCTTGCCCTTTAACATGTCAATTTGTTCATCAGTTAAAAACATTTTTTGCTCCTTTCAGTCGCTTTTAGTGGTCAGTGGTCAGTGGCTAGTGATTAGTAGATACACAAACCACCACACGACACTAAAACGCTAATAAATTTAATTTTAGGGGAGCAACGCTCCCCTAATTATATATTTGATTGTGGGGAATAAAGTTGTTCTTCGGTTAGGAAGTTAATCTAATCGCTGATCACTGACCACTAGTCACTGACCACTAAATTTTCATACAAACATCCCAAGCGTTCCAAATAACTGTACGGAGATTGCCAACCTCATTAGCATCGCCGATAATGTGAACATTCTTTTTCTTCTTAAATACAGGATTTGGCTTGTAGCCAAGAGCAGTAATAACTGTGTCTGCCTTAATCTTGAATTTACCCTCGCTATCGGAAACCATAGCACCATCGCTATCAACGGAAACGAGCTTTGTTTCAAGATATACAGGAACATCATTTGCATTAAAGAAATCACGAAGGAAGCTTGCATTTGCAAAAGGAACCTTATCGGAAACAATTAAATCGTTTTTCATTTCAACAATAGTTGGATTTTTGCCCTTTAAGAATAAATCATAAGCAATTTCACAGCCTGTAAGACCACCGCCGATAACTACAACATCGCGACCAATAACTTCCTTGTTAAGTAAGTAGTCAACAGCAGTAACAGCTCTGTCAATACCCTTAATCTTTGGCTTAATAGCCTTAGCGCCTGTTGCAACGATAACCTCATCAGCACCTAAGCCATCAATTTCCTTAACCTTGGAGTGAAGGAAAACCTCAATATTTGGATACTTAGCAATTTCGCGCTTGTACCATTCAATAAGCATCTTATCCTTTTCCTTAAAGGATGGAGCAGCAGCCGCAATAAATACGCCACCAAGCTCGCCACTCTTTTCGTAAAGTGTTACATTATGACCGCGCTTAGCAAGAACAATAGCAGCTTCCATACCACCGATACCACCACCGATAACGGCAACATTTTTAACTACCTTTGCAGGCTCAATCTTATATTTGTCAGATTGCATTACTCTTGGGTCAAGAGCGCATCTTGCAATGTGGCTTGCATCATGAATTGATTGTGCATTAGCAACGCCCTTATAGTGTGCCATATTAAAGCAAGCATTATGACAGCAAATACATGGGCGAATATCCTCAAGTCTATCTTCAATAAGCTTTGTTACCCACTCGCTATCTGCAAGGAACTGTCTTGCAACGCCCATAGCGTCGATTTTACCGCTTGCAATAGCCTCAGCGCCTGTATCTGGCTCCATTCTACCAGCGCAAACAACAGGAATATTTACAAACTGCTTAATGTGAGCAACATCATCAAGGTTGCAGTTTAGTGGCATATACATCGGTGGATGTGCCCAATACCAGGAGTCATATGTACCGTTGTCAGCATTTAACATATCGTAGCCGGCTTCCTCAAGGTACTTAGCAGCCTTTTCGCTTTCTTCCATGCTTCTGCCCATCTCGGTAAATTCCTCGCCTGGAACTGCACCAACGCAGAAATCCTTAACCTTAGATGTTACAGAATAACGAAGTGAAACAGGGAATTCCTTACCACAGGACTCCTTAATAGCTTTAACAATATCAGTAGCGAAGCGATAACGGTTTTCAAATGAGCCACCATATTCATCTGTACGCTTATTTGTATATTCAGTAGTAAATTGGTCAAGCAGGTATCCCTCATGAACAGCATGTACCTCAACACCATCAACGCCTGCTTCCTTGCACTTTAATGCTGTCTTAGCAAAGGCATCAACAATCTCAGTAATTTCCTTAACCTTCATTTCACGGCACTTAACCTTATCGCTCCAACGGGAAGGAAGCTCAGAAGGAGAAGCGCTTTGATATGGAATATTGATAATTGGCTTAATAATATCGCGAATTACAGGCATATTATGTAATGCAACTAAAGGTGTTGGAATAGCGAATGAACGACCCATACCTGCTGTAATTTGGATAAATACCTTAGCGCCTGTTTTATGGATTTCATCCATGAATTCCTTTAGCTCCTCAAACATTTTGTTGTTTTTGTAGAGCCATTGTCCTCTATATGTACTCTTAATTGGCGCAATACCGGGGATAATAAGACCAACATTGTTTTGCGCCTTTTCAAGGAAGAACTTAGCTGCCTCCTTGTTAAACCTGTTACCGCCAAGGTTCATCCAACCAAAAAGTGATGTGCCACCCATTGGGCAAAGAACAATACGGTTCTTAATTTCAACATTACCTATTTTCCAAGGCGTAAACAATGCTTGATACTTTGGATTTAAATTTTCCATAAGAAAGCTCCTATCGTATAAAAAATAAAATTTTAGTTATAATTAGTATAGCATAATTTAATATATATTGCAACAGCAAAATTTTAAACAAATTTGTAAACAAAACATATACTGAATAAAGACTACTATAATCGCAAATAACAGCTGTTTCTGCATCACTTATCTAGCCAGCTGACTGCTAGCGGCTGGCGGCTAACGGCTAATTAAGGAGAAGATATGGGAAAATATTTCGGAACAGATGGCTATCGCGCTGAGGCGGGCAGACACTTAACCGCGCTTCATGCATTTAGAATAGGTCAGCTTTTAGGCTACTACTTAAAAAACGAAAAGAAGGAAAAGCCAAAGGCGGTAATTGGAAAGGACACGCGGCTATCCTGTTATATGCTTGAATATGCGGTAGCATCAGGTCTTGCATCAGTAGGCGCAGATTCCTATCTGCTCCATGTAACCACCACACCAAGCGTAGCATATGTAACAAAAACGGACAAATTTGATATAGGCATTATGATTTCCGCAAGCCATAACCCTTATTACGATAACGGCATTAAAATTCTAAACTCCAAGGGCGAGAAAATTAACGATACATTAACGGACAAAATTGAAAAATATCTAGACACCCGTGAAACTGTACCACTTGCCAAGGGAAGCGAAATCGGTAAAATAGTTGACTACTATGAGGGCAGAAACAGATACATCGGCTACTTAGTTTCCCTTGCCAAGTCATCGCTAAAAAGCTTCAAGGTAGGTCTTGACCTAGCTAACGGAAGCACACATATGATAGGTAAGAGTGTTTTTGAAGCATTAGGCGCATCTGTCTATGTAATCAATAATCAACCAAACGGACTTAACATAAACGAAAACGCAGGCTCAACTCACATAGAAAATCTTCAAAAATTAGTCAAAGAAAATAATCTTGACATAGGCTTTGCATTTGATGGGGATGGAGACAGATGTGTTTGCGTTGATAATAATGGCGAAATTGTAAACGGCGACAAAATCATGTATCTTTTAGCAAAGGATTTAAAGGAGAAAAACGAGCTTTTAACAAATACCGTTGTTACAACGGTTATGTCAAATTTAGGCTTATATCAAGCACTCGATAGAGAGGGAATAAAATACGAAAAAACAAGCGTAGGCGACCGATTCGTTTACGAAAGCATGGCAAAAAACGGACACTCACTCGGTGGCGAGGAATCGGGACACATAATCATAAACAAATATGCTTCAACAGGAGATGGCATTTTAACCGCCATTAAAATTATGGACATTTTAGCTGACAAAAAGCAAAAATTATCATATCTACTTAAGGATATTTCACTTCTTCCTCAAAAAACACTTAATTTAACCGTGAAAAATAAAAGCGAAGCACTAAGCAACAAAAAATTAAAAAGCATCTGCACCGAAATTGAAAATGACCTTAAAGATAATGGCAGAATATTGGTGCGCGCAAGTGGCACAGAGCCCAAAATCCGCATAATGATTGAGTGTAACGATATGGAAAAAATGAATGAGTATTTTGAAAGAATAGAAATGATAATAAATGAGGAAAATTTAGATGGATAGATTAACTGTAAAATCACTTTTTGATATTGAAAGCACCATTGCAAAATCACTTTTTGAAGCATATATTTACCCTTGGGAAATTATACCGAAAATTCGTGATTATATTTTCCTAATTGGCGATACCTTAGATAAGCGAGAATACGAAAAAACGGGGGAATGTGTCTATATTTCCCATAGTGCCAAAATAGATAAGGATGCAAGAATTGAGGGCGCGTGCATTATTGGACACAATGCAGTATTAAGAAAAGGCGCATACCTTCGTGGCAACTGCATTATAGGGGAAAGCTGTGTAATAGGTAACTCATGCGAAATAAAAAATAGTATCCTATTTAATGAAAGCCAAGTGCCACATTTTAACTATGTGGGGGATAGCATTTTAGGCTATAAATCCCATATAGGCGCAGGCGTTAAAATTTCAAACCTTAAAAGCGATAAATCAAATGTGTCAATTAAGGTAAATGATGAAATAATCAAAACTGACCTAAAAAAGCTTGGCGCAATTCTTGGAGATTACTGTGAAATCGGCTGCAATTCCGTATTAAATCCCGGCACAATAATCGGCAAGAATACAACAGTCTATCCTCTGTCAAGCGTAAGAGGATATGTGGATGGAAACAGTATCTATAAAAATGAAAACGATATTGTTAAAAAAGTTAAATTATAAAGAAAAGTCGCTGACAGCTGACCGCTGACGGCTGACGGCTTAGCGACTGAAAGGAGCATACATGTGTGGCATTGTTGGCTATAATGGAAGTGAAATTGCAGAGGAAAAATTGATAAAGGGACTTAAAGCATTAGAGTACCGCGGCTATGACTCATGTGGCATAGCAACACCTTGCCAAATTACAAAAACAAGGGGGAGAGTGTCTAATTTAGAGGAGCTTTTAGATAGTAGAAATGATAATTCTAAAATAGGAATAGGTCATACAAGATGGGCAACTCATGGCATAGCCAATGAAATAAACGCCCATCCTCATAAGGTTGGCAAAATTACGCTAGTGCATAACGGAATAATTGAAAATTATTTGGAAATTAAGTTGAAATTACAGACACAGGGCGTTAAATTTGTGTCAGAAACTGATACAGAGGTAGCTTGCGCGCTGATTGACCACTATTTTAGTCAAGATAGCGATATAGTAAACGCGATTTTAAAAGCCAAAGGGGACCTTGTCGGCTCATATGCATTTGCAATTATGGTGGATGGTCAAGAAAGCATTTACGCCACAAGGTATAAAAGCCCCTTGATAGTTGCTAAAAGCAAGGATGGTTACTATTTAGCCTCTGATATGAGCGCCTTGCTACCATTTACTAGAAAATATTACAGAATGAACGAGGAAGAAATTGTTTGTCTTTCTAAGGACAATATCGAGCTTTTCAATGCAAAAATATCAACGCCCCTTTGGGAAATTTCCAATTTAAGCATAGAGAATACAAGAAAGCAAGGCTACGAGCATTATATGCTCAAGGAAATTTACGAGCAGAGCGAGGTTGTTTTCTCTACTCTTGCCAAAAGAATTAAGGAGGGGCTGCCCGACTTTACAGAGGATGGTCTTGAAAATGACTATTTTAATGACATTTCCCAAATACACATAATCGGCTGTGGCTCTGCTATGCATGTTGGCTTAATAGGAAAGGGACTTATTGAAAAATATGCTATGATACCCACAAGCGTGTTTGTAGCATCGGAATACAGATACAGCCCCCCACTTAAAAGCGATAATACATTATGCATTTTCATTTCCCAATCGGGCGAAACTGCTGACACTCTTGCATCCTTAGATTACGCCAAGAAAAACGGATATAAAGCTCTTTCAATAGTAAATTCCCAAGGCTCATCAATCGCCATTGAGTCCCATAATGTAATTTACACCTATGCGGGCGTTGAAATTGCCGTTGCTACCACAAAGGGCTACACCACTCAGCTTGCAGCTTTAAGCTTAATTGCATTAAAGCTCTCACTTGACAGAAAAGCACTTGCAGAAAACGAGGTAAGGGAATTAACAAGTGAGCTTTATAACGATATACCGAATATTATTCAAGCGACTTTAAATAAAAGAGCGGAAATTAAAGCTCTTGCCGAAAAAATTAAGGATAGAAGCGATGCATTTTATATCGGCAGAGGAATTGATTATTATTTATGTATGGAAGGCTCACTAAAGCTAAAGGAAATTTCCTATATCAATTCGCAAGCTTATCCCGCAGGGGAATTAAAGCATGGCACAATATCACTAATTACTGAAAATACACCTGTTATTGCAATTTCCAATAATGATAATTTGCTCCCGAAAACAATAAGCAACCTAAAAGAAGTAAAATCAAGGGGAGCATTTACCGTTTTAATTACAAATTCCAATTCAACCGAGGCGGATTTTGTCATAAATACAAATGCCAAATGCGACCTTGAAGCAATCTTTGCAACCGTGGTAACAGCTCAACTAATTTCCTACGAGGTAGCGCTATTACGCGGTTGCGATATCGACAAGCCTCGCAACCTGGCAAAAAGCGTTACGGTGGAGTAGACATCAGGGGATAGGGGATAGGGG
>JAZSHT010000185.1:0-2134 GCA_045533435.1 Eubacteriales bacterium | reverse complement strand
GGTAAATTGTTGCTTCGCAACAGGTAAATTAAATTTGCTTATTATTACAAATAAATCAAAAATTGTTTACTTTTATAATATGTTATGGTATAATTTAGTAAGAATAACATAAAGGAGACCTGAAATGAAAAGGATTTTTACCTTATTTTTAATAGTATCACTACTTATCGTTGCTTTGTTCGTGCTTTCTTCATGCGGTAAAGCAACAGAGGGACTTGAATTTTATGAGTACGGAGAAGGTTATTCCGTAGGAATAAGTGATGGAAAATATCTTGACAAAATCGTAATTCCAAAGGAGCATGAGGGCAAAAAGGTTATTGCCATTGCCAAAAAGGGCTTCCTTGGCTGCGAAAATGCAGTTACTATTTCATTACCTAATACAATTACGGAAATTGGCGAGGGCGCGTTCCAAAATTGCTATAAGCTTGAGGAAATTGAGCTTCCAAATGGTTTAAAGTCTATCGGCAAGCAAGCATTTAAGGGCTGCAAAGCACTTAAGGAAATTACCATAACAGATGGCGTTACATCTGTTGGCGAGCTTGCATTTAGTAATTGCAGAGCCCTTAGCTCAGTTACAATTTCAAATACTGTTACAGAGCTTGGAAATAACGCCTTTGAGGGCTGTATCGCGCTTACATCTATTACTATTCCATCTAGCGTAACAGCTATTGGCGAGGGAATTTTTACCGGTTGTACTGCTCTTACTAATATTTCAGTTGATGAAAGCAGCCAAAGCTATAAATCTATTGACGGCAACCTTTACACAAAGGATGGAGCAGCATTTATTCAATACGCTCTTGGCAAAAAGGAATTTGAGTTTATAGCTCCAGATACGGTAACATCTGTTGGCGCATATGCATTTGCAGGCAATACTGCACTTACAAAAATAACACTTCCTGGCATAGTTACAAGGGTAGGGGATAAAGCATTTGATGACTGTCCTATTGAAAATGCGACCGTACCTGTGTGCGCAATTAAGGAAATTTCACAGGATAATTTAAAGATAATTGAAATAAATGGTGGCGACGCTATTTCTAAAAATGCATTCAGAAACTCTCAGCTTTTAAAGCGTGTAACAATTTCAGGCGTTAAGGAAATTGGCGATAGCTCATTCTATAACTGCGTGTCATTAAGAGAAGTAACAATCGGCGAGGGCCTTGAAAAAATTGATGAATATGCTTTCAAGGGCTGTGTATATCTTTCCGATATTTCTCTCCCCGATTCATTAAAGGAAATTGGCGCAAATGCATTTAAGGATTGTAACAGACTTACAAAAATCGTAATTCCGCTAAATGTTGAAGAAATCGGCATGTATGCATTTGAGGGTTGCGCATCAATTAGACTTTATTGCCGTACCGCAAAAGCTCCCGAGGGCTGGAATAAATGGTGGGCTGAAAATACCAACTCCAAATATACAATAACATGGGGATATATGGTAGATATGAACGCTGCTGAAATGGATATCCCACTTTACGATGAAAATGGCATTACTGAAAATACATTTAATATTGCAGACAATAAAAATATCGTTACAGTAATTACATTCTGGGGAACATGGTGTGAGCCAAGCCTTGCGCTTTTACCTGACCTTGATAGACTTGCAACAGAGCATGATGGCAAGATAAAGGTGCTTGCAATTCATACAAACGGTCTTTCAACACCTGCCCTTGAATATATAAATGAAAATTTCCCTGACTCAAAAATCCTCTTTGGCAGAGACTTACCAAATTCAAGCGGAAAGCTTACTGACCCTGAGGAATACTACTCACTTATGGGTGGCTTTGAGGGAACATATCCAATTACCTTGGTTGTTGACCAAAACGGTGTAATTACCGCCCACTATGTAGGCGCATTTGAGTATAGCGTGCTGAATAGTGATATTAAAAAGCTGCTTAAGTAAGGCTCGCTCTGCTCGCAGCCATCAGCCGTTAGCGGTTAGCTGTCAGCGAGATTAGATTTGGTTCGCTACGCGAACAGCGGTCAGCCGTTAGCGGTTAGCGGTCAGCACGCACCGAAGGTGCATATCGCGCTTTCGCTAAGCGAAAGCATATCGCGACCGAGCGAAGCGTGGTCTATATCGCGCGTACATAGTACGCATATCGCTCTGTGAAGCAGACATGTTATTGGTTCGCTA
>JAZSHT010000024.1:0-7452 GCA_045533435.1 Eubacteriales bacterium | reverse complement strand
TTGCTTAACGCAACAGCCCCTTATTTCCTTTATGCTTGATTTTTTAATGAGGCAATAATATTGAAAAGTCATATATTTCGTGGTATAATCAAGTAATGATATTAAAATAAAATTTCCATTTTTAATTTGAGGAAGATATGTCAAACATAAAAAAATATTGCATTTACACAACACTTTATAACTTGGGCTTCACGTTCTGCACGGGCGCAATTATGCAAACCTTTTTAATTCAAGTAGGATTTTCCGCCGAGCAAGTTTATGTGCTTAATTCGTTAATGCAGATTATGCAAGTATCAATGATGCTCGTTCTAACGTTTTTATCAGATAAAATAAAACGTGTAAAATTGGTTACGAGCATATCTTGTCTATCACTCAGCTTATTAACCTGTGTATTTTTAATAGGTGCAATAAACGTTGAACTAATAAAAAACGTCTATGTAGTTA
Organism: Eubacteriales bacterium; assembly: GCA_045533435.1. GTDB lineage: Bacteria > Bacillota > Clostridia > Oscillospirales > CAG-272 > RGIG2000. The sequence continues at coordinate 7,008 of JAZSHT010000024.1, read as the reverse complement.
CAGTATTTATCGTTGCAAGCATATCCTACGTCGGCGTAGGACTGTATAATATTCTTGCGTACTGCTTACCATATTATACTATTGATATGAAGGATTACGGAAAGATGACAGGCATTAGCACATCAATAGCAGGCGGCGTATCCTTTTTAGTGTCCCTTATCTATTCCATTCTCTTATCGAAATTTTCGTATATGAAAGTAACGTCGTCCTTTTTCGTGCTTTCAATAGTATGCTTTATCCTAACAAGCATCGTGTGTGGGTCTATGCAAGTGAAAAACACGGAAACAAGCAAAGAAAATAAAGAAAAAAACGACTTTTTGGCGGTCTTTAAAAATAAGAATACATATGTATTATTAATCCCAAACTTCACTCGCGGTTTAGCAATAGGCATATTTAACGTAATTACTACAATCGCATTATCTATGAGCATTTTAGACGAAACTACCTCATCATATGTGAATTTAATTTTACAAATAGCAACCTTTGCAGGTAATTTGTTTTTTGCGTTTGCATACAAAAAGCTTTCAACGAAAAATTTACTTTTAATATCCACCATATGCGTATGCATACTTTTCCCCTTTTCTCTTGAGCTTGGAGCTATCGGCTTCTTTTGTTGCTTCACAGTCGCTTCGTTTTTTAAGTTTGTTACCGATACCGCATTTCCCGTTATCGTTACGGAAATTATCCCAAAAGAACAAATCGGGTCATATACCTCTATCCGTATGCTTATCTTTACAGGTGCTCAAGCGGTTGCAACCTTGCTTATAACCCCACTTAATGAAGCAATCGGATATACAGGCGTACTGATTTTTGCATCAGCGATGCTCCTTATTTGTGGAGTTACATATTATATCGTTGCAAAAAGTGTCAAACAAAATCAACTAAAAGGAGCAAAAAAATGAAACATACAAGGTTTATAATTCAATTAGACCCTTATATGGGACAGCTTGCGAATATTCCCGAAGATAAGCTTATAGATTGGCTATTTTATTGCATTGATAAAAAAGGCGTAAAGGTAGATACAATTTTTTGGGAAGGACATTGCTTTTTTGAACAGGAATTGCCCTGCTACAATGCCGACATATATAGAAAATTCCAAGAAAAACGCATTAATATTATGGAACGCATTATAGATGAGTGCCATAAGCGTGGAATTAAAGCATATTGCCACCACCGTATATCAGAGGTAGAATTAACATCAAGTAGAAACGAATTAAAGCAAAATCACCGAGAATGGATAATTAAAACCTGGTGGCAAGAGGGCTTATGGAATTTAGCATCTAAAGAGCTCCAAGAATTTAAGCTTAATTACATAACAAAAATTATGACTAAATATTCCTTTGATGGAATTTGCATTGACTTTTTAAGACACCTTCCATGCCTTCCCGTAGGTAAGCAATGGGAATACAGAGAGTGCGTCACGGAGTTTATGACCAAGCTAAAAAATAGTATGAGTAACCTTAACCGCCAAGTCGTAGTTGGTGCCAAACTTCCCGAAAACGGTGAATCCTGTCATAAAGACGGCTTTGATGTTGAAAAGTGGGCTAAAAACAATTTGGTAGACTTTGTTATTGGAGGCTCAAGAACAATAAATCCCGATATTGATTGGTATAAAAAAGTCACAAGTGGCACAAACACCAAGGTTTATGCTTGTTGGGACCCATACCATGTGGCAGATGCATACCATAGCCAATCCTCGGATTTCTATCGTGGAATGTTATCTAATTGGATTAAAAAGGGCGCCGACGGAATAGTTGCATTTAACTTTGCCCCCGCACCCAAAGAAGAACTCGAAAAACTGCTTCCACCTGAGGAAATAATGAACTGTCTTGGAAATGATTATTCCGATTTTTATAATATCTTTAATGATGAAAATAAACTTAATAAAGCGTTAAAATTCGCCGCAGACAGAAAAGGCGGATATCCGTTTTTAACAGGATGTGGCGGCAATAACGTTTTCGCCCCACTTCCCGCACCTATCCCAAACGATGAAACACCGCTTGATATTAATATTGATGTGTGTGGAGATTTTAAAGAAAGAAACGCAGAAATAAGATTTGTTATAACCAATGCAAAATCCTCTTGCGATAAATTTAAAATATTCTTAAATGGAGCAGAGATAGAGGACTTTACAGAAAATTATTCTTACACGGATCAGCAAGTTTTCTGGCCAAATCCACAGCCTGAAATGTTTACCTCCAACTCCTTAAACCAAAACCCCACCCCTATTTTAGAAATTAAAGCAAGCATAAGTGGAACACTCCTTAAAAACGGTACAAACATACTGTCAATATCCGTTATTGACAGAACAAACTATTTTCTCGACTCCGACAGCATCAACGTCGAACGCGCAGAAATCATCGTTAAACCAAAAGAACATTAATATAATAAGCTGAAGAAAAATGAAGCAGTAATGAGTGAACGAAAGGCTGACAAAATTTTGTCGCCTTTATAATCTCAAATGATTGAACTGCTTTTGAAAAGATGATACAATAAACCTAAAGAAAAAGCCTTGAAAACTTAGCGTTTTCAAGGCTTTTATGGTCGAAGTGGCGACTCCCGACTCGAACCCTACCAGAAAAAGTGCTTTGAATCCTTGTGCCATAAGGGCTTTTGAGACTTTTGAAAAAGGTCTGATTTTGAGCAAAAATGTAATTTCAATAGTAAAAAATGCTCGAAAATGTGCAATTTCTGTAAAGGCTAAAAGTGCAAAAACACAGATTTTAAGAGTGTAAAAAATGAAAAACAAGTTGCACTCTTATCAAAATAGTGCCATCTGTTTTTGCGTTTATCTTTTGAACCAATGATATTGAAAAGTGATAGATTTCGTGTTATAATTGATGTCGATCTAAAAAGTTCATACCTTGCTTTAGCGATTATTACGAAAATGCAACAAAGTTTATTATTTCCAATGTCGAAAAACTAAAAGAGTTTTAGATTGAAGGTTGTCGAAAGGAGAAATCATTGTGAAAAGCCCCTTAATTACTATGTCTGCTTTAGTTGGCAAGCCAACTGACAAGGATATATTTAACTATTTAAATGGCCTTAAACAAAATGGTATTGACGAGGTGATGATATACCCTCGCTCGGGTTGCTTGATTGAATATTTGAGTGAAGAGTGGTTTTCTGCCATCCGAAATTTTATAAAGAGCGCAGAGGCGCTTAATATGTCCATTTGGCTTTATGATGATTTTAACTGGCCATCGGGAGATGCGTGTGGAAAAGTCACTAAAAACGAATGCTTTCGCTTAAAATCAATAAAAATAGAGGGCGATGATATTGGTAAAATAAGCTGTAAATCAAATCACAACTCCGATATTTTTGGCGAAAAGTTTTTTCCAGATTTAATGAATCCCAAAGCAGTTGACTACTTTATTTCTCTAACTCACGAGGAATATTATAAGCGATTTGGTAATTATTTTGGCACTATAATAAAAGGTATTTTTACTGATGAGCCATCGATTGGCTATTGCTCACAGAATGGATATTTGCCATATTATGACGGAATGGAAAACGACTATAAGGTATCATACGATAAGGATTTTTTCCATGACTTACATTCACACAGCAAGGATTTTTGTAAAAGCGCAATGAAACTTGCCTCTGCCCGATTTAAGGAAGCTTATATAGACAAGCTTTCAAGCTGGTGTAAGTCACACGGCATTTTAATGACAGGGCATTTGATGTGCGACAATGAGCCCTTTTATTCTGTTAAATATAACGGCGATTTTTTAAAAAATCTTTCCGCCTTCCCCTTGCCCGGTATTGATGAGATTGCCACTTGCCTTGAGGATAGATCATTAATGGCTCTATTGGGTGGAATAGAATACGCGGGGAAGAACAAGGGTGCAATGGCGGAGCTTTTCGCCCTTGGTCCTTGCGATATGTCCTATGCAAAGAAAAGATGTATGATTTACTTAGCAGCGTGCCACAAAATCGACCACTATTTTTTGGCGATTTCACATATGGATATTTCGGGAAATATGCACGTTTGTGATTACTTTAGCGATTTTGCGGTGGCTCAGCCTGATTTTGGAGGTATGCATCTTTTATCAGAGGAAGCAAAAATAGCTTGTGAGCTTGCAAAGAAGGACTACTCTCCGGATTTGTATATAAGATTTCCTACCGAGATTAGCTTGAAAAATGCATCAAGTGACTTTGATTTGACTATTCTTTTCTCACTTTTAAATGAGCTTGTATGCCACGGAATACAGTGGAAATACATCTTAAATGAAGCACCGACAGATGCGCCAATTATTGAACTTAATGACACACTCCAGCTTATTTTAAACGGCAACGCAGTAAGCATCGGCAATGTTATTTCGAGATTTGATAAAAAAGCAATAACAGGTATTGACGGTGAGTGTGTTAAGGGAATATTCAGAAGGCGATTTAACGACGGCACCTCTGTGATACTCAATCTATATGCACCCAAGGGAAAATATGTAATAGATGGTGAGACTCTATATCTACACGAGCATGATGTCCTATTAAATGAACCTAATTTGCCGACAAAAAAGGAAGCAATTAAATCTTCCTTTATGGTTAATTATTGCAATCCAAATATCATACGACTTATGTGCTTGAATGACTCTAAGGTTGCCTTTGCTTGTGCCGACTGTGAGCTTAATGTGCGCTTTGCGGTAAGAAAGGGCACAGATATAAAAATAGACGGAGTGTCGCCTTTGCTTGACACTGATTATAACCCGTTGCCAAAAGGCATTTGTGAGCATTATAGCATTACAAAAGAGCAAAGCATTAAATTGGATAAAATTATAATCGAATGTCAAAATGACTTAAAATATATGCCAAGTGCTATGGTAATTGGCAATTTTTCAGCTAATATCATAAATAAAGAGACTTGTGGTGTTAGGCTTACTAAGCGCAAAAAAGCATACAATGTAGGCGAAAAAATTGCTGATTTTGGCAAGATAGAATTTTTGGCAAGGGTAAGAGTGCCTCAAGGGGTTACAGGAATTGAGCTTTTAGGGACCAAGCTGTATACAGTACTTTATCTTGAAAACAGCCTATCGGGTGAGAAAATAACCACACCATATATTTTCAATGTTGAAAAAGAGCTTTGGGGTAAGGAAATAGAGCTAAAAATAGTACAGTTTTCAAGCATTGGCCCTATTTTTGGAGATGTTGACTATTGGGACAAAAATGCGAAGCGTTCCCAATGGCGTGGAACTCCTTCAACTAGCGAAACGCATTTTGGCTTGGATGAAATCAATTGGATATATTAAGCTTTAACTAATCAAAAGGGCAGATTTTGCATTTTTCTACAAAAACATAGAATTTTTAAGGTGTCAAAATTGAAAAAGTAAAATTATAGAGTTGTGATTTGCGTTATTAGAGAGCTTTTGCAGCATATAAAGTATTTAATTGTTCTATAAAACGAAAAAGGACTACTCAATTTGATATGCACCCCAAAAGTTAGACACTTTTGGAGGTGCATATTTTTTATGTCAAGAAAAAACAAGAAAGGTTGCAGATAATCTGTTACATAGAGATTTTTATGCAGACAAGCCTTTTGAAAAGCTAACCACAGATGTTACATAATTTAAGGTTGGAGATGAAAAGGTGTACATAGACCTTTCAGAAAGTATCGAAATATCTTAAGAAGATTCGTAATGACGCTGGACTTTTGAAAACTTGTGTGATATTGTGGTGTTACCAAACAAAGGAGGTAGCATTATGATATTAGAAGCATTGAAAAGTTTGTATCCAAACGCGAGTGAAAAGGTGCTTATATCTGTAAAGGAAGACCTAGAAAAGCTTCGTGGAAAGCAGGTAAGCACAGTAGAACTTGTAGAATGGATGGACAAGCTTGTTGTAGCACACACAATTAATGAAGCATTAAAAATAGAGGACGATTCAAAGCCGAACTGTGTCGGTAATGAGTCGTCCTTTGTTTATTTGGAGGGCAGTGATGAAATCAATGATTGATGAGCTGTGGTATGGAAATGTATCTCCAATGGATGATACAAAAAATAACACGGAAGAAATGAAGGAGCTGATGAGTTACATAGCTCGGCATCAAGAAGAACTCGTGGCAACACTAACGGACGAGCAGAAGGCGATTTTTGAGAAGTTCGACGGCTGTTGGAGCGAGTATATGAGCCTTGCCGAAGCAGCCATCTTCGAATACGCCTTCCGTCTCGGAGCGAGGCTGACTTGTGAAACCATGTTTGATGATTAGTCAAACGCATAATTGACCGCAAAAAGGGGGGTCGCTCCCCCTTTTTTCTTTTCCAAAGCAATTAATAATTTCGTCAAGTACATCAACTTCTTGCGAAAGTTGGCTAAATTTTATTCAAATTGTCTATAAAATCTATTGTAATTTATATAATTATGTGCTATAATGAAAATTGCAAGAACTTATTCTTGCACGATAAACAGAAAAATTATGACTATGAATGTTTAAGTCTTTCAAAAAGAGGGAGAGCATCAGCAATGAAAATCAGTTACAATAAGCTTTGGAAAGTACTCGTGGATAAGAAGATGAGTAAGGCGGATCTTAGACGAGCAACAGAGATGGCTTCCAATACGATGACAAGCCTAAGACGTGACAAAAAAGTTTCACTCGACATCTTGCTTCGTATCTGTGAGGTTCTCGATTGTGACATTGGTGATATAATGAGCGTTTATAAAGAGGAACAGAACGCATAACATAAGGACGAAAAAAGCCGTCCTTTGAAGCAATAATCTACTTCAGCAGACGGCGTGAAATTATGAATTGGTATCGGTAGGATCGGAGTCGCTATCGGATATGTTCTCAAGTGCGTATTCCAAGCACTGAACAACGATTTTATTCATAGACGTGTTGTATTTTCCTGCAAGCATCTCGAGCTGTTCAACGATGTGTACGGGAATACGGAACGTTTTGTTTACTGATTCAAAGCCTTTTTCAAATTCTAACATAATTGCACCTCACTATATACACTATTATGCACTAAAAATCGCCAAAAATAAATAAGCAAAATATATTCACTTATTCTTGCAAAG
>JAZSHT010000078.1:0-9824 GCA_045533435.1 Eubacteriales bacterium | reverse complement strand
GTTCCGATAAAGAACGGAATATTGTTTTCGCAGTCAATAATCATATATACAAAGGGTCTATCAAGATAAACCTCCTTTACTTCGGTTGGGTCAGCTGCTGTGCCTCCATTCATTTGAACCGCGGTAACTGCGCCTGCTTTTGTTCCCTTTTCGCCAACTTGAATATAGGTTTTATGAAGCACCTTGCTTATATAAATATTTCCATCGCTCCACTGTCCCATTTTTCCAAATTCCGCATTGTTTCCGTCAAATGCGTTTGTTATTCCCATGGTATTTAATACCTCGGACATTTCGGTATCATATTCAGTTTCAAATTTTGGGACCATTGTATATACTGTTCTGTACTGAGCATTTTCAAGAAGTGATTTAAGGGTGTCGCCTTCAAGAGAATTAACATATTCGGAAACGGTAATGCCTTCATTTGGTAGAAGCGCTACAAAAGCGTATTTTCCGCCCTTATAGTATTTAACGAAGCCTGTGGCGTTTTCATCCTCGAGATATTTTCCCTCGGCGTTATGCATAAATGCTACATTCTGCTTTGTACCGTCTTCCTTGGTAAAGGTCTTATCACGCACTTGACCTTTTTCGTAAGGCTCTAACCATTCTGCCTCAAATGCAAGTGCGTTTATTAGGTACATAATTGCTTCTTTAGGAATTTCATCTACTATTTTTGGAATCATTTCATCAGTTTCCTTATTAACCCAATTATTGATATCCTTTACTGTTTGGTTGTCAAATGGAGCTTTGTAAATTTCTGCGCCGTAATAGTCTGCGTTAGATTGCAGAAATTCCTGATTTACCGTAAAGCGTTCATCATCGGTAAACCAAATTGAGTTTGCTAAGCTTAATTTGTACTTGTCGCCCTGCGGCAAGGTGTTCATATAGGAATACAAATAAAGATTAAGCCCCTCGATACTTAGCCCGAATACCTTTTCCATCTGCGCAAGTGTCTGTCCCTCTGCGCCGTTTGAGGTCATTGCTAATGCATACAAAACAGACAGCGGAGAAATAAGGGTATTTTTACCGTTTTCGTTGGCGGTTTTGAATAAGCGAATTGCGAAATCGGTTGCATTATCATTGTGTGTGTCAAGATTTTCCGATACCGCTACAAATCTCGGTGTAACTCCATCCATAAGATTAACCGCCTTGACCTCAGCATTGCAACCGACCATATTGAACGCAAATGTGCATAAAAGCAACAAGCTGATGATTACAAGACTGAATTTTGATTTTTTCATAATTTTCCCTCCTTAAAGATTTTGATTACAGAAAATAAAGCTTATACAAGCATTTCACTATAAATGACAGCTTTTTAGTATAAAAGGTTACAAATTTTTGAAAAATTTTCTAAAAATACAGTATCAGCCGTGATTTCTAATTTGATTTTACCATATTATATTTGTTTTTTCAACAGGCAGTATGATTGATGTAATTTGAAGGTAAAACGAGGTTGCTACGCAAATGAAGTTGTCCTAGCGGACAAATGAAGTCGCTACGCGAATGAAGTTAAGGCTTTGCCTCAAACGAGGTTGCCTATGGCAAACATATGCCCGTTAGTGTGAGTATCACATTAACGGGCATAGTGATAGCGTGGCTATCTGATTTTTACGCGCCTAGCTTTTACATTTCTAGTCCACGGCAAGGATTGGAAAAAGCGACATATACGGTACATTTATGTGCTTTATAATATAGGCGTACAAAAAGCGATAGCTTTCGCTATTTTTATGATAGTTATTTACTTTTATCGATTTTATGTTAAAATAGAATTGGTAAGCTAAATATTATCAAATAATTAAGGAATGGAGAAACAAATGAAAAATTTTAAGGATATTTTTGACTTATTTGGTTTAAGCAACAACAAAAAGAATGACACTCCCCTTAACGATACCGATAAGGCTTTAGCTGATTTAACTCTTGATAATGATAATGATGATTTAGCCGCGTATGTGCAGAAAAGGCGTACAGATGTTCAAAACGAAAAAAATCTTGAAGCACAGATGCTTGAGGATGAAAGAATAGAGGAAATTACCTCAATGGATTTACCTACCGATTTTGAAAATCTTTACGCTATGGACGAGCGCGCAACAGGTATTCATACTGAAAGCATTAACGATGGCTTAGTTCTTTCGCTTTCTAATCTTGCAAGGGTTGATATTGAGTATATTGCTCAAATAACAGGCAAGACGCTAAAAGAGGTTATTTACGCTCTTAAAGGCTCAATTTATCAAGACCCTGAGACTTGGGATGAATGCTTTTATAAGGGTTGGCAAACTGCCGATGAATATCTTTCAGGTAATTTAATTAAAAAGCTTAGAATTGCAAGGCAAGCTAATGAAAAGTATCACGGCTACTTTAATGACAATGTTAATGCAATTACGGAAATCATTCCCGAAGCTCTTAGTGAGGAGGAAATTTATGTAACCCTTGGCTCGCCTTGGGTGCCTACTGATATTATTGATGATTTTATCACTCATCTTTTAGGCGAGGTTATTCAAAATCTAAGTCAAACTGCAAGCGCAACTAAGCATGATGAGGAAACGGGTATTTGGGAAATTCCATTTAAATCCCGTTATCGTACAACTCGCTTTGCAGGCAGAAGCGTAACAACATATGGTACACGCCGCCTTGAGGCTCTTAACATCATTGAAAAGACTCTTAACCAAAAGACTATTGCCATTTACGATGATGATTACGCTCCCTTTACACATAAAAAAATAAGAAAGCTAAATCAAGCGGAAACGCTCCTTGCTATTGAAAAGCAAAAGCTTATTATTAAGAGCTTTCAGGATTGGGTATGGCTTGACCCTAAGCGTAAGCAAAGGCTTCATGAAACATATGAAAACCGCTACTCCTCAAACAAGGTGCGCCGTTTTGATGGCTCATTCTTAAGCTGTCCCGGTCTTAACCCCGATATTAAGCTTTATCCATACCAAAAAAATGCTATTGCAAGAATTTTATTTACACCAAATACGCTTCTTGCCCATGATGTAGGCTCAGGTAAAACTTACATTATGATTGCTGCCGGTATGGAGCTTAAAAGAATTGGTATTTCAAAGAAAAACATGTATGTTGTGCCAAACAACCTAGTTGGTCAATGGCGTGATATCTTCCTTAATATGTATAAGGATGCAAGGCTACTTGTAATTGAGCCTAAGGATTTTATTCCTGCAAAGCGTAATAATGTATTAAGAAAAATACGCGATGAGGAATATGATGGCATTATTATTGCATACAGCTCCTTTGAAATGATTAAAATGTCCTACGAATTTAAGGTTAAAAGCGTTGAGGAGCAAATTGCTGTATATAAGAGAGCGACCTCTCAGCTTCACTCCGATAAATTCGCTAAGCAAAGAGAAAGACTTCAAAAGGAGCTATTTGAGGCTCATACATCAAAATCTGATGATGGAGAGATATTCTTTGATGAGCTTGGCATTAACACTATTTTCCTTGATGAAGCTCACAACTACAAAAACGTTCCTGTAAGCACGCAGGTTGAAAGAGTTCTTGGTATCAGCTCTGGTGGAAGCACTAAGTGTCAGGACATGCTTGACAAAATCCACTATGTTCAAAGAACTAACGGTGGACGCGGTGCTATTTTAGCAACCGGTACGCCTATTACCAACTCTGTAACAGATGCCTATGTAATGCAAACCTATCTACAAAGTGGCGAGCTTAAAATGCTTGGTCTTTCAAGCTTTGATGGTTGGATTGGTATGTTTGCGGAAAAGCATACTGAATTTGAAATTGACATTGACACCGGCACATACCGTTTAGCAACGCGCTTTTCACGCTTCCACAATTTACCTGAGCTTACTGCTCTATTTGCTTCCGTGGCTGACTTCCATATTGTAGATAAGAGCGTTGGTGTTCCTGATTTTAATGGATATACTGACACTATTACCGACAGAAGTGAGGACTTTAAGGACTACTTAAAGGTTATCTCTCAAAGAGCTGATGATGTAAGAAATCGCCGTGTTAAGCGTAATGAGGACAATTTGCTTCTCATTACAACAGATGGCCGTAAGGCAGCACTTGATAGGCGCCTTAATGATGGAAAGCTACATCGCGCAACAGGTGGCAAGGTAGTTAAGTGCGCCCGTAATGTTTATGATATTTATAAGAAATATGATGATATTAAAGCAGCTCAATTAGTTTTCTGTGATTACTCAACACCGAAGGCTGGCTTCAATATTTACGATGAGCTTCGTGAGCTTTTAGTAGGTCTTGGAGTGCCTGACTATGAGATTGCTTATATCCACAGTGCAACAACAGAAAAGTCCCGTGAAAAGCTGTTCAAGGCTGTTCGCGAGGGCAAAATTAGAGTCCTTATTGGCTCTACCTTTAAGCTTGGTCTTGGTGTTAATGTTCAGGATAAGCTTATTGCGATACATCACCTTGATGTACCTTGGCGTCCTGCTGACATGACTCAGCGTGAGGGCAGAATTTTAAGACAGGGCAACACAAACGATACGGTATATATCCACCGTTACATCACTGAGGGAAGCTTTGATGCTTATTCATGGCAGCTTCTTGAAACAAAGCAACGCTTTATTTCCTCTCTTTTAAGCGGTCATCTTTCCGAAAGAGATGGTAGCGATGTTAGTGATGTGGTGCTTAATTATGCTGAAATTAAGGCTCTTGCAATCGGCAATCCTAAAATTAAGAAAAGAGTTGAGCTTGCAAACGACCTTGATAAGCTTCTTATCTTAAAGCGTGAGCAAATTAGACTTCATGAGACCTTATCCCAGGAGCTTAACGCCTTACCTTCTAAGATTGCAAATCAAGAATCTCTTATTGAAAACGCTAAGCTTGACTTAGAATATCTTAAAGATGATGCACTACATGGTCAAATTAAGTATTTGGTTGACATAACGGATGCTGAAATTAAGATGATTCAAGATGCTAAGAAGCAAGAAAACGAAGAGCCAAGCGCTCAGCTTGCTTTAGGTGGAGATGAGGCCATTATCAATAATGCTGAGATTACAAATGATAACGGTACTGTTGATATTGTAGCTGAGTCTAACGAGGATGAAGCATTTCACAAGGAAACACGCCGTGAGCAAAAGGAACGTCTTGCTAAGGAAAAGCGTCTTCTTAGATATGTGCTTGAGCATGAAATATCACATGGTGCGTTACAGGCTGAGGAGAAGGATATTCTTAAATATCGTGGCTTTACAGTATCCATTCCATGTGGAATGAGAGAGGAAGCTCCATATATTTGGCTAAAACATGAGGGTAAGTACCTAGTTGAGCTAGGTAACAGTAGCCTTGGTTACATTGTTAGAATTGACAACTTCCTAGATGGCTTTATGAAGCATCTTGATAAGCTTCAAAACGGTCTTGACTTACTCAAATCAAGACAGGAATACATTGAAGCGACTCTAAATGAGCCTGATGCTTATTCCGACAAGATTGATGAGCTTAAAGACAAAATTGACAAAATTGATAAGGAATTAGGAGTGAAGGACAAGAAATGAAGCAATTAAATAACACTAATATTCCAACACTTAGCGTTGATAGCTGTATTGAAACGCTAACAGCTTTATATGAAAATGCAATCACTAAGAATATACCATTTAAGAGCATCCCATCGCTTATGCTTTGGGGCGCTCCTGGTGTAGGTAAATCACAGGCTATACGCCAAATTGCAAGCAGATTACAGAACGCCACAGGCAAAATTTGTCGCGTAACTGATGTTAGACTTCTTTTGTTTAACCCAATAGACCTTCGCGGTATTCCTACTGCAAATGTTGACAAGACCCTTGCTATATGGTTAAAGCCACAGATATTTCAAATGGATGAAAGTGATAAGGTAGTAAACATTCTTTTCCTTGATGAAATTTCCGCAGCTCCTCAATCAGTACAGGCAGCAGCGTATCAAATTACTCTTGACAGAATTATCGGAGAGCATAAATTACCTGATAACTGTATTGTAATTGCAGCAGGTAACCGTGTAACCGATAAGTCCGTTGCTTATAAAATGCCAAGAGCCTTGGCTAACCGTTTATGCCATCTTGAAATTGAAAGTAACTTTGAGTCATGGCAAAGATGGGCGGTTACAAGCGGTATTTCTCCAAAGGTTGTGGGCTTTTTATCATTTAGGCAGGATATGCTTATTGAAAACGAAAACGCTAGCGATGATTTAGCATTTACAACGCCTCGTTCATGGGAAATGGTAAGCAATATTTTAAAGCTTAACAATGATGATGTTGATGCATCGTATTCATTGATTTGCGGTCTTATCGGCAAGGGTGTTGCAGTAGAATTTGCATCATGGTGCAGAATCTTCTCTACTCTTCCAAAAATTGAGGATATATTTAAGGGTAGATGCAATATCGTACCAAAGGGTACTGATGCACTATATGCATTAGTTTCCTCAATGACTGCATACGCAAGAGAAAATAGCAACAATATAAAAGAGCTTGAAAGCTCTATTGAATATGCATTCAAGCTTCCATCCGATTATGCATTCGTATTAGTTAAGAACTACTTAGCTATTGGATTAAGAGATAAGCTTATGGCTTCCCCATCCTTTGTAAAATTCTTACAGACAAAGGGCAAGCTACTTAACGGTTGAGGTGGTTAGATGGCAATAGACCAAACTAAAGCAAAGGAGTATGCAACCAAGCTTCTTTCATGCCGTATGAGACTTCTTCACTCCCATAGCTTTTATGGGCTTCTTTTAGCTCATACAAAATTTGCTCTTGATGAAAAGTGTGAAACGGCTTATACTGATGGCAAGAGAATAGCATTTTCTCCCACATTTTTGGAAAGCCTTTCCGATGAGGAAACGGAATTCGTTTTAATGCATGAAATTTTGCATATTGCCTTAAAGCATTGCTTAAGAGGTCATGACTATAATCAAGAAGCATTTAATATTGCTTGTGATATTGTTGTAAACTCAAATATTTTAAAGTCCTTTGGGGACAATTATAGGCGTATTTCTATTGGTGGCGAGCCACTTATGCATTTAGCCCCTAACGGCAATCCGGGTCATATGTACACCGCCGAGGAGGTATATGATATGCTTCCTAAGGAAATGAAGCGTAAAAATGGCGGAAGCACCTTAGGCGGTGGTGATGGCGATAATTCGCAGAGCAATTCATCACAGGGCAGCGACAATAAAAACGGCAAGGGAAATAAAGCCTCAGGCGGTGGCGGTAAAAATCAAAAGGGCAAATTCCGTGGCGGATATTTCGTATTTGATGACCATTCCTTTTGGACAAATGATGAAAATATTCAAGACATAGATGCTTGGGATAACCATTTTGAGGATGCTTGCAAAATAGTATCTATTGAGGACCCCTCAAATGCTTGCGGCTCGCTTCCTGCGTTTGCTGAAAGAATTTTAAAGGAGCGCAAAAAAGCTCAAACCAACTGGCGTGAGGTTTTAGATAACTTCGTTCAAGAGGAAATAAATGATTACTCATTTAATCCACCTGACAGGCGTTTTTCCGACTCAATATTTATGCTTCCCGACCTTAATGAGCCTACGGAAGCAGTTAAAAATGTGCTATTTATGATTGACACATCAGGCTCTATGAGTGATGATATGATATCGCAGGCATTTCAGGAAATTCGTGGCGCTATTGAGCAATTTGGTGGAAAATTAGAGGGGTATCTCGGATTCTTTGATGCGGTGGTTGTTCCGCCTGTTCCCTTTTCAACTGTTGAGGACCTTGATATTATACGCCTATACGGTGGCGGTGGCACACGCTTTGACATTATATTTGATTATGTAAAAAAGGAAATGAAGGACGAGATGCCAACAAGCATTGTAATTTTAACTGATGGCTATGCGCCATTTCCTAAAGAGGATAAAGCCATGGGCATACCGGTATTATGGGTTATCAATAACGATGATGTTGTTCCACCGTGGGGGAAGCATACAGTAATCACGGTGTGATTACTGTATGCAACTATGATTGCCTTTGGCAAGTTATGATTGCTACGCAAGTTATGATACGCTTCGCGTAGTTATAATGCTTCGTAGTTTAAAAACCAATCATATCATAACATTTACGGAGTAAATTCATAACGCTTAACATAGTTAAGCTCATAACTAAAAAAATAAAATGAGGTTATTTATGCAAATAAAAACTTTTCCAAACGGGCTTTTGTCCTCAAACGCCTATGTTGTGTGGGACAAAAACGAATGTATGATTGTTGACCTTGGCGTTAAGGTTAAATACTTAGAGGAATTTATAAAGGATAAAGGTCTAACCGTTAAGTATTTAGTGTTGACTCACGGTCATTACGATCACGCTAACTATATTGGCGAATATATAGAAGCATTTCCAAATGCAAGTGTTATTTGCCATACAGATGAATATAAGGTTTTAACCGACAAAATCGCAAATGTTTCCTATTTAGTAGGAGAGCCATGCACATACAATTATGACTATACCTTTGTTAATAACGGCGACACCTTAACTATTGGGGACAGCAAGCTTAAGGTGCTTAACTTCCCTGGGCATACTCCCGGTTGCATTTGCCTTTTAGATGAGCAAGGCAAGATAATGCTAACCGGAGATGTGATTTTTGCACAGGGCTATGGAAGGACTGACTTCTTATACGGAGATAGCTCACTTATGAGAGCATCTCTTTTGCAAATTGCAAAAATGGATGAGGAGATAACTATTTATCCTGGGCATGGCGAAAGTGCTAAATTAAAGTATATATTTTAGTCTATATCCCTACACCCTCAAAGAAAGGAGCACTCTATGTCAATTATACTTTTTGTTGTTTCTGATGTTCACGGACACTATACAGAATTAATAAAAGCATTAAATGAAGCAGGCTTCGACAAGGATAATCCAAAGCATTATTTTGTAAGCTGTGGAGATTTATTTGACCGTGGCACGGAAAACACCAAGGTTTATGAATTTGTAAAAAGCCTTAGACGGAAGTTTTTAATTAAGGGCAACCACGAGGATATGCTATACAATGCTTTAGAGCGAGGATATATTACAAGGACTGATGTTTTAAACGGTACGGATATAACAATTCTTGAATTTCTTGGTGGTAATGCTATCAATTCAAGTGGCTACATTAACAAAATTGATAACAAAGCCAAGATTTATGAGCTTATGTCCTTTATTGACTATATGCGCAACTACTATGAAAATGGGGAGTACATTTTCGTTCATGGTTGGGTGCCTGTTAATTTTGAGGGAGATAAGCCTGTTGCAAATGAAAAATACCGTTACGCTAGCGACTATGAGTGGGGCGACACTAGATGGTACGAATGGCAACAGTTTTACGATGCAGGCGCAACGCTTGAAAATAAAATAATCGTTTGCGGACACCGTAACTGCGCTCTTGGCAGAATGTTTGACAAAACACGAGAGCCTGACTGCTCTGAGCCCTTTTACGGAAAAGGAATGATAGCTATTGATGCGCTGACTTATCGTAGCGGCAGAGTTAATGTGCTTGTTATAGAGACATAGCCGCAGAGTTCGCTCGCTCACAACCGTTAGCTGTTAGCGGTCAGCGAGATTTGCCAACGGCAACTTCATTTGAACATAGTTCAACTTATTTTGCGAAGCGATTTCATGTAGCATCGTAATATCGTTTATAATATTCAATTTTCAAAGAACCAAGCCTTGCACTCGCAGGGCTTTTTTGGTTCGCTACGCTCACAGCCGTTAGCAGTCAGCGGTCAGCGAATTACATATTTGATTTCACAGACGCGCCCCCGTCCCCTGTCCGCGCCTTTTGGCGCAGCTAAATTTGCTTGCAAATTTAATTTACCTGTTACGAAGTAACAATTTACCTACAAAACGGTAGTTTTGTAATTTACCTGCAAAGCAAAGCTTTGCAAT
>JAZSHT010000142.1:0-10105 GCA_045533435.1 Eubacteriales bacterium | reverse complement strand
ACGCTCAGCTATTATATCACTTCGCTTCCTCTTTGTCAATACCTTTTTTGAATTTTTTTTAAGTTTTTTAAAAAAAGTTGAAAATGTATTGATTTATTGGAATTCGGTGGACTTTTATTATATATTAATGTTATTTATTTGTCAATACCTTTTTTGAAATTTTTTATATTTTTTAGAATATTTTTACTTAATTTGATGATAATAATACAAAAAACTTCAGCGAGGCAATATGGCGACGGTACTTATTAGAACTACGCTTATTTACTTTTTACTTGTTAGTATGATACGGATTACAGGAAAACGACAAATTGGAGACCTGCAAATATCCGAATTAGTAATTACCTTTATGATTTCCGAGCTTGCTACAATTCCTATACAGGATTTATCTGTTCCTTTATCCTATTCTTTTTTACCCATTGTGCTTCTGTTGTGCTATGAGGTTGTTATTTCCTTTTTGATTTTAAAATTCAACGCTTTCAAAAAAATATTTGAGGGCAATCCAAGCATTTTGATATGCAAGGGAAAGCTAAATCAAAAGGAGTTAAAAAATGCTAGGATTGGTATAAGCGAGCTGTTAGGTCAGCTGAGAGCAAAAAATATAAGCGATATTTCACAGGTAGATTACGCTATACTTGAGCAGGATGGTCAGTTGTCTGTATTTCTAAAAAAGGAATTTCAGCCTATAACTCCTAGTGATTTAAGGATAGATATTGAAAACGAGGGTATTTGTCATGCTGTTATCATTGATGGCAAAATAAACGAAAGCAATTTAATTCTTTCTCAAAAAAACAACAAGTGGTTGAAAAAAGTCTTAGAAAGCAAAAATTGTAAATTAGATGAGGTTTTTTTGCTTACGGTAAATGATAAAAATGATATTTATATAATAATGAAGGAAAAAGGCTGAGGAATAAATAATGAAGGAATTTATCATATGCTTGTGTATAATAGCTTTAATTTTGATTGTAGTTATTATCAATTCCGTATATACGAAAAATGTAACCAGCAAATTGATTGAGGGTGTTAAGCTTTTAAATGAGGATTATGATAAGTATGAAAGCTTAACGAAGCTATGGGATAAAAACATTTTTTGGATTGGTTTATCTTCATCTACTAAGGAAACTGACAAAATTGAGGATATGCTATCCGCTATTGCTTCGCTATATAAAATTGGTGATTTTTCAACATTAGAGGAAAAGAAATCTCTACTTATTAATTATATAGAGCTAATTTCAGACCATGAAAGAGTTAGTATTGATAATATAATTTAAAAAAGTCAGCAAAGGAGAGTTTAAATCTCTCATTTGCTGACTTTTGTGTATTTATTTTAGATAATCAATAATATTGAAATACTTCTTTGCTAATTTGTTTATTTCAGATATAATTCTATCAGACAAGCCCGGTCTATCCTTGTAATCATCCTTTTCGATTTCGATAAGTGGAATATTATGCTCCTTGTACGCTTGTCTTTTGCGCTCCTTATTCAATAAATAGTCCTTTGTGTTCATTCCCCAATATTCAATATAAATGCCATGTCTACTGTCAGTTACAGGGATGAACCAATCACATTTGATAGTTTGCTCATCACAGTCAATTGGCACCTTTTTCTCATAGCAGTGAACTATTCTTGCATCATAAAGGATGTCGTCAATAACAACCTCTGGATCGCTTTTTACATAGTGACCATCACATGTTCTGCGAAGCTCTTCCTTGTGGCTGTCCTTTTGCTTCACTTCCTCGGATACTCTTTCCTCTTCCTTTGGCTTTTTAGATTCAACTATATCCTTGATATCATTAACCGCTCTATCAGTTAATGATGTATCCTTGAACATTTCATTTACAAAGTTTGCAATAGCCATAAGCTTATTGCAATTGCTTTTTATGTAGTCAAATGATTTCATTCTATATATATTTGAACGAAGGTTAAAATAATAATCCTTCATATCAAATACCTTGGAATTTTTATCAAAGCTATCCTTAAAATCGCGCATTTCGTAGTAGCAATTACGACATAAATGTCCGTTAGGTGCTTTTTCACCACAAATTATACAGATTTCATCACCTTTGGCTGGCTTATTAGCAACCACATTTGGTGCTTGGGTGTTAGCCTCACATCTACATTTTTCATTTGCAAGGTGCCAAAGACCGCATTTTTCACATTTGACTACCTTTCCCTCAGATTTCATTTTCAAATGTTCTGTACATAGTGGATAAATTCCGCTGTTCTTTCCACAAATTTGACAGTTCTTACTCATATTATTCTCCTAAGTATATATTATAAATCTGCAACTGCATCCTTCAAAAGCGCAATTTCCTTGGCATAGCCATCAAGCTCGTTTGGAGTTTCTAAGCAAATTGGGAGCTTAGAAATTACAGGATGAGAAATAATTTTAATAATAGAGTCTAAGGTAAGATATCCGTTGCCGATTGTTTCGTGTCTATCCTTTTTAGCTCCTAGTGGATTTTTAGAATCGTTTAGGTGTATTGCTTTTAGCTTATCAATTCCGATAATTCTGTCAAACTCCTCAATTACTGCGTTTACATCCTCGGCAATTCTGTAACCGCCATCGTGAACATGGCAGGTATCAAGGCACACACCTACTCTATCCTTGTCTTCAACTCCATCAATTATTGCTTTTACTTCCTCAAAGGTTCTGCCTATTTCGCTTCCCTTGCCCGCCATTGTTTCAATAAGAACCATAGTTCTTTCGCTATTTTTCAAAATATCGTTCAATGTATCAATGGTTTTTGCAATTCCAATTTCAGCCCCCTGTGAAACATGGCTGCCTGGATGGAAATTATAAAGAACATTTGGAATTTTGTCAAGAAGGCGTAAATCCTCCACCATAGTTCTTTTTGTGTAATCACGAATTCCTTCATCAGCCGCGCATGGATTGAATGTATATGGCGCATGGGCAATAATGGGAGCGAAATTATTTTCCTTCATTATTTTAATAAGCCCATTGATATCCTCATCGGTGGGAACTTTAATTCCGCCTCCTCTTGGATTTCTCGTAAAAAACTGAAATGTATTTGCGCCGATTGAAATTGCGGTTTTGCCCATATTTGTATATCCGCCTGATACGGATAGGTGGCATCCTATGTTAATTTTCATTTTTACTTCCTCTTAAATTATGAAATCAAATTCAAAATCATAAATTGAAACAGCATCTCCATCCTTGCAGCCTGCCTCCTTGAGCTTGTCAATAACTCCACTTTTGAGTAAAACTCTTTGGAAGAATGATAGTGATTCTCTGTCATAGAAATTAACCTGACCAACCAAGTTAAAGAGCCATTCGCCCTCAACTACAAATGTTCCCTTATCATCCTTTGTAATTGTAATTGCATGGTCATCGCCATCGCTTAAAATAGCGTCCTCAGGAGCATAGTCTGCTTCGTAGATTGTAAGTGGTGGTAGCTCTGTGAGCATATTATCAATTTTTTCAATAAGCTCATCGGTGTTTTCGCCTGTATATGCTGAAATGTAAATCAAATCCCAACCGCGTTCTTTAATGTATGCTTCAAAAGCATCAATGTCAACTACGCTTCTGTCAAGGGAGTCAACCTTGTTTGCACAGATAATACGAGGTCTTGTTGATAGCTCTGCTGAAAACTTAGAAAGCTCCTCATCAATTACCTTGATATCATCTATTGGATTTCTGCCCTCAAAGCAAGAAATATCAACGACTTGAACTAACAATCTGCATCTTTCGATGTGGCGTAAGAATGAATGACCTAAGCCTTGTCCCTCAGATGCGCCTTCAATTAGTCCTGGAATATCAGCCATTACAAAGCCGTGTCCTTCTCTTACTCTTACAACGCCTAAATTTGGAGAAAGAGTTGTGAAGTGATAATCTGCGATTTTAGGTCTTGCATCGCTAACCGCTGCAAGTAGTGATGACTTTCCTGCACTTGGCAAGCCTACAAGTCCTACATCGGCAAGCATTTTAAGCTCAAGAACTAATTCCCATTCCTGTCCCTTTGTTCCGCTTTTTGCAAACATTGGAATTTGGCGAGTTGGTGTGGCAAAATGCTTATTTCCCCAGCCACCGCGACCGCCCTTGGCGCAAATCCAATCCTCGCAGTCAGACATATCCTTTAATATTTTACCGGATTTTTCATCCTTAATAAGCGTTCCCTCAGGCACTTTAATAATAATATCCTCGCCGTTTTTACCGTGGAACTTGGCTCCTGCGCCATCTCCACCATTTGTTGCTACAAATTTTCTTTTATATCTAAATGATAAAAGTGTATTTGTGCCTTTATCAATAGTGAAAATAACATTTCCGCCATTTCCACCATCGCCGCCATCGGGTCCGCCCTTGGCAACATATTTTTCTCTTCTAAAGGAAACGCAGCCATTGCCACCATTTCCTGCCTTTACATAAATTTTAACCTTATCTATAAACATTTTTTACCTCCTTGTTTTTGCCTGATATAAAGTGAGGTTAATCAATATCAAAAGCTATGCATCATCTTCGGTAATCGCATCAATAGAATCAGCATCCGCTATCTGTATTTTCAGAGGCGCTTTTTCTATTTCAAGTGGATTTTCCAAGGTGTTTTCTATTATTTGATATTCACTTGAATTATTAAATTCTTCCCTTTGCTGTTGTTTTTCCCTACTATTAGATGTATAATCGCTTATTTGCTTTTTTAGCTTAGCATCGCTGTTTTTGGGCAAGCGAACATATTTTCTGCTTGGAGTTTTATCCTGATTAGCTTCTTCATCAAGAACGATGTCTAAAACTGACATAGTATGGTC
The DNA here is from genome assembly GCA_045533435.1 of Eubacteriales bacterium. Taxonomy (GTDB): domain Bacteria; phylum Bacillota; class Clostridia; order Oscillospirales; family CAG-272; genus RGIG2000. The sequence goes on along the minus strand of JAZSHT010000142.1, from coordinate 5,343 downwards.
ATATATCAAGCTTTCGGGAGCATTTTCTTCTCTTTCTATGCGAATATATGCAAAGGAAAGAGCAATTAAAATCCAAAACATTAAAAATATTCTCTTATCGTGCCAAGTATAATTTGCAACGCCTGCTAATGTAAGTCCTGTAACGGCGCAAAAGCTTGCGCAGCAATTTATTTTTCTATATTGGTTTTTAGCCTTTAAGCAATAGGAGAACGTAAGTCTAATAAGCATAACGGCAAACACTAATATACCGATAAACACTATTATTCCGTACTCTAACAATGCTTGAATTATTGCATTATCAAAATATCCTTCATTAGTTTGGAATATTGCTTTAAAGTTTTCTTCGCCAAGTCCAATACCAAAGGGCTTTTCAAGTATTAATTTTAAACCATGCATTGTTTCATCAATCAATCCGCTCAGCGACACACCTGCAAGGAGCTTTGTTGATAAAATGCTTTCAAGTGCATTTTTTGGAAGTGTAAAATAAAGAACAGGGCACATTACTAAAATTGCAAGGGTTAGATACACATAGTTTCTATTAAATATCATTAGAAGCAGTAGTGTTGCGCATGCTATGCCCACAATACCAGAAAGTGAGTTTGTAAGGCACAATGCCACTACCATAATTATGCCAATTAAAACACCGTTAAATTTCTTCCATCCGTTTCTCTCAGATATAAAATGGACCATTGAGAATGGGATTACGGCTGTAAGATAGTGAGCTAATACATTAGAATCATTAAAGGTGCCCACTGCATTTTTTCCGTCAATGAATAAAAACGAAAGCTGTGGAATATTTACATCTACATTTCCGAATATCACTTGAATTATTGCAATAACAGCTACTGCTAAACCGGAAAAAACCAAAGAAATCAAGCATCTTCTAAACCATTCCTTTGAGCGTATTAAGTTAGTTAAAACAAAATAGAACAAGGTAAAGCATGCTAAAAATGATGCGCTTATAATTGATTCCTTAGGATTTGTTGAGATAGCGCCGCGAATAAATGTTATAACAAATATCATTATGACAAAAATGTCAAAATATTCAATTTTAAATGTTCTTCTGCCTAGAATACATTTCATTGTGTAGCTAAACAGAACGAATAAAACACAATAAAGCAATATTTTTGCAGATGCAAATGGCAATATTGTAATAACCACCAATGCTCCTATTTCAGGATGGCGCAAAACACAGTATGCTAGTATGACTAGAAGTATTATTCCAACCAAGCCAAGAGGTGTTGTAAAATAAGATAAAACACCTAAGCCTATGCCAACAAAAAACGCTACATTAGTAAATGATACGCGCTTTTTTTCGGCTGTTTGTCTCATTCTTTCCTTGCTTATACCAAAGAATTTGAACAAAATCAAATCGCCTAGCTTACTTTTACAAATATTTGCTGATATTGATTTTCCTGACAGTAAAAAAGGAATACCCAAAGCGCACACAATTAATCCAGAAACAAACATATGGAATGTTACTTCCAAGAATAATACATATTCGTTTAATGGATACAGTAACGCTATTGTAGCACCCATTGTTATTAGTATAAAACCATAATCACGCGTTGTAACGCGAAGTAACCATTCAGCAAGCTGAAGGAATGCTTTTATAATAACATTTTTTTGAATTGATTTGGAGACAGATTTTTTAAATTTGCTGTGTCCCACCATTTTTCTTCTTCGTTTAGAGGATTGCAGGTATTTTTCATTAGCCTCATCGTATGAGGTAAAGAATCTGCCGAATATTCCGTTTTTTAAAAGGAAAAAGAATTTTTCACTGATAACATCAAACATTGAACGACCATCTATCTTGCTTTTCTTTTTTCTTTCCAATTTCTCACATCCAATCTTAAATATACAGCTTGGTATATAGTTTACTTACGCTTTTTTGTGAAGGGTAAGCCATTTTTTTCAATATATTTTTCGTAAAGGTCAGGGCGGCGTTCCTTAGTTAGCTCTAAGGATTTTTCAAGTCGCCATTTATCAATGTTGGCATGATGACCAGAAAGTAAAACCTCAGGGACTTCTTTGCCATTAAACAAGGGGGGGCGAGTATATTGAGGGTATTCTAAAAGTCCTGATGCTATACTTTCCTTTTCATAGCATTCCTTATCTGATAAAACTCCATCAATAAGGCGTGAAACTGCATCAACCATGATGCATGCGGGAATTTCGCCTCCTGTTAAAACATAGTCGCCTATGGAAATTTCCTCATCAACTATTTCATCAATCACTCTTTGGTCAACGCCCTCATAATGTCCGCAAAGGATAACTATGTTATCATACTGTGTTAGCTCCTTTGCAATTTCGTGATTGAAAATTCTGCCACGGGGAGAGGCGTAAATTACATATCTTTTTCCCTCGGGCTGTTTTTCACAAACAGCCTTGAAGCAATCGCAAATAGGCTGAGTTGCCATAAGCATTCCCTTGCCTCCGCCGTATGGAGCGTCATCTGTTTTCTTGTGCTTATCAAGGGTGTAATCTCGAATATTATGAGCCTCTACTGTGATAAGATTATTTTTTTGCGCTCTGCCGATTACGCTTTCATTTAAAACCGCTTCAACCATTTCGGGAAAAAGCGTCATTATATCAAATCTCATTTTGCATACCTTTTAAATGTTTTAATCAATCATTCCCTCAATAGGTGTGATTTTAATTCCTGTTTCTAAGGAAATTTCGCTAACAAATTCGCCAATGGCAGGAATATATGCATCGCTCTTTCCTTCGCGCTTAATTACATAAATATCCTGCGCGCCTTGGTTGATAACATCCTTGAGTGTGCCATAAAGCTCATTAGTATTAGCATCTCTTACCTCTAAGCCGATTAGGTCAACTATGAAAAAGTCATTTTCATCAACTAAAAGGTCCTCTCTTTTAGCGTAAATTGTTTTCATTCTAACGCTTACTACCTGCTCTGGAGTTGTAAAGCCATCAAGCAAAACGATTACGGAGTTTTTGTAAGGAGAGGACTTTTTAACCTTTACTGCCTTATAGCTGTTCCCTTCCTTAAAATATACAGTTTTAAGCTCCATGAAAATCTCGGAGCTGTCGCAAAAGTGATTTACTACCATTGCACCATTTATGCCGTGAGCCCGTGTTATTTGACCGCACTCTAAATATTCGTGTATCATATTGTCTCCATTCAAGATAAATTCTACATTTAAATATAAATTTCCATAGTATATTGTAGCATATTATTATATAAATATCAAGATAAATAATTATAAAAAAGCGATAAAAATATTGGAAAAGCACTTGACAAGTTGATATTTATGTGTTACAATAGTTGCACCTCTTGTATGGGGTACTTTTTTTGGCGCGCAAAAATGTCAAAAAATAGGTAAATCCTCTTGTAAGAGGGAGGTACAAAATGCACGAAAGTGCAAATTTATGGGTTTTACCCAAATCATAATTAGGAGGTGCCGCAAAAATGGCTAATGAAGCAAGAGTCAAGGTTACTTTCGTTTGCACAGAATGCAAGCAACGTAATTACGACACAAAGAAAAACAAGAAGAACGACCCTGATAGACTTGAAATGAACAAGTTCTGTCGTTTTTGTCGTAAGCACACCTTGCACAAGGAATCTAAGTAAGGAGTGAGAGTATGGCAGACAAGACAAATGTAAAGACTCAAAAATCAGACAAGCCCAGTTTCTTCGCCAGACTCGGCAAAAGACTCAAGGGGCTCAAGAGCGAATTCAAGAAAATCAAATGGGCTAACTTAAAGGCTACAACAAAAAGCTTTGGTATAGTTCTTGTTGGTTTAATTGTATTTGGTGTTGCTATCGGTCTTGTTGACTTAGGTCTCGGTTCACTTTTCAGATGGCTTCTCTCTCTATAAAGAGGTGCAGCGATGAGTGATTTTAACGAGCTTAATGTCGGACCAAGATGGTATGTTGTACATACCTACACTGGTTACGAGAATAAGGTTAAAGCAACTATTGAAAAGGCTGTTGAGTACAGAAATCTTCAAGAATCAATTTTTGATGTTAAGATTCCTGTAATCACAACTACAACTGTTGATGCAAAGGGCAAGGAAAAGATTGTTGAAGAGAAAATCTTCCCTGCTTATGTTTTTGTTAAAATGGTTATGAACGATGAAACATGGCATGTTATCAGAAACATCAGTGGAGTTACAGGCTTTGTAGGTCCTGGATCTCGTCCAGTTCCGCTAACAGATGAGGAAGCGCTTGCTATTGCAGTTGAAGAAAAGGTTGAGCTTAACAAGTTCACAATTGGCGATGAGGTAGAAATCATTGATGGTTTCTTAACTGGCCACAGCGGTAAAATCAGCGAAATTTCTGATGACGCTCAAGAGGTTACCGTTATCGTATCATCTATAGGCCGTGATATGCCTGTAAGTCTTGATGCGAAAGCAATCAAAAAGAAATAAAATTATAGCTCGTGACTGCTATGATAGTCACAAATCAGTGGGAGAGAGAAAAATCTTTTTCTAATTCTCTCGTAGAGTACCACTTAGGAGGTTTTTAATTATGGCTAAGAAAATTCAGGGTTACATTAAACTTCAAATCCCTGCAGGTAAAGCAACACCACAACCACCAATCGGTCCAGCCCTTGGTCAATACGGTGTTTCAATTCCTAACTTCACAAAGGAATTTAACGAAAGAACAAAAAATGATATCGGTTACATCATTCCTGTTGTAATCACAGTATATGCTGACCGTTCATTCACATTTATCACAAAGACTCCACCAGCTCCAGTTCTTATTAAGAAGGCTGCAGGTATCGAAACTGCTTCAGCTGCTCCTAACAAGACAAAGGTTGCTAAGCTCACAAAGGAACAAGTACAAAAGATTGCTGAAACAAAGATGCCTGACTTAAATGCAGGTTCTTTAGAGGCTGCTATGAGCATGATCGCTGGTACTGCTCGTTCTATGGGCATTACTGTTGAGGAATAAGGATTAGGAGGTAATTTGAGATGAAAATGGGAAAGAAATATAGTGCAAGTGTTGCACTCATTGAAGCTTCAAAGCTCTATGATCCAGCTGAAGCAATGAAATTAGTTTGCGAAACAGCAAAGGCTAAATTTGATGAAACAATCGAAGTTCACGTTCGTCTTGGCGTTGACTCACGTCACGCTGACCAACAGGTAAGAGGTGCAGTTGTTCTCCCACACGGTACAGGTAAGACAGTTCGTACACTTGTATTCGCTAAGGGCGACAAGGCAAAGGCTGCTCTTGATGCAGGCGCTGACTACGTTGGTGATATTGACTACGTTGAAAAGATTACAAAGGAAAACTGGTTTGAGTTCGACGTTGTAATCGCAACTCCTGATATGATGGGTGTTATCGGTCGTCTCGGTAAGGTTCTCGGTCCTAAA
>JAZSHT010000178.1:0-25201 GCA_045533435.1 Eubacteriales bacterium | reverse complement strand
CAAATAGTAGCAGATAAATTTTTTCAAAGATTTATGAAATAACAAAATTTTGTTTATTTTGCAATTTACTAAAAAAGGCAACCCAAACGAGTTGCCTTTTTGTTGTTATTATTACGAACTTGTGAGTAACAAGGTTCTGCGTAGCATGTTCTTATTTTTCTACTACGAAAATTGGGTTTTCGCTTACGTTTACGGTTACAACGCCGTTTTCGTTTTCAAGGTCGGATTGCTTACCTGCATATGCTTCGTTTACGAATTGAACTAATTTAAAGTCGCCGTTGCCTACATTTAATTTATAGTCAGGAACTTTTGTACCGTCAGAGGTTTTGCACCATACTGCATATTTTGCTTTACCCTCGTTTGTTACATACTTAAAGAGCATTACATTTTCGTTACCTGAATCAAGAATTGAATCAAAGTAGCAATTCTTAAGCATTTCCTTTAATGTATATACATAATAGAAGGAATCCTTCTTATTACCTTGAATTACGTTTGTTGGGTCAATTTCAATTGGGAATCTGATAAGTCCGCTTGAGCCGTACTTACCAACGGCTGTTTCCTCAGGACCACAGTCTCTTGACATATACATAGCAGCCTTTTCAATGCCGATTGATGAAAGGAGCAAGTATTCACGAACAAGCCACATAGCTTGAACCTGTCTTCCTGTGTATTCTGCATATGCGTGAGCAGATGTTGAGGTCTTAAAGCTTTGGTTAGTGTCCCAACCGAACTCTGTTAACCAAATTTCCATATTTGGATAGTATCTGTCTCTGAAATCACGAATCTTATCGAATGCGCCTACGATATTGCCTTCCTCAGGGGAAATACCAACCCAAATTGCTTGACCTTGGTCGCCACGGTCCTCAAGGTTAACATTGCCGTATTTTGCTGCTACGCCATCCGCATCAAGCTTCTTACCGCAGTAGCAATGAGCGTTGATTACATCAAATGGAAGCTTTCCATCCTTACGGTTGTACTTGCACCAGAATTGCATCGCGCGAAGTCTGCCATAGTGAAGTCCCGCGCCGCCTGACATTGACATCATAAAGTTAGGGTCAGCCTGCTTAACGCCTACATTCTTATATTTGCCCTCGTGTCCATCATAGCACATGCTTAAAAATGCTGCATGCTCAAATGGTGTGTAGTAAGGAATTCTACCAAGCCATGTACCGTCCGGCTCGTTAAGCGGTTCAAGGGCTTTCATAACGCCAAGACCAATTTTCTTTTCTTGACCGTCAGCAACTTGAATTAAATCTGGGTCAATATCCTTATTGCTACCGTATCTTGCAACTACTTGGAATAACATTGCTGCATAGCTATAATAGTTATATGGGTCGGTTGAATCGCAAACCTGGTCCTTAGGGTCGCGCTTTGAGTGAGTAGAATATGTTGGTACACATTCAATGCCCCACTTATGAAGCTTTGTGTAGTAATCATCAAAGTCCCAAGGTCCTGCAAATGATGGGCTCATTGCAAGCTTTGTATTTTCTCTGTCAGGAACACATGACCATGTCCATGGGTGGTACTCACGGATATAGTTTACTGCTCTTAATACATCATTACCATCATTGATAAATGCGTTCATGCCAACGAAATGCTCTAAGCTCTTCTTTTTATGCTCTGTTCTTTCAGGAATTTCATCAACCACATCCTCAACCTTATAGCCGTAAACGATAATTTCGCTTGGTGCTTGGTTGTTATTAAAGCTGAAGTTGATATATCTTGTTTTATAGTTAGTTTCAAATCCTGTCCATTTTCTAACCTCAGGTGCAAGCTCCTCGTTATACTCCCAAGTAAATGGTGTACCCATCTTAACTCTAACCTTACGAACACCGTAGTCAGCCTTATCCTTTTCAGGCTTATGCTCATCATAGTTATTAAAGATATACATGTTTGTAATTTGGTAAATACCATCAAGCTCAACAGTAAATGACATATCTGTTTGACCGATCCACCAATGGTCGTGTCTATGGTGAATTTGTGGAATTTGTCCCTCTATACCGTATAGTGGGTCGCCATCGTTATCAAATTCGCAAAAGAGATTTTCAACTCTTTCAATACCCATGTCATTGATAATCATCTCTGGTGTAATTCTAATCTTTTGTGGTTTCATTTTTCTTTTCTCCTTGGGGTTTAAATTATTCACAAAATACAAGTACAGGACGCTCACTTACATCAACTGTTACTGTTTTATTTTCAACGGAAACGTTTGTTTTTACACCCTCTGTTGTGCCGTATTCGAACTCAACCATGTAAGCGCTATCTCCGTCAATGTTTAATTTGAAGTTATCTACCTCTACGCTATCCATTGTTGGGCACCATACAGCGTAGCAGGATTTGCCCTTTCCGTTTTCAAAGCGATAAATCCATACATCCTCATTGCCTGAATCAATGATTTCAGTAAAATACATATCGCCCATTGTGTTTCTTAATGTGTAGATATAGTAGTATGAGTCCTTAAACTCTCCGTTACTTGCAATTACTCCGCTAGTGCCGTATTTGCCTGTTGAGGTTGCATCATCGCCTAGGTCTGAGCACATATACATTGCGCAACGGTCAACGCCGATTGATGCAAACATGAAGTAAGCGCGTACAAGCCACATAGCTTGAAGCTCTCTTGCAGAGAATTCTCCATATGGGTGGCAAGCATTTTCTGTTACATAGCTGGTGTTTGTATCCCAACCAAACTCTGTTAGCCAAACCTCAATTTCAGGATAATACTTATCTCTAAACTCAACAAGCTTTTTAAGCTCGCCTGTAATATTGCCAATTTCAGGAGCTACGCCATAGCTTATGGTGTATCCGTTATAGCTTTCTGTCTTACGGCAGTATGTATGAACATTGAATGCTTCCATAGCTACCTTGCCATCTGCACGGTTAAATTTCATCCAATGCACCATTGCTTTTACATATCGTGTGCCAACGCCTGCAAGACCTGCCATTGCCATTTTTAGATTAGGGTCAGCGTTTTTAACGCCTACGCCACTTCCCGATGGAGCTGTTACTGTATTGCAATGTCCATCATAAGCGGTTGATGTAAGAGCTGCCATTTCGTAAGGATTAAAGCCGTCGTTGCCCTCGCCGTTTGGCTCGTTGCCCGCTTCAATCCATTTAATTATGTCAAGGTTAATTTTCTTAGGAGCGCGACTATTTAAAAGCACTACAACATCAGGGGTGTTCATTGGGTTATTGCCGTATCTTGCGCCAATTTGGAATAGAAGCTCGCCATACATAGCGTACGCCTCAGGTAAGCGCGAGTCAATTCCCTCAATTTTAACCTCGCCTGTAAACATAAAGCAAGGCACAGGCTCAACATTAAACTTCTTTAGGTTGGCATACGCGCCATCATAAGCGTTTGCAAAGAATGAAGCAAACTGTGTGCCGGGCTTTGGATATCTAGCATACTCATAAAACCATGCCCAGTTAATATAATCACGGAAGTAAGGCGCGCACATTACGCGATTTACGTTGTTTTTGTAGTCCTCTGTGTTACCGTTCATGCCTAAAAGGTAATCAAAGGTTTTGTTTTGGCGCTTCTCTGTATTTATGGGGTCAGCCTCTCCTGTTTGATAACCGTAAATTAAAACCTCGCTTGGTGCTTTTCCGTTTTGGAATGTTAAATCAAGATATCTTGTTTCTTGGTTTACCTCAATTTTGTTCCACTTCTTAACGCCGTTTTCAAAATTTACTTGGTTTTCGTAAGCGAATGGTGTACCGGTTTCAATTTTTAAGCTTGAGCCATCATTTTCAAAATATGCATACACATACTGAACCATGTACGGTGCAAAAAGGTCAACCGTAAAATCAAAATAACCCGCCTTATCAACATCATCAATGGAGCCGTTAGCGTCATAATCATATGCGCCTAACGCTGTTTTAGCATCCCCACCTAAATTGCATGATGGATCAAGTGTGTCCTGCTCATCAAACATCTTGCTAAAATCCTTTAAGGATGAGCCAACTATTGTCATATTTTCGTAATCTATTTTAATTAAGCGTGTGCTTTTGTCAACGCCACAGGATACGAAAATTATTGACATCATAGCTATACATAATGCAATTATTGCAAATTTTACTAATTTATTTAATTTTGTTTTTCTAAATAATTTCAAGTTAGCTGAACCTCCTTTTAGATACCCGCGCGTATATAGGCACAGTATACTACATTTTCGCTCAAAAGTCAATAAAATGTAAGGTTTTATTTGTGAAAAATTACAAATTTGCTTTTTATTTGGCAAGAATATTTGTAAAAAACATTAAACTCATTGACTATACACTACATCAATGGTATAATCATACCGTACGAATGCTTTTGTTATACTTAAAATAAAATTACAATAGGAGAGATATGGCAGTATTCAATTTAATAAGTAGAATTTTGCAGATTTTTTTCATAGCTTGCTATGCATATCAGTTTTTTTATATAGCAGTACCGTTTTTGTTCAAAAGCAAGGCGCATAAAAATCAAAGGTTCAACCGTATCGGCGTTTTGATATCCGCAAGAAATGAGGAAGCGGTTATCGGTAATCTTATAAAGAGCATACATCAGCAAAGCTATAAAAAGGATTTAATTACTATTTTCGTTGTGGCAGATAACTGCTCCGATAATACGGCTGGGATATCAAGGGAACTCGGTGCTGTTGTTTACGAAAGATTTAACGATAAAAATATAGGCAAGGGCTATGCGTTGGAGTTTCTTTACGAAAATATAGTAAACGATTACGGAAATAGCTTTTTTGACGGCTTTTTAGTTTTAGATGCCGATAACATTTTAGACACGAAATACATTGAGGAGATGAACAAGGTTTTCTCTGATGGATATCATATTGTAACAAGCTACCGTAACTCTAAAAATTACGGAGACAACTGGATAAGCGCAGGCTATGGGCTTTGGTTTTTAAGAGAAAGCAAGTATTTAAACAATGCAAGAATGCTTCTTAATACATCATGTGCCGTATCGGGTACAGGCTTTATGTTTTCATCCGAAGTTATCAATGAGGTTGGGGGGTGGAAATTCTTCCTTCTTACAGAGGATATTGAATTTACAGTTTACAACATAACAAAAGGCAGAAAAATCGGTTATGCCAAAAAGGCAGAGCTATTTGACGAACAGCCCACGCGTTTTTCTCAATCATGGAATCAACGCTTACGCTGGTCAAGGGGATATTTGCAGGTTTGGGGTAAATACGGTTCTAAGCTTATAAAAAATATGTTTTCAAAAAGCTTTACATCCTGCTACGATATGACCATGACGATTTTACCTGCGTTTATACTAAGCGTTTTATCTTGCTTGAATATAGCCGCTGGTTATATATACGGAGCTATATGCAGCCTTAATGTTTCACAATTTAACAAAGCAACGCTGTCAACGCTAATAGGCATGTACTCTACCATGTGGATAATAGGCTTTATTACAACGTTAACGGAATGGAAAAGCATACACACATCCGCGTTTAAAAAGCTGTTTTACACGTTTACCTTCCCATTTTTTATGTTCACATACATTCCTATATCTTTTGTGGCACTATTTAAAAGAGTAAAATGGACGCCAATAGCTCATACTAAATCAATTTCCTTAGACGAAATAAAAAAAGAACGCTAAAATAGTGTTCTTTTTTGTTGACAAATAAACAATTTCATAGTAAAATTACTGTAAAGGTTGTAGAATGTATGGTGTAGGGTGTAAAAGGGAATAAGTTAGCCCTCCCTATACCCTATCCCCTATCCCCTAATTAAAGGAGCGAACTTAATGAAACTTTCAGTTATTATCTGTGTATATAACACAGAAAAGCAGTATTTCGAGGAATGCTTAAAATCAATCAGAAAATCAACTCTTAAGGATTACGAAATACTTGTTATTGATGATGGCTCAAATATTGACTATTCAGATGTAATCCAAAAATATGAGCCAAGATATGTAAAAACAGAAAACAGAGGTCTTTTCGCCGCAAGACTTTTTGCTTTAACCATTGCCAAGGGCGACTATGTAGCATTTGTTGACAGCGATGATTCCGTTACATTTAATTACCATCAGCCTATGGTTAATGCGGCTATCAATCTTGATGCAGATGTTGTTATAAACGATTGGGCATTCCATACGGAAAGAACAAGATACTACTGTGTAAACGACCCACTTATTAAGGATGATATTACCTTAAACGGCGATGAATGCTTAAAGGAATTTACCTCTCAAGAGGGACGCGCTCATTCTTATTTTGTTCATTGGAACAAGGTTACAAAAAGGAGCGTTTTATTAAAGGCTAAGGCTGAGCTTGAATCCACAGATATTATCATGCATAAGCATACATATTCAGAGGATGCTGTAATAAACTTTTTCGTGTTTAGGAATGCTAAAAAGGTTACAAATATTCACACAGGATACTACTTTTACAGAATTCACGAGGACCAAAGCGTTAACGCCTCAAATAAGGACAGGCTTATTTCTCAAATTGATGATATGGCAAGAACATTTAATATTATGCTTGTAAATATCGGCAAGAATATGTACGCTAAGGAAATCAAATACAGTATTCTTAAATGGCGCTCCCTTATGTCAAGAACACATTATTCATACGCTAAGGCTGGCAAGCATTCTGACCTTTACAATTACATTAAAGAAGCATACGAGGTTGACACGCTTTCTAAGTCAACTACTAAGGATGGCGAGCTTTATGCTAAAACTCAGCTTTTAGGAGACAATTTCCTTGAAATTGATAAGTGCCTGCGTAACATCTACTATACAAAAGCAAATGTAACCGTTATGTATGATAAGAGCGACCTTTACGTTGCACGCACAATGAGATACATTGAAAGAATGAAGCGTAATGTATCTGAAACAGAGCAAAAAACTCTCTTTGTTCCAAGCAAGATAATCAGCGCAAAAAATCGCTTCTTACATAATCATTTAGTTTATAATATCGGTCTTCGCCTTTTCAAAAAGGGCTCAAAAATCCGCGCATTTTTAAAAGCTAAATTTTAATAGAAAACCGACACATCCTAAGGGGTGTGTCGGTTTTTGTATTATAGCTTTGAAAAGCCGTGGCAATTAACGAGTCCGTCGATTTTGTTGCCGCCTTGGCAAAGTGGGCATTGATGGGACTGGTATGTTGCATAGCCATCAAGGTCATTAGGGTTAAATACGGAATGAACCGTATATCCCATATATTCATCAATAGTTGCAAAGATTGAACAAACGCCTGCTACTCTGCCACCGTAGTAATTTACTGCATCAATGGCAGCACCTACTGTTCTGCCTGTGGCAACGGATGCGGCAAGGACTAAAACATTTTTGCCTTTAACTGTATTTACAAGGTTATCTCTAAAGATAAGCTGATTTCCGCCTGTTTGCTCTGGTGTAATTACATAAATTGTTTGATGAGCATTTATGCTTCTGTAACCACCCTTTGTAAGCTCACTTGCTAAGCATGTGCCAACTACCTCCATACCATCAAGGCAAAGAATTGTGTCAACCATGGTGTTTGTATCGTAATAATTTACAAGCTCGCTTGCTACTGCCTGTGCTTCAGAAAGACGGGATTTTTGCATAGAAACATCAATATAATAGTTACTATGGCTATTGCTGGTTGCAAAGTGTCCCTTTAAAACTCTTAAATTTAAATTTTTATTTTTTGTTAAAACTGTAAGCGCGTTTTTTTCTAACATGGTAAAAAAACTCCTTTTTCTTTATCATATCATAAGTTTTTTGCGGTGTCAACAAAAAATTTTATCAGTTATCCTCTTCTAAACGGTAGATTCTTGCGCTATATGGCTTTATTATTTTAATTTTTCCGGTTTGGACAATTAGGAGATAGTACGTATCTCCCTCTGATGCATATGGCATTGTGTTAGGTGTAGAGATTACAAATTTTCCACATCTTCTGAAATGGAATACATCCTTTAAGCTATCTCTTTTTGAAAGCCAATTCACCTTATCTCTTTCTATTTTTTCAAGGGTGTCCGTTACTATACCAAAATAGCCCTGCTTTACTATATGATTATAACGTAGATACCCTATGTAAAAGCACACACAAGGAAATAGCACTATAATCCAAACAAGTACCGACCAAAAGGATTTATCTCCTATGGCAGAAATAAAAAATTGCATCATACCGCCCATTAAAAGTCCTACGATAAGAAAAACATTGGCGGTATGAAGTAAATCCTTAGTTTGTTTTTCAAGCTCTCTTTTGGCGCTTTCAAGATTTATTACTTCTCTTTCATCGGCTTTCATAAAATCACCTCTTTACCATATTTTATCATAGAAAAATGCTTATGTCAATTGACATTAATGTCTATTTATGGTATCATTATTTTAACATGTGTCGCGGATGACACAAATAAAAAGGAGTTAATTATGCATCCATTATATTCATATTTTAACAGCGATTTTTTATCATGCACATTTGAAAAAGCAAAGGGCAGAATTGCTTGGTTTGGCGTTGAGTCAGGCGGTAGAGACAGAGATAAGCATGCAAGCTACAATCTTTTGCTACCAGGCTACGGCGGTGTTTTTGGTGCTTTTAAAAAATCAAAGCCAACTAAAAATGATATTACTGACACATGCGCATATTTTGAAAACGAAAAGGGCGCAAGTGCAAAATATATTTTCTCAAATGAGAAAGCTCTTGATATTGAGTTAAGCAAGGCTATTAAAAGTGATATTTTCTCTGTAAAATTCGCAATTAAGACTGCTCCGCCTACAATTTGGACATCTAAGAAGCCAAAAAAATTAAAGAGCAGAAATCCTTTAGTGCTTTATAAAACAGAATACTCTCTTCCTTTAATTATTCACTTCCCTGACTTTGGTACAGTTGAAATTACTGCTTCAAGTGATGATGTTTACTGCATAGAGGACCTTGAGCAGTCAAAGGACTTTACAGGTCTTGACCTTGGATATATGAACCACGGTTATAGCCATAACAGAATGCACGGATTACACTACGGTAGTTCATTTTTGACATTTAAGTCAAGGAATGATGTTGATACTGTTAGCCTTAAATTCAGAGTTATGGATGAAATATATCCTGACTTAAAAGAGGATGGCGAACAGTATAATGGACTGAAGCGTAACTGGTTAAATGCATTTGCGCTTAACAGAGAGCTTTTTGATATGTCCGACAACATCTATTTCCACGGCACGGGACATCTTGCAATACATATGAAGTCCGATATGCTTCAAATCGTTAAGAAAAACGAGCCACTTTTCAAAACTATTCGCAAAACCTACGAAAAGCAGATTGAAAGAACATTTAAGACATGTCAAGCTTATGACGGTGAGGTTAGCGTTTCATTCTTTAATAGAAAGAAGGAGCATAACTACGGCTGCTCCGTTGATTCAACTCCAGGTGCGATTATTGGCCTTACAGGCATTTCAAATTGGAATTTACCATTTGCAAAGAAATTAGTGAATTACGCAATTAAGGCAGCAGACTTTATTTTGGCTCAGGATACTGACAACGACGGTATTTTTGAGGTTAAGTTTGCAGGGGACTACATCGGTCAAGAGGGCGAATACGGCTGGCAAGGCAACTGGTGGGACAACTTTGCTTTTGGACACAAGGATATTTACTTTAACTACCTTTGCCATAGAGCCTTAAGAGAGCTTGCAAAGCTTATTCGCAGAATTGGAATGAACGAGCAAGCGGAAAAATACGAAAAACAGCTTAAATTATTTGATAAGAATTTCTTTGATACATTCTATAATCCTGAAACTGAGCTTATGGCAGGCTGGATAAGCCGTAACGGAAAGGTACACGATTACGGATTTACCTTTGCCGTATCAATGGGTATAAACGAGGGAGTTATTCCAAAGGATATAGGCAAGAAAATGATTAAAAAGCTTCTTTCCATTATGGATAAGGAAGGCTATGGCGACCTTCGTTTCGGTATTCCAGGTAATGTAATGCCGATAGCTGAAGCGGATACAATTTGTTGGCCTTGTATGACCGATTGGGGCAGATACGAAAACGGCGGTCTTAACGGCATGAACGGCTTCCACTTCTTAACTGCTATGTATAATGTGGGAATGACAAAGGAAGCGGACAAAATCCTCTTTGCAATTATAGACACCTACGAAAAGGATATGACACATACGGGACTTATGCCAGGCTATTGCCAAAGCATTGACTGGAGAACCCCTAAGGGCGTACCCTGTGGCTATAATTACCTTGCAGATAACTATTATTTTCTAATGTCCACATATGCAGGCAAATTCAAAATGAAGCACCCTGCGGTAAATAAAAGCAACTAAAGATTTACACCTCATCCGCCGCCAGCGGTCCCCCTTCCCCTCAAGGGGAATGCTTTAACGAAGCACCCTGCGGTAAATAAATAAAAACAAAAAGCAGAAATTTTAAAAATTTCTGCTTTTATTTTGTTGGAATATCGGTTAAGCCTGCTATGTAATCTAAGCTTAAATTATAGAAATCAGCAAGCACAATATAATTATGTAGTTTCATTCTACTTTCGCCGTTTTCCCACCTTTTGACCTGAGACGGCTTGGACCTTAACACCTTAGCAACATCTGATATGCTAAGACCTCTTGATTCTCTAATATCTTTTAATCTCTCATAGCCGATATTTAGCAATTTTCTTTTCATTACAACCCTCCTTTTAGCACATATTTGTGTTATTTGAATAAAATTATAGCACAATATTGTGCGATTGTCAACACATTTTTGTGTTATTTGATACAATATATTAAAGAGAGGTAAAAATATGAAGAAACATGAAAACAGACTTAAGGATTTACGATTAGATAAGGACTTGACGCAAGCCGATATTGCTAAGCTTTTCTTTTTGCAGCTAACACAATATAGACGGTACGAAAATGGCGAATCTGACCTACCATTAGAGTGGGCAAAAAAATTTGCTATATTCTATAATGTATCTATTGATTATATCGCAGGCTTGATAGATGTTCCTAAGCAATTAAAATAAAAAATCGCACTGAGTTCAATATCATTAATTTAGCGTATATTATGCGCTACAAACGAGCTTGGTTGGGTCTAATATTGCTAAAGAATGTAGAAACACCCGTCAACTTTGTTGACACATTCCCCTCAAAGGGGAATGCTTTAGCATCCGGCGGTAAATAAATAATACCACCTCATCCACCATAAAACAGATAATATAAAAGCACTTCAAATTTGAAGTGCTTTTTATATTAGTCCTCATACATTTCGTATGCAAGTGTCCATTCGGCAAGCTTAGTTTCAGCCTGCGTTCTGCCGAATTCATACGCATATATGAAATTGTTTGTATTGCCATCGATAGCTGACATTTGAACAGACGATGTTATAAGTCCGCTACCGTCCCCCGCGTAATATCCGAACAAATATCCTAGGTCGTACATAAGGTTAGGGAATATTTGTTTTTCAAGCATTTCTATACTTTCATCACTATATTTACTGCTAAGATTATTTTCAATAGTTTCAATGTATGCAGGCATAACATAATCGCTTGCGGTTTCTGAAAGAATTGTAATCATGCATTCAGAAAGCGCTCTATCATTTGTTGCTTTTGGAATACATGCAACCGTTGCTTGCTGAGCAAAAGGCACATAGTATCTATCCTGCCCAGTTGAAAGCTTAGGAAACGGCAGTATGATATACTCTACATCACTATCAATATCAGATACCTTTTGAAGAATATTGTTATAGAATAAAAGTCTATTTTCATTAAATGCATTATGCATTGCCATAAAACCGCTATTCCAGCTTGTTCTTATGAAGTTTGGATTGTTTTTAGCATAAAGCATTTTTGAAATAATATCATTTACATTTTCATTTTGAATTGTTAAAGCAAACACCTCATTGCCCATGGCGTTTTTTGACTTTCCTACCTGATATGAGCCGAAATATTGGAAATAGCTATGAATTTGAGTTGTGCCAAGTCCATACATATCATAGTCAGTATATTCACTGTTACCGTCTAAATTTTCGCTTATCATACTTGCTAAGTCGTACATTGTGTCAATAGTCCATGTTCCGTTGAGAGCGTCATTATATAGATTTGCGGAAATGGTTCCAAATGTATCTAATATTGATTTATTTGCGTACAAAACATAAGCTGTATGCTCATCAAGGAAGCTGATATCTCCACCAACAAAGAAGGTGCGACCTGCAAGAGTATATTGCTCAACGGAGTCCTTATTAAAGTAGTTCTCATTAAAATCAATATAGCTGCTTCCGTTCATATTGTAAACCGTGTCATTTGAAAGCAAGGTCATTGTTTCATAAATACGCGGGAGAGCAATGTGAATAACCTCTTCGCCAATCATTCCTTTATTCATAGCCGCATTCACAAGTCTGTTGTTTACGCCTGCTTCTCCGCAGTTTATCCAGTTTACTGTAATGCCATATTGGACATAAATTGCTTCGTTTCTTTCCATAACAGCATTGTTGATGGTATAGCCAAAGCCGTTAGCGCTATAATCCCAATCCGCCACACAAAGCTCAACCTGAGCCCAAGGGGCAGCAGCATTTGCGCCACTCCATGTTGTCGCTAAAACATTGACAGTTGTTCCATCATACTGCTTCATTGTTGAAGATACTATATCCTGAACACTTGCTTTTTCCCACTTAGCGTAAAGAATATATGTGTCATTAGCGCCCATAGTATAAGTGCTACCATTCTCATACTCAACTTCTCCGTCAAGCGTCGTTGACCATCCTACAAAAACATATCCGTTCTTTTGATATGTAACATTTGGAAGATACTTAGATTGGTCGGTTGGTATGGTTATATCGTCCATTGTTCCGCTTGTGTGTCCGTTTCCAACAAATTTAAGTGTGTTTTTGTTGGCTTCCCATACAGCGTAAATTGTTATTTCACTATTTGTTCCAACAACATATTCACTGCCCTCTCTGTAACTTTTTGTACCATCAGACCACATACTAAATGTATAGCCCGATCTTTCAAAAGTGTTATTAGGTAAAATAATTGTTGCATGTGTTTTGGCAATAACATCCTCTAACGCTCCGTTTGTCGCGCCGTTTCCGTCAAATTTTACTGTATTTTCCTTAGCTTGCCATACTGCATAGAGGGTGTATTTGCTGTCTGTACCCATTACATATGAGTCTGTGCTTGCATATTCAACCTCTCCGTTAGGTGTGGTTGACCAGCCGATAAAATTATAGCCCGCTCTTGTGTACTGACTATCAGGCACAATAATAACTCCGTTTGTTGTAACCTTTATACTTGACATTGTGCCGTTTGTGCTTCCGTTACCGTCAAGGATAAGAGTATTTTCGTTTGCAACCCACTTAGCATAAAGAGTTAACCGCGTACATTGAAAATTGCCACTTGTCGCTTCCGTTATACCAGCCGTCAAAGGTATAGCCTGCTTTTTTAGGCGGTGTTGGCTCTGTGGCTTTGCCGTTTAAATCAACCTCTTGTGGCTCAACAACACTTCCGCCCTCGGACTCAAAAATCACAGTATTTGTTATTCTAACTTCCCATTTTGCATAAAGGGTAATATTACCTGTTGTGCCTTTTGTTATCTCCGTTACTCTTTTTGTTAAAGCTTCATCACTATACCAACCCTTAAAGGTATAGCCAACTTGTACAGGCTTTAAGAATGTAAATTCTGTATTTACATCATATACATCAATATTATTTGTATCGTTTGTACCGCCATTAAGCACAAATTCAATGGTGTACTTTATCGGCTTTTTAACTACGCTTACAAAAATATTTCCTTGAATGTCGGTTAAATCCTTGTCTTCCCAGGATAATTCATATCCTGTTACCTTTTTAGGCGTTGGAATATCAGTTAAGGTTGCGCCCTTTTCAACGGTTTTTACAACATCGGGATATCCGTCGCCTTGTGAAAACGTTACTGTAAAGCTCTCCTTTACAGGCGCATTTGTATCCGTGCTTGTATCTGTATCACTTGGCGTATCTCCACATGAGAAAAGTGCAAGGATTACCACTAATAACATAGCTAAACAGCACAAAAGTCTTGCTTTTTTCATATTCTTCTCCTTAAAATATTAATCTACAATATCATAATATCACTATTCATATTATTTGTCAAGAAAACATACAATCAAAAAACAGGCGGAAATTTAAAATTTCCGCCTGTTTTTATATATTGAAATAGGATAACATGTAATAAACAGCTTTTGTGTTTGTTACAAATTATTTTTTCAAAATTTCTAAAAGCTCCTTGGCGCTTTCCATTACGTAGTGTGGCTTATCCTCGGAATTTTCTAAAATTTCGTAGGTGGTTTCGCCACTCATTACAAGGATCGTGGTTGCGCCTGCGTTAAGGCCGCTTTTAATGTCAGTATAAATTCTATCTCCGATTACTACGGTTTCTTCCTTATTGTAGCCTGTTTTATCCATAGCAAGCTCGGGCATTAAGCTTGATGGCTTGCCGATAAAGATTGGTCTGCGCTTTGATACATTATAAAGCATATCGCACACGCTTCCGCAATCGGGAACTGAGCCAAATTCCGTTGGGCAAACATAGTCGGGATTGGTGGCAATATAAGGAATATTCTCTCTTGTTAAGAGCATATAAGACACATCGTGAAGCTTTTTAAATGTTAATTCAGTATCAAAGCCCATTACAATTAGGTCAACCTTGGTTAAATCCTCAGTAATTTTAAATCCGTTTTGGCGTAATTCTTCCTTTAAGGATTCTGTGCCACAGACATAAAGTGTCTTTCCCTTATAGCTTTTATTTAAGTAGTATGCGGTGGCTTGTGATGATGTCATAAAATCATCATACTCTGCTTTTATGCCAAGGGATGCTAGCTTTTTAATGTAATCGTTTACGCTTTTTGAGGAATTGTTTGTCATAAAGATATACTTTCCACCTTGGCTTTTAATTGTGTTAAGTAATTCCTCGGTAAAATCGTAAAGGCGGTTACCTAAATATAGCGTGCCGTCCATGTCAAATAAAAATAGCTTTTTGTTCTTTAAGTTTTCCATTTTGTTTTTCCTTTAATTTTCATTACTGCAATATACATATTCCAAATATTGTAGGCTTTCTTCAAGATAATTTTCTACATATTCAATATGCTCTTCCCATGTGGTTATCTTTACAAGGTAGCCCGGATTAGACCATGTTTGCTTGCCAAGAATATTCCATTTTTCAAAGTTTTTCTTGTATGCATCGCTATGGGCTAGCGCGTATTCAATTTCCTTTTTAATTGTTGCTCTTATAATTGGTGCATATTCGGTAAGCTCTTCTCCAACTAGATTAACAAATTCCTCATGGCTAAGAAGTGCTTTAAACCAAGGGCACTGCTCCTTGGACCATAGCGTTTCTGTACTTTCAAAAACGCCATTACCCTTATGGCTAACATTGCCAACGGACATATCGAAGTCCCAAAGAGGACCGCAAATCAGCTTGCCATCTATGTCCTTATAAAAATATAGACTTGAATAGTTAGTGTCGGGATTTTTGAAAAGCTCAAAAACAATGTATGCTTGTGCAAAGGATTTTACATCAATGAGGTCTGTAACAAGCGAATAATCATTGCCTTGAATAGCATTCATGCACGCTTTTAGGTAGTCTTCAATATACTTCTTTTGCTCAGGCGTAATATCCTCGCTATCAGGGAATTTTACGGTATATTTTCTGCCGCTATTAAGCTGGTCAGGCACATAAACCTGAACATCATCTGTCCAACCATCCATTTCAACTAAGAATGATGGCTCGGTAGTTGATATATCCTCGCTTGCTTCAACACGGTGGTCATTAACCTCAATTTGCTCGCAAAGTAAATATACGCCGTGGTATTTGCCGTTTAGGTAAACCTCAACGCTTTGGCAATCAGGAGTTGCTTTAAGCTCGCTCATTTCCTCGCCAACCTCATATGCAAGCATATTTCTTATAAGTGAATAATCACGGTAATCTGCAAGAAGCACCCATGTTTTTGCTTTTCCGTTGTCAAAAAAGTCTTGCTTTGTATCAAATTTTATTTTGTATGGCTTTTTATCAAATCTTTCCCATGTGGAATTGCCTCTACCACGAATTTTGGCAATTTGCTCTACAAAATGCTCATTCTTTTCTGTGTCTAAAAGCGTAACCGTACAGCCGATATATTCTGTCTTTGATGTTACATCATTTCCTGTTTCCGTAACGATTGACACAACGGGAAGTCCTGTGCTTTCGTGGGAGAAGTGTGCATAAATGTCGGTATTTTCGTATGCGGTTACCTGAATTTCAGTGTCATAAGAGCCATTACTCCAGCATACAAAGGTATAGCCCTCTTTGGCTACTGCTTTGACCACATTTGATTTTTCCCCATCGGGGACTGTTTGAGTTGTTACGCCCTCAATTGTTCCTCTTTCGCTATCGCAATTAAATGTAACCGTGTAAGGCACCTTGAATATTGCTTTGTATGTAATATTAGCAGTAGCGCTGTCTTGTCTTACTATTGCTTCGTTACCATCATCCCATCTTACAAACACATAGCCCTTATTTGCAACAGCCATTACGCTTTCAAGTCTTTTGCCGTATTCTAATTCCTGTGTGGGATTGCCCTCTATTCTGCCGCCCTCGGTGGCTTCATAGGTTACTGTATATTTGTTTGAGAATATAGCGGTTACTGTTTTATCGGTGTCTGATATATCGCTTCGTGTAGGTGTTAAAACCCCATCATCCCAGCCTACAAAATAGTAGCCCTCAATGGTTGGCTTGGCTTCAACGCTCTCGCTCATTGTTCCCTTTTCAACGCTTTGTGTTGGCGTGCCAAGGATTATTCCACCCATTGTTGCTTCATAGGTAATGCTTGCATATTCAATATGCTCAAACATTGCAAAATATGTAGTATTTTCAGTAGCAATATCACTACGCTTAGCGTTAGCAACGCCATCGTGCCAGCCAACAAATCGGTAGCCACCGTTGGCTATGGCTTCAACCTCCTTGGTTGCTTCACCGCTTTTTATTTGCTGACTCGTTTTACCTAAGATTAAGCCACCCTCGGTAAAATTATATTTAACTGTAATATAAGGCTCAAAAATCGCACTTAGCTCCGTGCTTTCCTTTAGCGTATCGGTACGAGTATCGCTTTTGTTTCCATCGCTCCATTCTACAAAATAGTAGCCGCTATTAGGAATAGCCTTAACATTTGAAAATGTGGCGTTTCCACCTTGGTCAGCTTCACTTGTTTGATTTGCTTGACCCTCAATATATCCACCATCGGTGGCTAAGTAGCTAACTGTGATAGTGTTAGCGTCAAGACCGCTTCCTGTATCGGTGTCAACGGTTGCGCCACCACAGGAGCATATAAGTAAGGCGCAAATTGCAATTAGTAATATATATAATTTTTTCATAACACCCTCAATATATACAACATTCTAATTTAATTTTATCATATATAATATAAAAATGCAATATATGAGGTATAAAAGAAAAAGCAGAAATTCCGAAGAATTTCTGCTTTTTGTTGTTTTAATTATTGTTTACCAAATAGCTTTGAGAAACTGATAAAATAATCTGCTTCGGTATTTGATTTTTCTTTAACAGTAACATCGCCTGATGCGGTTATAATATCCTTTGTTTCTAATTCTGCTTTGATAAATAATGGAGCTTCATATTTCATTTTTTATAAATCTCCTTTCTTACTGTTCACTTACAGCTGGTGCTGGATAAACTTTCAACAAATTCTGTAAGCTTGCTTCAAGATATCCTTTAATGTAGTCAAGATGCTCTTCCCAAGTTGCGTACTTTTTGAATTCATCAGGAACACTCCAGTTACCCATCTTTTCTGATGCGCCTGTGTTGCCGATAAGATTCCAAACTTCAAAGTTCTTTTCGTATGCTGCTTTATGCGCTTTTGCATATTCAAGGTCAGCTGCGATAGAAGCTCTTAATGCTGCCGCATTGTTTACAAGCTCTTGACCAACAAGATCTCTAAACTCTTGGAATTCAAGAAGCTCTCTGAACCAAGTATTCTTTTGAGCAGTCCAGAGGTATGTTGTATCTCTGAAGTTTTGTGCGTTTGTTCCGCAGTTCTTCTTATGAGTTACGTTACCGATAGACATATCAAAGTCCCAAAGAGGAGCAGCAACTAACTTGCCGTCAACATCCTTATAGAAGTAAACGCTTGAATACTGTGTATCCGGATTCTTGAATAAATCAAAGATAATGTATGCTTGCGCAAATGACTTAACATCAATAAGCTCGCAAACTGCATTATAGTCATCGCCGCTTACAGCTGCTAAGCTATTCTTGATATACGCTTGAATGTATAACATAAACTCTTCCTTAAGAGTTTTGTCCTCGTTATAGAGAATATCCTCAGGGTCCTTAATTACATAGCCGTTGTACATACCGTCGTCAACTCTTACGAATACGTCGCCGTCAGATGTTACACCGTATTGAGGAATATTGTTAGTGCCGCCAACATCCTCTGATACCCAAGCGTCCATTTCGATAAGATATCCAATATCCGCAGGACCTTGTACGATTTTATCATCCTCTTGTGTAATATTTACACGGTTTTCCTTAATTTGGATTTGCTCACAGAGGTAGTAAACGCCTTGATATTCGCCGTTTAAGTAAAGCTCAACGCTTTGACCCTTTGATGTGTATCCAAGCTCAGACATTACGCCGCCTGCATTTAATGCAAGCATATTTCTTAAAAGTGAGTAATCTCTTGCATCAGCAAGTAAAACCCATGTCTTTTCTGCGCCGTAGTTAAAGAGGTTTTGCTTACTTTCAAACTTGAACTTGTATGGCTTCTTGTCAAACTTATCCCAAGTAGAGTTGCCTCTGCCCTTGATTTCAGCAAGCTCTGAAACAACGTTATTGCCTGTTTCTGTGTCAAGTAATGAAATGTAGCAGTCTGTATAAACGTCCTTTGACGTAATGCTAAGACCGTTTAACGTGTTAATTTCAATTACAGGTAAGCCCTTAGTTTCTTCTGTATCTGTGCTTGCATGTGTGAAGTAAGCTACAAGATTTGCCGCATCCTCCGGCTTATATGTGATTTTTGCTGTTCTTGTGCCATCACTCCAACCAATGAACGTGTAGCCATCATTTGCAACAGCAGTTACCTCTGTTGTATTATTGCCCTCTGCTACAATTTGTGTTGTTTCGCCGCTTATCGTACCCATTTTACTGTCGCATGTGAACGTTACTTGGAATTTTGGTGAAAATTCCTCTGCAACAAACTTATATGTGAATGCTTGTGCATATTCGCTTTGAACAATTTTTCCATCATTATAGCAAAGGTAATCTACATTTTCGCCGTCTGTAATATATACACACATTACAAATGGAGTTTCATAGTAGTCCGCTTCAAAGCTTTCAATGAAAATGTTGAAGTCGCTGTACTTTTTATCAACTTCCATTGTGATTACATAATCATCTCCGTTTGTTGTAAGGTCAGCATTTAAAGGCTCTAATGCATTTAAGTCAGCGCCCACGCCTGGCACAGTTGCTAAAATACCGTATGAAAGCTCAGGGAAT
This sequence comes from Eubacteriales bacterium, assembly GCA_045533435.1. GTDB lineage: Bacteria > Bacillota > Clostridia > Oscillospirales > CAG-272 > RGIG2000. The sequence goes on along the minus strand of JAZSHT010000178.1, from coordinate 5,769 downwards.
AGAGCAAGTGATTCTTTATTAACCTTATAGCCTAATGTAATGCGATCGCCGTTAATCTTAGCTGAATAGCCTTTAAATTCAATAACCGGTGCGTACTTAGCAAGATCGCCTTCGCCGCAGTTTTTACACGCATCTCCCATTTCAAATGATGTTAAGACATCCTTGTAGGTGTTCTTTGATTCAATATCATGGTTACCATCATAGAAAGCAACACAATAAGGTACATTATAAACTAAAAGGTGATGTGTGATTTGTGTATCGTAATATTCTTTGTTTGCAATGTATGTCTCATATGATATAGGCTCATTATAGGTCATGCCTAACTGTTTAGCACGAGCTTCATCCACAGTAACCTTAAGACTATCCGTTGCATAATTGTTAGCAATTACAGTTGCTTTTTCAAGATTCAGAGGGATAAAGAATATTACATTTTTAAGGTCGCCAACACTTCCAGTGGAACCTTGACGGTATGAGTCAAACTTACCACTTGTATTAATTTTTGGTGAAATATAAAAGTATTTTATCTTTACACAGTCAGCTCGGTTTTCTTCAACATGGAATCTACCTATTTCATCGGTTAAGATTCCGCAGTATTCAACGTTTTCACCCATAATGAAGGTTTCAATGCCAGAAGCACGTCTGAATGCATCATTTTCAACTCTTGTAACCGTGCTGGAAAGCTTCACATAAGAAATGCTAAGACACTCTCTGAATACTTCTGCTGGCAAGCTTGTAATTCCTTCAGGGATTACAAGCTTTTTAAGGTTTGCGCAAAATCGGAAAGCATTTGGCATTGCGCCTGTAAAACTAACCTTGCTGTTTTCAAATTCAAGCACTCTTAATGGGCTGCGTTGACAAAGATCTCCCTGAATAGATGTTAATGTTTCAGGTAGATACAAGCATAATAAGTAGCTTCCGTCTGTTAGCTTTGAGTATTCGCTTGTGCTACCGCTTGGTGCAACAGATGCGTTTTGCAGAAACACGCTCTTATCAAAGGTCTTAACACCTGTACCAAAGAAGTTAGCGCTAACAACTTTCTTTGAATAGCTTACATTGTTGGAATCATTACTATACACGTACTTTTTGTTTTTATCAATGTTACCAACTACACCGCCGATTGTTGGCGTGCTTGTAACGGTGATGTTTATTACACCGTCGGTTTCTGCGCTTGCACTACCGATTTTTTGGTCTTTTGCATCATCAGATGTAACGTACCATGTAAGAGGTGTGCCGTTTGCATCAAACTTAGCAAAGCCTTCGCCACTTTCTCTGATAATCACTTCGTATCTATACTTGCCTTTATAGTTGCTATCAGAGTCAATAGCGTAGATGGTAGTAGCGGAATACAACAAATTACCGTTAGTGTCGTAATAGTTGTATGTTTGTTCTTCTCTGTAATCCGTTCTTGCGCTAACGCTTACAGCAAATAAGCAAACGAGCATAGCTACCATTAAGGAAATCAATAAGATTTTCTTTTTCATGTTTCTTCTCCTTTTTTTATTTTTTGTACTCTATATTATAGTATACATTTTCATTCAAAGCAAGGAAATATTTGTAAATTTTGTGCTCCTTTTATCTTTTCGTTATTTTGAATAATTTTTTAGCGTTTGTTAAATCTAAGTAGGAATATTTTTGTTATGTTTGCACAAAAAATCACCGCAACGGTTTTTGTTACGATGATGTTTCTTTATTTTAAAATGATTTTAAGACTTTCGCTGTGCATATCAAAGTAGTCGTACAAATCAATGTCAAGGGATTTTGGCAAAGATACCTTGGTTAGTCCTTTACAGCCACGGAATGCGTCCTCATTAATTGTTAAAATTCCGTCAGGCAAATCAAGCTCTTTTATGCTTTTACATCCGTAAAATGCTTCAAGTTCGATTGTCTTAACGGTTGACGGTATGTTGACCTTTTCTATATTTTCGTTTTGGAAAAATGCATATTCGCCAATATAGAGTGTGCCATCCTCTATTGTAAATTCCTTTTGTCTCGCAAAGCATTTTATCAGCTTTTTGCCATCATAGGTATATAGTCCACCGTTTACCACCTTTAAGTATTTACTGTCTTTTGGCACGGTAATTTCACGGACATTTTTTGAATAATAAATTTGCGCCGCGTGAAAGTTTTTAAGAGTAGATGGCAAGCTTATTTTTTGAAGCATTCTACATTCCCAAAATGCAGAATCTCCAAGATGTGTAACGCCCTCGGGCACTATAATTTCGCATAAATGATGGCATCCTGTAAATGCATCTGCGCCGATTTTTGTAATTCCCTCATGCATAATTACATTTTCAAGCTTTTCGCAATTTTGGAACACTCCGCCCTTAATTTCAGACACACCCTGAGGTATTTTTACGGTTACAAGCTCGCTTGCTCCGTAAAAGCACCTACATCCAAGCTCCACTACCGTGCTTGGTATATCAATCTCCTTAAGCGCTGAGCAATTTTCAAATGCTTTTGCGCCTATACATTCAAGTCCCTCTGGCAAGAATATTTTTTCAAGCTTGTGGCAGCTACTAAACGCTCCTACATCAATAAACTTTACGGTGCTTGGCAAACAAACCTCTTTGATTTTTGAATTGTAAGAAAAAGCAATGCTGCCTATGCCGATTACTCCGTCTGGCACATTTACAATGGAATTATCACATTTATATTTTTCAAGAACGCCGTTTCTTATTTTAAATTCGCCGTTTTGGTTAAAGTCTTCTATTCCATCATACATAGGTGTTATGCGTTCTTCCAGAAATTCATCATAATAGTCCCATTCAACATTTTCAAGGCTATATTTTCCCTCTTTTGTTGACATGTCGTAGGTATAGTCAATCTTGCCACCGTTTGATCCCTCTTGAATGGCAACTATGTTAATTAGCGACACATCATCAAATCTTTCTATGCTTCTTATTTCGCCAAGGTCATCGTGAACGGAATGGACATCATATAAAATCTGTGTGTAAATTTTGTGGCAAAGGTCAATGCCTGTCCTTGAATTGTCAATAGCTTCCTTGACAATATCCTCTTCCTTTAAGTCATAATACAAAATAGGATTTTCGTGGTAGCCACTTCCCATGCTTGCCTGACCGTAAATTTCTGTGCCGTCCTTTTTGGTAATTGTTACGGCAATAAATGAGCTACTGCTTGAATTGGTTACAAAATCTGTTCTAATTTTCATCCCAATATCTGTCCTTTTTAAACTCGTTATTCTTTAAATCGTAAAATGCATCATAATCAAAGTCGGCGCTTCTTGCTTCAAAGCGCTTTCTTTCAACGGTGCTGGAATAATAATCGCCGTATAAGTCAACATCGCCCTCAATTACTCTCACATATTCAACGCTTAATTTATCATTGTAGCTATCAACCATTTCATCAATAGTATTAAAGGTAATATAGTCATTTACTTCCATTGCGGAAAATAAGCATGTGCCATCATCCTTGCTTATGCCTAAAAGCTCAACAATTTCGCGTAAGTCCTTACACATAAGGAGCTTATCCATTATTTCCTTGCTTGGATTATGCTCAATATTTAATTCTCTGTCATCGTTTTCGCCAAATTCAATTTCTAGTCTTGCGCACTCTCCCTCAATAATAAAGGTAATGAAGGAGCTACTGCTTGAATTTGTTACAAAATCGCATCTAAACTTCATTTTATCTACACTCTCCCCTATTTTTATTCATCAGCATTATCAAAATAAACTCTCTTTGGGTCATCCTCGCTTATTTTTAAGTCCTTATTAAAATGTGCTCTTTCTATTTTTTCGTTCATATAGTAAACGCTTCTTTTTTCAGCTAAGCTATCATCATCAAGACCGTAACCGCCATCGGCTGAATAAAGGTCATCCTCTGTAATAAACTCGTGCTCAAATTTATCAAGCACCAACGCTTTATTTTCTAAATCAAAAACGACCTGCTTATTGTAGCTTACATCAATACCAGAGGCTTCAAAAACCTTATGTAGGCTATCACATTCATAGTATCCCATATACTTTTCGGTTTTGCCATCAATGAAAAAGATTTTATTTGGCTTAAAGAATTTTTTGTCGTATTCATCAATCATTTCAGATAAGGAATTATAGGTTTTATGTGTCTTGCCATCATACACGGAATAGTAGCAGCCGCCTCTTTCCTTATTTATTCTTAAAATATCAGTCATTTCCTTAAATGAGTTGACCGAAAGAAGCTTATTTAACGCTCTAACGCTTGCAAGATTTCTTATTCTTGGGCTTACCTTTGGTGGTGGATTTTTTAATTTCTGCTCATTATAAAATTCCTTGCGGCGTTTTTCTGTGGCTTCGTATTCCTCAGCCGGATCATCATACTTAGTGGTATCGGGATTTGTTATGTAATTCCAACGGCAAAAATCCTCTTCTAAGAGATCCTCATACATGTCCATTTCATCAAAGCATTCACAGCTTTCCTTTGTGCTATCGCAAAACTCAATTTCAATGGTTTCCTCTCCATCTGTTAAAAAATATGAAATGAATGAGCTACTGCTTGAATTTGTTACAAAATCTAATCTAAATTTCATTTTATCTACACATCCTCTACTATTTTTCTGTGTTCACTACCGCAAAATACGATTTCGGGCATAAGTGGGCATCCGCCCATGCAATGGTCTTTTTTAGGGCAATTAGGGCATGCACCACGCATTTTATTTCTAAACTGCTCAAATTTTTCGCTATTCCACGCTTCCTCAATGGTGCATTTTCTTAAATCCACCTCATAGCGGTTTCCCCTATCAAAGCTACATGGTACCATTATCATATCAGCTCCGATATAGCAGCTATATCTGCCGCCCTCGCATGTGTCTAAGGATTCGGGAGCGATTGTCGTACAAAAATTGATAGCACCCGGTACATTACAGCTATCCATACCAACTTTGAAAGGATGTCTTTTATCAATAAGTGAGAAAAATTCAGCCACCCTTGTGTCGCTAAAATCAAGAACATTAGATTTTGAGCCTTGTCCTGCGGGCTTATGTAAAAGGAAAATTACGGCGTTTATTCCTTTTGGAAAATCGTTATTTTTAAGTCTTTCTATGGCTTCATCAATGGAATTTTTGCCAAGAACATAATGAATGTTAGTTTTAACTCCTGCTAAAAGAAGCATGTTTATTGCTTTTAATGTATATTCGCTTCTATACCAGCTTACTGCCACAGCTCCGCAATATTTTTTGCAAAGAGCAGCAATTTCAGGTGTCATTCCATAGCCTGAGGTAGTAAAGTTTGGCACTAAAAGATTTTTTTGGCAAATTTTTAAGATTTCCTCAAAATGCTCATGCTGGTCAGGGTCGCCTCTGCCGCCTAATGCGATTTGGTTACATCTGCCCCTTGATTGCTTTGCTATCCACTCAAAGTCGGAAAGCGCCATATTTGGCTTTTCAATTAAAAGTCCGCTTTGATAACAGCCTATTCCCGCTTTTACGCAAAGTCCTGTTTTGCCGTGAATGCAATGTCCCATAATGCCCACATCAATAAGGTGTGGATATGACGCCATAAATGGGTCAACGCCTGTGTCCTTGCCATTTTCATCAAGTATTCCTGTGCGCACATAAGCGCCACTTTCCGTATCAAAGGCAAATTTGAAATTGTACTTTTTATCTTCAATTATGTATCTCATAAAATTTTCCTTTTATTTTCTTGCTTTTAGTATAACACAACAAATTTGGTATTACAACAAAAAAATGGGCTGTTGCGTTAAGCAAAAGCCCCTTTTTTGAATGGGGATAGTGAAATGAGTGCAGAAGACGCGCTTTAACACGGAGCGTAGGCGTAC
>JAZSHT010000029.1:0-4191 GCA_045533435.1 Eubacteriales bacterium | reverse complement strand
CTATGCCTAAAAGCGTTTCGCCCTCATTTAAACCAACAGAAGCAACAACTCCGTAGGACAGAGTAGCACCCTCATTGTACTTATTGTAAACTGCAAGAGAAGCTTTATTTACAGAATAGCTTGCACAAAGAGCATAGCCATCCTCTTTTACTGAATACATAACACCGCTGAAAATAGGTGCGTATTCATTCACAACCGCTTCCATACCACAGCCATTTGCACAAGCGCATACTTCACTCATTGCTTCTGTATAGCTATTAAACTTAAGTGTAAGATTATCTTCATTTACGGAATGCTCATTATTATAGAACGCCTTGCATTTATTGTAGTTATATACAACTGTCCAAGTGTTTAATGCACCGTATTCCTCATCACTCTTGTTAGGGTCATATTCAACAAGATTAGCATTAGTAAACTTATCATAGCTTGATTTTTCAATTAAAGCATCAAGCTGCGCCTTGCTACCTGTAAAGTAAATACAAACTGAATACATTGAACTTGGATAAGATGTGAGAGTTCCTTGTGAATCGTAAATAGGCGCTTTAATTTCTGTCTCATTTGCTAAAAATGTTTCAGGAGCATAAATTCTAAATATTTTGTCTTTATACTGATTCCAAGCAAAATGCATTTCGCCAAAATCAACTAAGTTAGCGCTGAGTCTTAACTCTGCTATAACTTGATGTTGACCAAAATCTAATGCTCTATCTGCAATAGTAGTAATAGAGTTAGGAAGAGTTAAGCTTAAAAGACCGCTACAGCCTTTAAATGTATTTGCAGGTATTGTTGTTATTTGTGAATCCTTATGGAAATTAATCTCCATTATAGCTTTACTTTGATAGAATGTATAAGTATTAAGCTCAGTTACGGACTTTGGAACGTTAATCTTTTGTAATTTAGGACTGTTCGCAAAGCAACCGTATGAAAATTTTGTAATAGTTGAATTTTCAGGGAAATAAATTTCTATTGTGTTGTATCTAGTTAAAGGATTAGAACCACCGTCAGTAGGAACAGATGTAACCGTTGTTGGAATTTCAATTCTTATAACAGAACTAACAGAATACGAATATCCTTTTGCATTTATTTTTGAAAAATCATATGTAAATGTGCCGTTGTTTGTTACAACGTATTGGGATGGATAGGTGTAATAATTGCCGTTTCCATCTGTTAAAACAACTCTTGACGTAGTATCGGTACTCATATTCGTTAAGTCAATACCGTCAATCTTTTCAGCCACACCGAATTCATTAGTGGTTGCCGCGCTTGCTGAAAGTGCAAAAACACAAACAAGCATTATAGCCATTGTAAGCATAAAAAATAGTCTTTTTTTCATAAATTTCAATCTCCTTATTTGAATTATTTGACATACTGTCATTTTTATGATACAATAAAATATAAAGAATGTATATGGATTTTTTTGCCATTCATTAGCATTATTTAACCAAAAGGAGATTATAATGAAGGAGTGCCTTTTATATACCAGCTCACTTGATGGCCCACAAAGCGCAGCCAATGTAAACTGTAATAGCAGAGAAATTTTAGATAAGACTCTTGTAGTAAACTGCGCCAACTGCACAAATACTAATACATGGTGTATCAATAACAACAGAACAGGAAGACTTGATTATTATTTTCTCTATCTTATATCAAGTGACTTTTTAGTAGAAACACCTGATGGTAAAGAAATGATGTACGAGGGGGATATTGTGGTAATTCCACCTCGAAAGCCATACACCTTTACACCAACAAAGGGAAAGCCAATATACTATCTTTGTGTCCACGTTACAGGAAATTCCGTAGAAAAAATGCTTAACGAATACGGAATAAAAATTTTTCCTAATATAAATAAATTAAGCTCTAATCATCATTTGCAAGAAAGATTTAAAAAGCTTTTTGATGCATTCGCCAAAAATGATGAATTCCGCGAAAACGAGCTTGCAAATCTTACTGAAAGAATATTTATCGAAGCCGCAAGAGCAATAAAAGCAAAAAATAATGATAAAATTGCGTTGTCAAGGTCTATAAGATATATAAATGAGTTTTATACTACAAAGGTAATAATTCCCGATCTTGCTAGAATGGAAAGTATGAGCGTTACCTCATACAACCGAGAATTTAAAAAGCAGCTTAATGTATCACCCACAAAATATATCATAAACAAGAGAATACAACTCGCAAAGGAGCTTTTAGAAACTACTAGCATGTCAATTACCGAAATTTCCTTAACCTGCGGATATAACGATATAAACTTTTTTAGCCGTGTTTTTAAGGAAATAGTAAGTTGCTCCCCCACAAGCTACAAGCAAAAAATAAATGCCGATTTTTAATCGGCATTTATTTTTTGTTATGCATCTTTACCTTGGTTTTTTGCAATTTCAGCGTAGGTAATGGCGGTAGGCACAGTAGCTGTGCAAGCATCAGTCATATACATAATGCTTGTGCCGTCAAATACATATGAGCAAATAACAAGGGCTATGTCCTTATTATCATCATTAAATCCACGAAGCACGAAGTCGTATCCTGCATAGCTTGTATCTATATTAGCAACAACAGTTGTAGATTTTATTGCTAAAACATTTCCGTTTTCACTCTTAAGAAGAGCTGAGCCGTCCGCATTAGGAGTTGAAGCAACAATACCGTAGCTTAAATTAACACTTGCATTGTACTTCTTGTAAACTGCCATTGAAGCGTGATTTACAGTATATCCTGCGCAAAGAGCAGTAGGGTCGTTTTCCTTAACGGAGTAGCCTACAAATACAAAGATAGGAGCAAAATCCTCTTCGTTTATCTTGTCGGTTTCGCCACAAACTGTACATAAACTAACCTCGTTAAATGGTGTTGCGAAGTCAACGAAGGCTAATTCGTAGTCAGCTGACATTGTATGATTTTCGTTATAGAAGGCATCACATGCGCTATAACCGTAAACAAAATGATATCCGCTAGGCTCTTGTGTAACATCATATTCACTTGCTGAAACAAGAATAGCATCATAGAATTTAGAGTTGTTAGGAGCATGATTTGTATCCTGAGTTGACTCTAATGTGTTTCGCATGCTAATAGCTTGCTCCATTGTTCCGGTGAAAATGAATGTAATGTTATAAGATGAGTCAGCTGGATTACTCCATCCAAGAAGCTGCTTGCCAACAGTTGTAATAGAAGCAGGAATATACACTCTCTTCAATGTCTTAAACAAGAATATACTATTGTCTAAATTAGTTAAGCTGTTGCCTAAACGAAGCTCTTCAATCGCATTACCTGTTAAGTTTCCACCGCCTAATGTAGTAAGTGAGTTAGGGAATGTAAATGATGTAAATGCACAGTTAGTAAAGTTCTGGTTGCCTGTAATTGCTGTTAAGTTATTTGGCCAAATTACTTCAGAAAGAGATGTGCAGCCGCGGAAATTATCATATCCAAGCTCAGTAACAAGTGGAGGAATGCGAATGCTTGTAAGCTTAGGGCAATATTCAGCAAGAGCGATAAGCTTATTTGAAACTAAAGAATTATCAGAAATATTAATTTTTTCAAGGTTATCACAATAGCCAAAAGCACTGCCAAGATTTGTTACACAGTCAGGAATTGTAACTGAAACAAGTGAATCACAATCTCTAAATGCGCTGTTGCCGATGGATGTGATATAAGACGGAATTTCAAATACTAATGCTTTACATTCGTAAAATGTTGAATTAGGGATGCTTGTATAGGATGAAGGCCAAACAACGCTTTGAAGGTTTGAGCAGCTTTGGAATACTGAAGAGCCCATAGATGTAATGGTATTTGGTAAAGTGACTGTCTTTAATCCTGTACAACCAATAAATGCTTGTTGACCTAAGGTTGTAAAGTTTACGGTTTCGCTAAATGAAATGGTTGTAAGTGCAGTGCAATTTTGGAAACAGTTATATTGAATTTCCTTAAGATTTGAAGATAAAACAACATCTGTTAGCTTTGTCATTCCACCAAGTGTTGCACCACCTATTGTAACGACCTTACCGGTGATTACTTTTTCAACATTTGATAACATAGCATCAGTAACACCGTTTCTCATTAAGTACATAGCAGTATTACTTTGGTTTGAACCATATGCCATTTCCTTGTATGCGCCCTTGTTGCTTTCGTATAGATAAATCATAGAGTTAGAGAAGTCAAGGACCTTAACATTTGCCCAGTCAACAGTTTCGTATGTACCCTCTGTGTCAA
>JAZSHT010000101.1:0-3293 GCA_045533435.1 Eubacteriales bacterium | reverse complement strand
ATCACGCGGAGCGTGTATATAATCAATCCGCAGGATTGTATATCATCACGCCAAAGGTGTGTATATCATCAAGGCATAGCCTTGTATATCATCAGCCAATGGCTGTATATAGTGGTCAGTGGTCAGCACGCACCGAAGGTGCATATCGCGCTTTCGCTTAGCGAAAGCATATCGCTACGAAGCAGCGCTTCGATATATCGCTAAATTACGAAGTGATTTTATATCGCTCGCCGTAGGCGTATCTCGCTCTGCGAAGCAGATATGTCAGTGGTCAGTGGTCAGTGGTCAGCAAGTAACTTGCACGAACAATACTAAGATACGAAAAAAATTTAAAAAATATAAAAAGTAGGGCATAAAAATGGTTTGTAGCTATGTCAATCAGCTAATCGCTGACCACTGACCACTAGCCACTAACCACTTTTTAGAGAACCGAAAAGGAGAACAATAGGGGAATTATTAAGGCGTTTTTTGACTCAGTAGGTGGCAACCTTGCAGACCAATGGTTAGAGGTTTATGAAGCCAACGAAATGAACGACACAACAGTTTTTACAACAGGTGTAGCTGTAAGAACAGGTAAAAGAAACAGTAACAAAAGGGGTAGCGAGGATTACATCAGCGATGGAAGCATTATCCATGTTTATGATAACCAATTTATGCTTTTAGTTGATGGCGGTAAGGTTGTTGACTATACTGCTGAGCCTGGCTATTATAAGGTTGATTCAGGTAGCGCGCCATCACTATTTAACGGACGCTTCGGAGCATCCTTAAAGGAAATGTTTTCAAGAATTAAGTTTGGTGGCGTTCCATCAGGCAAGCAAAAGGTATTCTTTATTAACCTTCAAGAAATCAAGGGCATTAAATTCGGAACAAAAATTCCAATTAACTACTTTGACAGCTTCTATAATGCAGAATTATTTCTTCGCGCATTTGGTACATATTCAATAAAAATTACAAATCCACTTAAATTCTACGCAGAGGCAATTTCAAGAAATGCAGAGAGAGTTGATATTAACGATATTAACGGACAGTATCTTGATGAATTTTTAGAGGCTCTTACAGCGGCTATTAACAAAATGTCCGTTGATGGAATTAGAATTTCATATGTTGCATCTAAGTCAACAGAGCTTTCAAGATATATGGCAGATGAGCTTGATGAAAATTGGGTTGGACTTCGTGGCTTTGAGGTATTATCTGTTGGTATTGCAAGCGTAAGCTATGATGAGGAATCAAAGAAGCTTATCAATATGCGTAACCAAGGCGCAATGCTTGGCGACCCATCAGTTAGAGAGGGCTATATTCAAGGCGCAATCGCAAGAGGTCTTGAAAATGCAGGCTCTAACCCTAACGGCGCAGCGGCTACATTTATGGGAATGGGCATAGGAATGAATGCAGGCGGTGGCTTTATGCAAAGCGCAAGTGCATCTAACCAAAACCAAATTGCCCAACAACAAGCACAAGCTCAAGCACAAGCTCAAGCAAATAGCTGGACTTGCTCATGCGGAGCTACTAATACAGGCAACTTCTGCCAAAACTGTGGCTCAAAGAAGCCTGCTCCACAAATCACTTGGACATGCTCATGTGGAGAAACCAATACAGGCAATTTCTGCCAAGGCTGTGGCTCAAGGAAGGTAACCTCAAACGAAAAATTCTGCCCTAACTGTGGCACTAAAAACACAGGCGCGTTCTGCCAAAACTGCGGAACGAAGCTCTAAGCTATAACGCTGGAGACAGGGGACAGGGAATAATGAAGTTGCGATGCAAATGAAGTGCTTCGCAATGAAGTTGTCCTGCGGACAAACGAAGTTGAGGCTTTGCCTCAAATGATGTCGCTTCCTATAAATTAGCGATAAGTCATCCCCCCTGTGAGCGAAGCGCACCCCTATCTCCTATCCCCTATCCCCTTGAGGAGCGAAGCGACGATGACACTTACATATCAATGCCCCTGCTGTGGCGCAGGGCTTAAATTCGACCCAGACTCTCAGCTTTTTAAATGTGAATTCTGTTTAAGTGAGCATACAGAAATGGACCTTGAAAAAACCGATGCTCACAAAAATGCTGAGGAAGCAATGAAGCAAAATGAAGAATTTTGCGACCAAATGAAAGAATATCTGTGTAATCAATGCGGTGCGGAGATTACGGCAGATGAAAATACCGTGGCGGACTTTTGTCCTTATTGCCATAGCCCCGTTGTTTTAAGCGGTAAGCTATCAGGACAGAAAATGCCAACAAAGGTAGTCCCCTTTAAGTATTCTAAGGAAGAGGCTATAAATCATTTTCTTGCTTTTGCCAAGAAAAAGAAATTCGTTCCAAAGGATTTTACAGAGAAAAAGCAAATAGAGAAAATCACAGGCATCTATTATCCATTTTGGGTAACTGATGCTGATACAGACTCCGAAATTAACGCCACCGCCACAAAGGTGCGCACATGGACCTCGGGGGATTATCGCTATAAGGAAACATCATACTATAATGTTTACCGCCGTGGCGATATTCATTTTGAGGATATTGTGCAAAGCGCGTATTCCGAAGCGGACAAAAAAATGCTGGAAGGCATTTTGCCCTTCCCTGCAACTGCTCAAATGGACTTTAATATGTCATATTTAAGTGGCTTTCTTGCTAAAAAGCGTGATATTGAAAGAGAAGCACTTGAGGGCGCATTTAAAAGCAAGCTTTCCTCATACAGTAATTCTCTTTTAAGAGGAACAGTAAGAGGCTATTCCTCTGTAAGCATTTTAAATAACCGAGTAAGAATTAAAGCATGTCATTGGGACTATTCCTTAATGCCCATTTGGCTACTTACCTATAAAAGTAAAAAGGGTCAGTCCTACACCTATGCAATGAACGGACATACAGGCAAAATCTACGGAGAATTGCCAATTGACAGAAAAAAACTGTCTATTTGGAGTATTCTAACAGGAGTTGGCGTTGGACTATTAACATTTTTAGGGGGACTTCTGCTACTATGAAAAGACTTCCTTTAATATTAATATTTACACTTTTAATTTCACTTTCCATGGCGCTAATTGTAGGCGCTGAGGACTATGAAAGCTCCTTTAATTATAATGTAATTATCGTGGCTATCGTGTTAATGGTAGTAACCACAGGAATTTTCTTAATTGCCGTTATTGTATCCTATAAAAAGAAGCTCCGTGGCTCAATTTATCCCTTTGATAAATTTACCACCCTTGACCTAACCGACCAATACGACAAGTATAGCCCTAGCCATACCCCAAGGTATAAGTATAGAAATAGCGATAAGAAGTAGTGGTCAGTGTTCAGTGTTCAGTGGTCAG
>JAZSHT010000180.1:0-1776 GCA_045533435.1 Eubacteriales bacterium | reverse complement strand
ATATTTTTCGCCCGCATTTGGTGCGCTTGCTTGGAGATATGAATACTCGGCTGGTGCATCGGTTGCTTCCTTGTCGCTTGCGATTACATATGCGCCGAGAGCAAGTAAAGCAGATTTATGTTCTTCTTCAAAGCCGCATATTCTAAGATCAAATGAAGCAAATTCATAGCCTGTAATTTCCGCGTTAATAACACCGTTTGATGCTGTACCATCTGTACCGAAAATATCATTTGTACCAAGCTTTGATTTTGCTACTGCAAATACGCCGTATGTTAAGGTATTGCCTGTTATTTCCTCATATTCCTTGATTGCTTCGTTATTTACAGTAAAGCTAATTGCAATACCATCATTGCCTTTTTCAGGTGTTGAGTAGCCTAGGCAAGTAAAGAGTGCAGGAGCAGCTTGGGTTATAGCGTGTGCGCAGCCCTCATTTATGCAATCAACTATTTTCGTTCCCTCTTTATCAAAGGAAGCGTATGTAATTGATGTTACTATATTATGAACGGGATTTGCCTTAGGTACATTTAAAGCGCCACAGTGTGTGCAGTCGCCTACGCAAGGATTATCTGTTTTAGCAAATAAGCCATTGCAATTAGGGCAGGTGTTGCCTGCGCCGTAGAAAATAGTATTTGTCCTATATGTCGTTCCGGGAACATAATTTGCAAATGGCTGCACATCATATCCTGACATAGAGCTAAACTGGCTTTTAAAGAATTCTACATTGTCTCCCGAATAAATAATTACATTTGGCCTTGTGCTGTACAAAAAGCCTGCGTTGATATTATGTGTTTCATCAATTTCAGGCATAATCAAAACCTTGATTGAGCTCTGGTGTGCAAGTGTATCAGCTCCAATGCTGTTTACATTGTGTGGAAAAACATATGTTTCAACAGGGCAGTATAAAAATACGTTGTTACCAATAGTTGTTAATGTGCTTGGGAATATAATTGTTGTTAACGCTTTGCAGCTACCGAATACCCATGGGCCAACCTCTGATATTTGTGTGTTGGACAGGTCTCCAGTTGTAAGATTTGTGCAGTCTCTAAAGCAGTTTATACCTAATCTTGTAAGCATTGGTGGAAATTCAACGGTTTCAAGATTTGAGCAGTTCCAAAAGCAATAGTCGCCGTATTGAGCAATTTTTGCATCCTTAGCCTCAACGCTTTTCAAGGATGAGCAATCCATAAATTGAGCATTGTAAAATGTGATTGGATATGCTGCCTCCGTGTTTTGGATTTTTACAGTTTGAAGAGTTGTTACTCTTCTAAACGCGTGTTGCTCAACATCTGATACATTAGCACCGATTACAAGGTGCTTCAAATGTGCATTTACATCTCCGTTTACTTGACCGAAGGCGTTTTCTGCAATTTTAGTTACCTTGTATGTAACTCCGTCAACCTCAATAGTTGCAGGAATTGTAACAGTTTCAAGCGTGCATTTTGAACGATTTTCATCAGTTACAACTGCATATGTATTTTCGCCCTTGCTCTCTATGGCGTAATATATTCCGCCCCTTTCAACCGCGGAAGATGAAATAGCAAGCACACAAGCTACAAAAAGAGCCATGCAAAGCATTAAAATGATTTTCTTTTTCATATTTTTCTCCTTTTTAAAATTTTTGCATTAAAAAGATTATCCCATTATATTTCATTTGTGTCAATCTCTTTTTTGCATTTTCTTTCTCCATTATACTGTACCACAAAATGTCAAAAATTTCAAGTAATTATTTTTATAAAAGCAAAAAGCCGTATGAAATCATACGACCTTTCGCTATTT
>JAZSHT010000128.1:0-11377 GCA_045533435.1 Eubacteriales bacterium | reverse complement strand
TTTTTTTGCTATTTTTAATTTTTCATCTGTAATCGTATCAGGTCTTCCACCCTCTAAGGTAAACTCCATTAATTGATTAACATCAATATTATCATAAATAGCTTTTAAAATCAATTCAAGCTGATTTTCAGTTAAAACTGTTGGCGTGCCTCCTCCTATGTAAATTGTTAGAAGATTCAAGCTTTGATGTTTAATTTCGTTAAGCGTTGACACAATTTCGTTTGTAAGCTTTTCAACATATCTAGGTATTAGCTCAAAAAGCTTAGGCGTAGCATAAGATATAAACGAACAATAGCTGCATCTAGATGGACAAAAGGGGATAGATATATAAAGGCTACAGTTGTTATTATTATTAATCTTTAAAATTTCCCCTTCATTTTTTGCTACTCTTACGGCTAGTTCAGCCTTGTTTTCACTTAAAAAATACCTAGATTTGAGAATATTATTTGCTTCTAAATCTCCAAATTGAGAAATTAGCTCATATGCTACCTTAGATGGTCTTATTCCTGTTAATATCCCCCAAGGAATGGCTTTTTTAGTTATTTCAACGCCTGCTTTATAAACAGCCATTCCAATAGCGGATTTAGATGTCCGTTCATACTTTTCACCATCAATGAATTTAGCAAAACCTTTTGACTTAGCAATTTTTCCATTAACCTCTAAAACACAATCACATTCAATTCCAAATTCTGTATCATATGAGTTAACAGTAAGAATCTTAGATGAGTTTTCTTCGTTTGCGGGAAATTTTTCTCCGTGAAAGAACATCATACAAAGTGATTGTACATAAGTTCTATTAATATTTCCGTTTAGTATGAGCTTCACTTTGTGTTTGTTCCTTTCAATAAATTATTTTGAAGAGCTTACAACTCTAGTAACTCTTATGACATCCTTAATATTTCTTATTCTTGATAAAATAGCATTGAAATGACCTATATCCTTACATGAAATTGTCATGTTCATAAGAGTAGTATCCTCTATATTTTTAGTGCTAATTGATACAATGTCAACCTTCATTTCTGAAAGCGCAGCTGTAATTTCCGCAAGTAACGACATTCTATTATTAACAAGAATTTGAATAGCAGAATCATAGGATGATTTATATGAATTATTAGTAGGTATATCCCACTCCGCTTTTACAAATCTATTTGCATTTTCTTCATGCGAATATGCATTTTTAATATTAGGACAATCTGATTTGTGGATTGAAATACCATATCCCTTTGTTATGAATCCTATAATGCTCTCTCCAGGTAATGGATTACAGCACCTTGCGAATTTTACTGCACAGCCATCTTCTCCATCGATTATTACTCCACCGGAAGATTTACGCTTTCTGCTAGCATTAGATACAGTGGGTTCAATAACAACTGGTGTATCGTCTTTATGCTTTTCTGCATAATGCTTTTCATATTCAGCCTTTAATTTTGGCTCAACCTTGGAAACAGGAACGCCACCATATCCAATGGCATTGTAAAGGTCATCCGCTTCATTCATGCCAAATCTTTTTCCAATAAGAGCAACAATTTCTTGCTTTTCTTCCTCGGTTAAAATAGCTCTAATTCTTGAAAACTCCTTATCAATAACAGCCTTACCGACAAGAATATTTTCAGTACGCTTTTCTTTTTTGAACCACTGCCTAATTTTGTTACGCGCTTCACTCGTTTTAACTATATTAAGCCAATCTCTACTAGGACCTTTAGATGCATTTGAAGTAATTATTTCAACAATATCTCCATTTTTTGGAACGGAGTCAATTGGTGCAATTCTTCCATTTATCTTAGCACCCACCATTTTATTTCCAACGCCTGTATGGATTGTATAGGCAAAGTCAATAAGAGTCGCGCCTAATGGAAGAGCAACAACATCTCCCTTAGGGGTAAACACAAATGTTTCATCATGGAAAATATCGATTTTAAAAGCGTGAAGAAAGTCCTCGTGGTCTATTACATCGCTTTCAGTATCAATAAGCTTTGATATCCAGTCAAGCTTTTTATCAATATCGGCAGATGATTTTTCTCCGCTTTTATACTTCCAATGGGCTGCAATACCATATTCAGCAACTTGGTGCATTTCTTTAGTTCTAATTTGAACCTCAAACGGAATTCCTTCCTTACCAATTACAGTAGTGTGTAGTGATTGATACATATTTGGCTTTGGTGTTGAAATATAATCCTTAAATCTACCTGGCATAGACTTAAACATTTCATGAATTAATCCAAGCGCAGTATAGCATTCAAGCTCATTATCAACAATAATACGAAGAGCATAGAAGTCATAAATTTCATCAAAGGATTTGTTTTGATTATACATTTTGCGATAAACACTATATACAGTCTTAACTCTTCCCTTTAGCTTAAAATCAATATTTAAGCTCTCTAATTTTTCTGTAACAAAGGATTTTAGCTTCTCAATAAAACTAACATTTTCTCCATACTTACCATCAATGTGCTTTTTTACCTCTTCATATCCAATTGGATCAAGGTATTGTAAAGCGTAATTTTCAAGCTCTTGTTTAACTCTTTGCATACCAAGACGGTGCGCTAGAGGAGCATAGATGTGCATTGTTTCAAGCGCCGTTGCCCTTCTCTTTGCGTCTTTTTTGACATAAAGAGTACGCATGTTGTGAACTCTATCACATAATTTAATAAAAATTACCCTTATATCCTTAGACATTGCAAGAAGCATTCTACGAACATTTTCAATATGCTCCTCTTCTTTATCTTCAATGTTAATAGATTTAATTTTAGTAACACCATCAACTAAAAGTGCGACATCACAACCAAAAAGCTTAGTAATTTCATCAAGATTTGTTTTATCGGGACAATCCTCAACAGTATCGTGCAAAAAGGCGGCACAAATAGAATCAGTATCTAAGCCCAACTGAGCTACAATTTCAGCAACAGAAATAGGGTGTGATATATACGGTTCCCCGCTAAGACGCATTTGTCCCTCATGCATTTCTTTAGCATAAGAAAATGCAAACTTAATCTTCTCTATATCGTAGCTTCTGCCGTTTTTTTCAATAATATCCAAGAGATTAGATATTTCAGTATAGTTTTCATTTGACATAATATCTACCCCCTTATTTTTTAGATTGATACATGCTCTTTAGTCTTTTTAGAATATTTGATTTATCAAGACTGGTTTTATTCTTAGTAAATGAAATTTTAAAGCTAAAATTGATATGATCAATCTCGTTAATTGAAATAATATTTAGTTCTCTAAACACCTTGATGATCATTTTAATTTTTACATAGTTAAGTGTGTTTCCTTTACCTGAGCGTGATATGTCAGTTAATAATCTATAAAAAGAATATGTATCCTGTCCACATCTTGCGCACCCTAAAAGATGGTTATAAACCACGGCAAATTCATCTCTTTCAGGGATAATATTTTCCGCTCCTAAAAGACTTTTTCCCTCTTTAGCATCAAGATACATTTGCTCGTTCTGCTCTTGCAAAAGTCGGGACCTTTCACTTACACATATATCTTTCACACTTATTTGTAATGAGACATTGCCAGCATATTCATTAGTTTCAACATTAAAAGCAACATCAACCTCATCAGATATACTAAGCCAAAACTCTTCAGACGATACAGAAAACAACATCGCTGAATATTGCTTACCATCCTTTGATAAGGACAATCTTAGATGACGATTACCACCAACAGGAACAATATCATCAATAACCATATTTCGGCAAGCAAATATTGGAGCAGGATTTGAGACACCATAAGGCTCAAGCACAGTTAATTCTTGCGCTAATGTTAGTGTGATTTGTGATGTGGAAAGCTCACTATCAATTTCTAAAAGTCTTTCAGGCTCGCTATCCTTAAAGCACTCCTTTGCATATTCCTCTAAACGGCGCTTTAATTCAGGTAAATTTCTTCTCTTGATAGTTAAGCCCGCTGCCAACTCGTGTCCGCCTGACTTTTCAAGTATGTCGGAGCAAGAAGACAACGCTTCAACTAAGTTCATTCCTGACAGACTACGACCCGATCCCTTACCTATAGCATCAGCGTCATTTGGATCTTCATTACCCTCAAATGAAATTAAAATAGATGGTACACCATACTTATCGGTAACTCTTGAAGAAACAATACCAATAACGCCATTATGCCATTCGTTATTATCAAGAATAATCATACTATTCATAAAATAGCCGTTTTCCTCAATAATTTCATATGCTTCCTCTGCGATTTTATTCTCGGTAAATTGTCTTTCTCTATTGATTTCACAAAGCTCTTGTGTATATTTTTCAGCAACAGCTTCATTTTTAGCCAAAAACAGCTCAACTGCACTTGAAGCAGAGCTAATTCTACCAACCGCATTAATTTTAGGTGCAAGTGTATAGCCAATAAAACCAGAGGTTAGCTTCTTTTTGGATTTAGATTTTATAATCTTACCCTCACCATAACGGCAAACACGAATTAAAGTTGCCAACCCGATGTTATTTGTTTTCTCAGCTCTTTGAAGTCCATATGAAATAATTATTCTGTTTTCATCGGTTACGGGCATAACATCAGCAATCGTTCCGATAGCAGTTAAGTCGGAGTAATTCATTGCTATTCTCTTTGTTGCCTCTAAAACGCTTACATCATTATATATTGACTCAATAGCACATAAAAGCTTAAATACAACTCCCACACCAGCTAAGTTAGGAAATGGGTATGTGGTATCGCGTCTTTTGGGATTTATGACTGCTATTGCACTAGGTAATGCATCTGTGCATTCATGGTGGTCTGTAACGAGAAAATCAATTCCACACTCCGCTGCGTATTTTGCTTCTTCAATAGCCGTAACTCCTGTATCAACAGTTATTACAAGCTTTGTTCCGCTGTTTTTTAATTTAGTCAAAGCCTCCTTTGAAACGCCATAACCCTCGCCCTTTCTGCATGGAATGTAATAGTCAATATTTGCACCAATTTTGTCAAGATACAAATATAAAATGCTAACAGATGTAACACCATCAACATCATAATCGCCGTAAATAGTTATTTTCTCTCTATCTCTAAGGGCAGATATAATTCTATTAACGGCTATATCCATATCATTGAATAGAAAAGGATCATGTAAAATTTCTTGACCCTTTTTTAAAAAGCATTCAGCGCTCTCCACATCCTCATAGCCTCTATTAACCAACAAAGAAGCTAGTACATAGGAGCAGCCCAATGAAGATGAAATATCTAATATTTTATTATCATCATTGGTTTTATGCTTAATTTGCCACTTTCTTTTTACTCTTTCACTCATTTTATCTATCTTTCTTTACTTTATTTATCTCTCTAAAATTGCCAAAGCAACATTAATGCCATCTACCGCAGCACTCATTATTCCTCCAGCATATCCCGCACCTTCGCCGCATGGATAAACATTGTTACTTCCTAAAAGCAAATATTTATCATTTCTCATTATGCGAATTGGAGCTGATGTTCTTGTTTCAACTCCTGTAATAGGCACATCCTTTGCATCAAAGCCCTTGATTTTTTTACCAAATTTCTCAAATCCCAATTTTAAATAGTCGCACACAAATTTTGGTAAAATACTATTTATATCAGACACCGCCGTATATCCATTCATATACGAAGGAAGTATTCTTGAAGGCTCATTTATAGCTTTTCCTTCGTAAAAATCACCCAGTGTCTGTACAGGCGCGCGATAGCTTGA
This sequence comes from Eubacteriales bacterium, assembly GCA_045533435.1. Lineage (GTDB taxonomy): Bacteria > Bacillota > Clostridia > Oscillospirales > CAG-272 > RGIG2000. The sequence goes on along the minus strand of JAZSHT010000128.1, from coordinate 5,706 downwards.
TCCAGCCGCCAAAAAAGCTTTTTTCTCTAAATCTCTTTGAAACTCAATTGCATTATGTGGCGTTGATCCGTAGTCCTCTTTGTCAACTTGAACGGCAATGGCAGAATTAGAGTTTAAGCCATCACGAGCGAATACACTCATACCGTTAACAACCACGGTATTTTCCTCACTTTGCGCACAAACGACCTCTCCACCTGGGCACATGCAAAATGAATAAACACCCTTATTGTTTTCTCTATGTGAAACATTATAGCTTGCGGCACCTAAACGATAATCATCAGCATATTTTCCATACATAGCCTCATTTATATCTTTTCTTAAATGCTCCACTCTGACACCAACAGAAAAAGGCTTTGGCTCGATTGCAACACCTTTATTTAAAAGATATGTGTAAGTGTCTCTAGCGCTATGACCGATTGCCAAAACAATAGATGAATATGGCAAGCTTCCGTTATTAGTTTTCGCAATATTATTATCAAAGGAGTCTAGTCTTGTCCTGTAATAAATCTTACCGCCTAAATCCTCTATTTCTTTTGCCATGTTTTTAACTACGTTTCGCAACAAATCCGTACCAATATGAGGCTTAGCATTGTAAATAATATCATCAGGAGCACCAAGCTCGGCAAGAGTTTTTAGTACAAATGAGCATTTAGGATCATTGATTCTTGTGGTTAACTTTCCATCTGAGAAAGTACCTGCTCCTCCTGCTCCAAACTGAATGTTAGAATTTACATCTAAAACTTTATTGTTGTAAAAGTTATCTACTTTTTTAACGCGTGTTTCAACATCATCGCCCCGTTCAATTACTATCGGCTTTAATCCAGCTCTTGCAAGAATTAATGCACAGAACATTCCGGCTGGACCAAAGCCTACAATCAGTGGTGGTTCTGACGGGGTTTCCCCTTTTAATTTTATCTCAATATTGTCATTGGCTAAAAATTTAATGCCTAACTTTAAAAGTAAATCTTCATCGATGTTCTTTTTAGCATCTACTTCAGCACACACAGATGTAACAAATTTAATATCATCCTTATGTCTTGCATCTATTGAACGCTTGTAGACATACATTTTACCCGAAAAGACAAAGGCACGGGTTTTTGATAATCGTGCCTTTGCAATTTCGAATATTTCATTATCTGTTACATCAAAATTAGTTTTAATTTGTTCAATAATTATTTTCATAACATTATTTTTTCTCATTAATAATTAGTTTTACAGTAGTCTCTTTTCCTGTAACTCGCTGACTATATTCATCAGGTAAATCAATATCTACAGAATATTCATGCTCACTTCCTAAGATAAAATTATTTATCTTTGAAAAATCAAGAACTACCTTAATATCACTCTTATCTATATCAACAAGATCACTATTATGACCAATTAACACAACATTGACGCTCAAATTTCCAGATACATCATAATCAGCATTACCAATCAAGTCAACGCTGACATCATTATATTCTCTAGTATGCTCAGCAATATCGATTTCCATCGCATATAACCAAATAACGACCGCAATAAGCAAACATAACACAATAGCAATTATACTACCAATACTGCTTTTTTTCGGCGCCTTTTCTTCGGTTTCGTGCATTGCGGAAATATCCATTTCGGTGGTTTTGGTAAACTTATCCATATTTCTCCTTATGCCTAATCAAATTATCTGTTCTTTCTTTGCTCAGCTGCATCAGCTAAGAAATCTTCAAGATGCTCCTTAAGGTCTGATTTAGTTAAATTTCTTTTAATGTTTCCATTATGTGTCATAGAAACAATTCCGCTTTCCTCGGAAACAACCACGGCAACACAGTCGCTATTCTCGCTAACTCCAAGAGCTGCCTTGTGACGAGTACCAAGATCCTTGCTTATGTTAGGATTAGAAGACAAGGGCAAGGTACAACCAGCGGAATAAATTCTAGAGTCTCTAACAATTATCGCGCCATCATGTAAAGGTGCCTTGTTAAAAAATATGTTTTTAATTAACTGGGAGCTTAACTCTGCATCCAAAACGGTACCTGTAAGAATAACATCTCCAAGCTTTGTATTTCTTTCAAAAATAATCAGTGCACCTGTTTTTTCTTTTGCTAAATCAAAAACTGCACTTGTAGTTTCTTCAATCATATTAGTAATTTGAGTGTTGTTTTTTCTTCCAGTAATGCTTTTTACGCCTTTAATTGAGTTATCACCCATTTTTTCAAGTGCAGCTCTCAACTCAGGCTGAAAAACAATAACAATTAAAACAATACCAACATCAAACAAACTAAGTAAAATAAATTTCATTGCCTTTAAGGACAAAAATTGACAAATTAAAAGAAAAATCGCTAAAAAGCCAATACCTAACACAAGCTTTCCCGCTCTTCTTTCTCTAACAAATCTAAACGCTGTATATAAAACTACGGTAAGGCAAATTATATCAATCACATCGACTACAGTTATCATTGAAAAATATGTAAGATAGTGATTAAAAAATTCTCTAACGCTCTCCATAGATTCCTCCAAATATATATTATATATATAGTATATCATATAAATATTTAATTTCAAGTGTTTTGCGCAAATAATATAACATTTTATAAAAAAATCTTTGCTCCGCCGAAATCCTCAAGACATTCATCCGATACAGAATAAATTTCAATATTGTTTTTTTGAAAAAATTCTAAAATTTCCTTGTGATTTTCTTTTATGATGTTGTAAAATTGACCAAAAAAATAGGCTTTATTATCCAAAATAAAGCCACTCCCCCCAACAAAACCGCAATTATATCCATCTAAAATTATTTTATCGTTGGGAATAATATAAACCTTTATGCCCTCTTTTTCTAACGCTTTTTTCATTCCCATATCTGAAGTAATAACTGTGTTTTCGTTAACTACGAGACACGAGCATGCGGCATAACCTTGCTTTACTCTTATAATTTTATATCCATTATTTTTTCCGTATTCAATAATTTCCTTTGCGGCATAATCTGCTTTACAAAAAATTTTTTTGCCGATAACTAAAGCATTTAATCCTATGTCGTATGGGTATTTTTTATTGCATTGATGCTTTACTCTAATAACATCATATCCCATTTGTTCAATGATATTAAATAACGAAATATTATTTTTGTAATACTCTTCGTAGCAAAATACCGTTTTATCTATAACACACAAGAGCATATCGGCATGAGACGATACAGGCAAATCGAGCTTATCATATGGCATAAGTGGTACTACTTTTAATCCTATTGAATTTTGAAGCCTTTCATAAGCCCTATAGCTAACTACAATAATCATTTATTACCTCCAAAATGAAAAAACACCGTAAAACGGTGTTTATTTTTCATTTAATTAAGCACGTGCTACCTTGCCTGAACGAAGACAACGAGAGCAAACATTTACTGTCTTGTTAGAACCATCAACAACAGCTTTTACTTTTCTGATGTTTGGTTTCCAAGTTCTGTTTGTTTTACGGTTTGAGTGGGATACATTGTGTCCGAATGATACGCCCTTTCCGCATACTGAACATTTAGCCATTTTAACACCTCCGTTTGTTAAGAAAACTTAACTTACTAAAATTACGCTATGTATTATAGCACAGTCTATTTTAAATTGCAATAGCAAATTTTATTTTTTTGAAATTTTTTTCAAAATATTTTCAAGTGATATTCCATATTTACTTGCAATATCCCTCGCATAGCTACGACCGTCAGGCTTTTTACGAGAAATTTTGAAGCTTCTTTCTCCCTCTTCCATGCCTGCAACCAATGTATCAATTTTTGCGCCACCATCAGAAGTGCATTTTTCGTTTATATCATCGAGCATTGATGTTAATTCGTGCAAATGAGTAGAAAAAATCCCTCTACACTTAGCCATAGAAAAACCACTGATAATTTCAGAAGCAATATATGATGCTTCAAAGGATCCAGTTGAAGACAAGGTTTCATCCAAAATTACAAGGCTATACTCAGTAACCTCATTAAAAATTTCATCTAATCTTGCGCACTCTTCTCCTAGACGGCCTTTATCAATAGTATCATCACTACCAGTTGGAAAATGAGTAAAAATACCATCCACAGGACTTACAACAGCCTCTTTAGCGGGCACACATGCTCCTAATTGAGTTAAAACAAAAGTAAGACCGACCGCACAAGAAATTACTGATTTTCCACCTCTATTGGGGCCAGATAGAATATAAAACATCCCGTTTTCATCAAAAGCAAAATCATTTTCAACCATTTTTTTATCAAGCTTATATGCTACAACAGGGTTGTATATGCTTTTAACATTGAAAGCTTTACTTTCAACTGCTTGTATTTTAGGAAAACACAAGTCATTTCCAGTATTCTTCAATTTATTAATAAGCTCAGTAATTTTTACTAAAAATTCAATTTCAGGTAGAAGCTTGATTAAAAAGTCAGCATTTTCAAGCACATAAGCTTGTACAACCTTTTTCCAGGAACGCATTGAAGACTTAAATACTGTATTTAACGCATTATTAAATGCATAATTAAGTGCATTTTGTTGATTTTCATTATTACTCTTCGCAAAAGGTTGTAGCGATGCAATACATGTATATTCATCTGTTTTAAAATCAAGGCGAAGTATTTTTTGTAGCAAATCACCAGATTTGAATTTTTCGTTATTTACACTTAGCACACCTGCAGTTTCAGGTCTTAATCTTGCATCTAAATTCACCCCGATCGTTACGCTTTTTATCTCTCTAACTCTCGAAGTTAACTCCTTTAAGCGTTCATTTAAATCAACATAATATTCACTTTCTGTAAGTTCTTTTACTCTGTCAGCCAGCTTTACAAGCGCTTCGCTCTTAAATTTGTCTCTCAAAGGAGAAAATTCCGTTGACATAAGGTCCATGCAAGTAATATATAGCTCAATTTCAGTAATGCTATATAAATATGAGTCATTCTCATCAGCATCGCTAGAAAGCCTTCTAAGCTCCGCAATGTCAGATAGTATAGGAGTTAATTTTGTTAAAATGTCACTAAGCTCAGGGTTAGTAAGCATATCTTCAAATACAGACTGCCTATACTTAATAACCTCAATATCCATAGTGAAAAAATCACACAAGCGACTCGATTGTAAGTCAATGATAGAATTCAATCCTAGCTCATTAAGAACCTCGTTTGATATATTAGGATTATCCTTGCCATCAATATGATTTAAATAATGTTCATTAGATGGATAAATTAAACTAATTTCCATTTAAAGCTCCTTAGAAATAATATATAGATATAATAACATATTTTTATCATTTTGAAAAGAGTTTTCTTGATTTATTTAAAAAGTTGTGCTAAAATCTGTACGAGGTGATATTATGAATGAAATTTATTGCTCTACTGGCGTAATGGTGGGTAGAATAAATAACAACGATTACACTTTAATAAAAAAGCATTTCCCTTCTTTAATAGACAAGGGGCTAATTTATGGTGCTGAATTTATGTTTGCTCATTCCTTTTATGATAAGCTAGAGGATATCTGTTTAGAGCTTACGAGTAGTGGAATAAAATTTGATATAATGCATTTTGATAAAGAAATTGGTATAATGCTTTCAGAATGTAGTGATAAAATATCAATTGAAGCTTTGAAATTGCTTGAAATTAATTGTCAATTTGCGAATAAAATCGGGGCAAAAAGAGGAGTGTTTCATCTATGGGGCGGTTTAAAAAGCGACAGTAATATCGAATATAATATTTCGTATCTTCATAAAATA
>JAZSHT010000181.1:0-2070 GCA_045533435.1 Eubacteriales bacterium | reverse complement strand
TTCGGTCGCTTTAGGATATAGGGGATAGGGGATAGGGGTTCGCTACGCTCACAGGGTGGTTAGTAAACAGTTTTCTGCTAAAATCCCTGCAACGAAGTTGCCCCTGCGACAAAGTCGCCCCTATTCTCTGCGCACACCGTGTGCCCCTGCAATGCAGTCGCACTTAAGTTATGACTGCTTTTATATTCCTAGTTTAATGTGGTAAAAGTAAGTTATCTTTCAACGGGGAAGAAAGAAATTGAATAAAATAAAATAAGTTATTAAATTAAAGGTAGTATGCAAATCGGAGTGGACGCTTTGCAAAAATGATTGATAATGAATTTGTTTGATTTTACTTGCTTTTTTGTGGCTCTATTCTTAAAGCCTCGATAATATCCATTCCATTTAGCTCCCGTAAACAATGGCTGTGATAAACCTCGTTATTTAATTTATAGGATACCTCATCATATCTTATAACGCCGCCGCAAACCTGACAGGTAATGGCTTTTGCCACGTAAAATGGACAAGATACTAAATGTGGACTGCTATTACAGATGTAACACATATTTTTTCTTCCTATTATATATATTTGTGTAAGCCTTATGGCGGAGTGGAGCATAAGGCACTTAAAAAACAAACACGCTTAACGGGACAGCGTGTCCCATTTCTTAAGTAGCTACATTTTACATCATTCCTTGGGACAAAAACGCCACATAAAGAAAAAACGCTTGATTTTTTTCAAGCGTTTTTATTTATGTGGCTAAGTGGTCAGTGGTCAGCACGCACCGAAGGTGCATATCGCTACGAAGCAGCGCTTCGTTTTATCGCTGAATTACGGAGTAATTTTATATCGCTCGCCGTAGGCGTATCTCGCTCTGCGAAGCACATATTAGCGGTATTGATATATTTTACAAACAACAATACAAATTAACCAAAAATAAGAGAAAAAATGAAAAATCAACAAAGAAAAGAACCGTTTTTCCATATTCAAAATGGAGTTTTAATAAACTACATTGGAAATGAAGCCGATGTAATAATTCCTAATATCGTTACCGAAATTGGCAATGAAGCGTTTGAAGGCTGTACAGAAATTGAAAGCGTAAAAATGCCAAGCGGTGTAACGATAATAGGCGAAAGAGCTTTTTCCGGTTGCTCAAATTTAACAAATGTAGAAATACCAAGCACCGTATCAGTAATAGATAGGTGGGCGTTTGAGAATTGTACAAGCTTAAAGGAAATAAATTTACCAAATAGCGTAACTGAGATTGGCTTGAGCGCATTTAGCGGTTGTAATTGTCTTGAATTTATAGAGATACCAAAATGCGTAACTATAATACCTGCTTATACATTTTTCAAATGCTCATCACTTGAAATTGTAGCTTTACCACCAAGCTTAAAGGAAATAAGATCATTTGCATTTTATGATTGCCCAAAGCTTACAACAATAGAAATACCGAGGGACTTAGAATATTTAGCGCCTGATGCATTTAATGAGAGCAAAAATCTTGCCGAGGTAATCATAGATAAGGAAAATCAACATTACATAATAGAAAACGATATAATTTACACAAAGGACAAAAAAACCCTGGTTTTATGTCTTGAGGGAACACAAAGAAAGCACATTTTAGTGCCTAACGGAGTAGAAAAAATTGGCGAAAGCGCGTTTTCTAATTGTGAAAATATTGAAACAATTGAGTTGCCCGATAGCGTAACTAAGATAGGCGGCTGTGCATTTGCATACTGCACAGGTCTAACAGAAATATATTTACCACCTTATATAACTGAAATAGGCAGCTGTGCATTTTCCGAATCAAGTCTTAGAAGCATCTATGTGTGTGGAAATTATTCCGTTGATGACCGCTGCTTAGGATTTTGTAACGCAACCGTTCGTCATAAGAATACAGCCCGTGGATGATGACATACAAGGCTCCGCCTTGATGATATACACAACTTTGTTGTGATGATATACACGCTACGCGTGATAATGCGACAAAGTCGCATTCCCTACATACTACCCCCTACATCCTACATCCTACTAAAACATACACGCTACGCGTGATTATAAAAAACAATTCAATTATCTAATCTCGC
>JAZSHT010000141.1:0-3010 GCA_045533435.1 Eubacteriales bacterium | reverse complement strand
GTGCTTGCCCTCGCCGATTAATCCCTTTTCATCGTATGCTTTTACTGAAAACACTACTCTTCTACCATCAAGCTCGGTTACCTCGCTTTCTGCATATACCTCCATACCGACAGGTGTTGCGGCAAGGTGCTTAACATCAAGATATGTGCCTACGCTTGATTGACCTTCCTCTAAGTATTTATCAATGCATTTATATGCGCTTTCTTCCATAAGTGCTATCATTCTTGGTGTTGCTAAAACCGCAAGTGTACCACTTCCGTGCACCATTGCCGTATCCTTTTCTTCTACCTTGATTGTTACCTTGAATTTTGCTCCGATTTCCATATTTATACTCCTTAGATTATTTATATTTTTTCATTTTGTATGTTAAGAAAATTATTACCTCAACAGGAACGCCAATTAAAAACAGCTGCCAGAAAACTACATTCTGTGGTATCAGGCTTACAAAAATCGACGCTATTATTGTCCACATAACACATGAGCTTAAAATAAAGCGTGATAATGAGTTAAGAAATGATTTTCCGTAAACATAAAACGCTATGATTGATACAGGGACTGCCCAAACGAACAAAATCCAAAGCTTTGTGCTTCCACTTATGGCGAGTGAATATGTAAAAATTAGAGTTACAAGAAGCCAAACAATTGACACGGATAGTATTGAACGCCAAATTTTGTAGGTGTTCATTTCCTTGGTATATTCCTTTTTTTCTTCTTTTTTGCTTTGACAATCCTCGCTGATTAAGTTATTTAATGTTATTCCGTAAAATTCACAAAGCTCACATAGCATATTTACATCAGGTAAGGTGTCTCCATTTTCCCAACGGGATATCGCTTTGTCGGAATAATTAAGCTTTTCGGCAAGCTCGGCTTGTGTTAGTCCATTTTCCTTGCGAAGCATAGTTAAATTTTTCGATATTATTGGTCTTACATCCTTCATTTTGCTCTCCATTTATAAAAAACACCTTGAAGTGTCAATAATTCATTGATTTTATGATGATATTATACTATATTTTCCTTAAAAAATCAAGGTTTTTTTGTTATTCTACAATTTGTAGAGTGCATTTCTACAAAAGCAAGATATGTGAGAAATAACTGTATACCTATTAAATCGAACTCTTCATTGATTTTTTCATCGAAATATGGTAATATGTTATCGATTAAAGAAACAATTTAAGGAAGGGTAAAAATGAACGAGCAAATTATTCCAATTTTCTTTGCTGTGGATAATGATTTCTTAAAATACACTGTGGTTTCACTACATTCAATTATAAAAAATGCTTCCAAGGAGTTTAAATATCAAGTAAGAGTTTTATATTCCGAGTTACCTAAGGATATGATGAAAAAGGTAACTAAGCTTGAAAACGACAACTTCTCTGTTGAGTTTTGTGATGTTAGTGATTATTTGAAGGATTTTAACAAAAAGCTACCTTTAAGACACTACTACTCTAAAACAACTTATTATAGATTTTTTATAGCTGAAATGTTTCCCGAAATTGATAAGGCAATTTATATTGACAGCGACACTATTGTTTTAGGCGATATTAGTGATCTTTACAATACGGATATTGGAGATTTATATGTTGGTGCTTGTCATGAGCAAGCAATGGCGCAATTTGATATTTACGGCACTTACTGTGAAGAGGTTGTGGGTGTTTCAAGACACAATTTCTTTAATGCAGGACTTATGCTTATTAACTGTAAGCAATTTAGAGACAATAAGGTGCTTGACAAATTTATATATCATCTTGGGGAGTATAATTTCATTGTAACTCAAGATGAGGACTATTTAAATTTAATATGCAAGGATCATGTATATTATCTTGACCAAAAATGGAATACAGAGTTGACTGATGGTCTTGAATACGATTACGATTATAAGGATGCTTATATGCTCCACTTCATAATGGTAAACAAGCCTTGGCATTACGAAAAATGCAGAGGTGCTGATATATTTTGGTCTTATGCTAAGGAAACTGAAGTTTACGATGATATGATAAAGGAGCTAAACGCTTATACGGACAATGAAAGATTAAGAGACGCGGAGTCGGCAAAGAGTCTTGCTAAAATGGCGGCTGATGAGATAGCGCGAGAGGATAATTATCAAAAAATCCTTGAGAAAAAGCGTTCACAGTATAGAGTTGAGCTTGTAAAAAAGATTGAAAAATACGAAAACGAAGGCAGATTTGATGAGGATGTTGAGGATGACCCACCGTCAAGAACTATTATGCCTGATGAAATTGACTATTTAAGGCGTAGCTTGGGTGCAAAAATAAAGACAAAAATTGCGCACATGAAGGCTAAGGTGTTTTTAAAGACTATTCTTGATAAAAAAATTATGATTATTAAGGATATTCGTGGTACGGAAAATTGGGCTTCTCTTAAAAGCGGCGCTATTGTTACATGTAATCACTTTAATGCTTTTGATAGCTTTGCTATTCAAGAGGCGTATCACGCTTCTAAAAAATGGCCTAAGCAAAAGTTTTATAGAGTTATAAGAGAAGGTAATTATACCTCATTTCCTGGCTTCTTTGGGGAGCTTATGAGACATTTTTACACTTTACCACTTTCTTCAAATATGAAAACTATGGTAAAGTTTACTGAGGCTACGAATACACTTTTAAAAAAGGGTAATTTTGTTCTCTTTTATCCTGAGCAGGCTATGTGGTGGAATTACAGAAAGCCAAGACCATTAAAGCCTGGCGCTTACAAGTTTGCGGTTAAAAATAATGTGCCTGTTCTTCCCTGCTTTATTACAATGAAGGACTCCGATATTTTAGGCGAGGATTTAAGAGCAAGTATTAAAGACTTTGATATTAGCGAAAACTTTGTGCCTGATGGATATTATGTTCAAGAATATACCATTCATATAGGAAAGCCTATATATCCTAAGGAAGGAGCTTCCTACAAGGAAAATATGGCTTATATGGCAGAGGAAAACTATCGTGTTTGGAAGGAAATTTATGAAAATGAATACGATATGCCTCTTATTTACAATAATAAAAAGGATGAG
>JAZSHT010000028.1:0-14057 GCA_045533435.1 Eubacteriales bacterium | reverse complement strand
GGAAGAATTTGCATACAGCGTTGCTCCTGCGGCGCGGACATGTCCGCCGCCACCGATTTTAGCGCACGCTTTTGATACATCAATATCACAATTTGACCTTGATGAAATAGAATATTTATTTTCATCGTTGGTGGTTTGCTTAATTGATACGGCTACCTTAACGCCTTCGATACTGCGAATACAGTTTACTATATCGCCAATATCCTCATCGGTAATATCATTTTCCTCGCGCATTGCTTTTGTAAACATTACTACCGCAAGAGTTCCATCGCAAAGCAATTTCACATTCTTATATGCAAGCTCTTGTCCTTTAATTTCGCCAAGAGTTTTATTGTCAAAAATAAGGCGGTTTATTTCTGCAAAATCAATGCCGAAGGTTATGATTTCTGCACCGTAAAGCATTGTTCTTTCGGTGGTGTTAGAATATTTAAAGCCACCTGTATCTCCTGAAATGCCTGCATATACACTTTCAAAAAAGTGAATTGGAAGACTATCTAAGATTTTCATTTCCCTTGCAAGCTCAAATATAATTTCACAGCAAGCGCCACAAAATTCCTCGTAGTAATCGGCAAATCTTGTATTCATTGCATGGTGGTCGATAATTAAATCAACTCTATCTGCAAGGAAGGAAAGCTCTCCAAGCTGCATAGGGGATGCCACATCAACTGCGATAATTCTTTCGTAATTATCCTCGTTATATTCAAGGTCCTCTCCCTTTGTAATAAATGCAAGGCGTGTTGTCTTATCACAGCAAGAAACCTTTGTTTTTGAGCCGTAATGCTCTAAAATCGCCTTTAAGCCGAATGCACTGCCGAGTGTATCGGGGTCGGGATTTCTGTGGCACAAAATGAGAGTATATTTTGGAATTTTAACCTCATTTTGTAATTCAATTAAATTAAGCTTCTTCATCATCTTGATATATGTCTTCCTCTGGGGAAATTTCAAGAGTGCTTAAAATTTTTGAGATATTTGCGCCGTATTCTATTGAGCTATCGTATTCAAATGCAAGCTCAGGTGTAATTCTTAAGTTAATACGCTTTGCAAGCTCGCTTCTAAAAAAGCCTGTGGCATTTTTAAGCGCCTTTAATACCTCGTTTTTGTCGTCGCCTAAAACGGAAAAGTAGATTTTTGCAAATTTTAAGTCCTTTGTTACCTCTGCGCCTGTGATTGAAACTAAAGCGCCTGCAATTCTTGGGTCCTTAACATCTCTTAAAATTTGAGCCATTTCCTGCTTTACTGCGTCGTTAACTCTGTTTTGTCTGTATTTAGCCATTTTTGCTCCTTGTTTTAAAAAATTCAGCTATCCTTGAACATCCCGTTACAGTCATACACACCAAAATTTATTTATCCTTGGACAGCTCTTTTTATAGTATAACATATATTTTTAAAAAATCAATTATTTTTTATAAGTGAGTTGAAATTGGTACTCATATCGTGGTAAAATAGGAAAAATGATATTTTACGGAGAATTTACATGGAAATATTAGCAGTCGTATTAAGTGCATTATCCTTAATTGTTAGCTGTGCCATATTGGTTACGATAAAAAAGAAGGAAAGCGGTGCGCTTTCAAATGATGATATTGATAGAGTGCGTGATGCATCATCAAAGGAAATAGGTCGCGTAAGCGGTATTATTACAAGTGGCATTGAAAATCAAAATAAACATTTTATTGAGCTTGTAAATGAAAAGCTTGAGAGTCAAGCGAATTTAACTAAGGAAAGACTTGACAATATTGATAATAATGTTAGTAAGGCGCTTGGGGATATTAGGCGTGAAAATAACGAAAAGCTAAACGAAATACAAAAGGCGGTAGATGAAAAGCTACAAAAGACGCTTGATGATAGGCTTAAAACATCCTTTGACAGCGTTGTTACACAGATTGGAAATGTAAACAAGGCTATTGGCGAAATACGAAGCATTGCAGATGATGTTGGATCACTTAAAAATATTCTTTCTAATGTTAAGACAAAGGGTATTGCGGGAGAGGTTATTTTAGGTAGTATTATCGGAGAAATTTTATCTCCTGACCAATACGAAACTAACTGTGCTACCAAGGTTGGCTCTCGTGATGTGGTTGAGTTTGCCATTAAAATTCCAAGTGGGGACTCTTATATTTACTTGCCTGTGGACTCAAAATTTCCTCTTGAAGCATACAATAAATTAAAGGATGCTACCGACTTAGCTGATAAAGCTTTAATTGAGAGTGCAAGAAAGGATTTAGCAAGGCAGATTAAAAATGAGGCAAAAACTATTGCTTCAAAGTATATTGATGTACCGAATACAACCGATTTTGCTATAATGTTCTTGCCTACGGAAAGCCTTTACATTGAGGCTATTGAAATGGGACTTTTTGAGGAATGTCAAAGGGAATTTAGAGTTAATATTTCAGGTCCTACTACTCTTTCGGCTATAATAAATGCGCTACGACTTGGCTTTAACTCCCTTGAAATTCAAAAAAGAAGCTCTGAGGTATTTAAGCTTTTAGGGGCGGTTAAAACAGAGTTTGAAAAATTTGCAGAATCTCTTTCAAGCGCGCAAAGGAAGCTCAATTTAGCGGGAGATGAAATAGAAAATCTTGTAGGCACAAGAACAAGGCAGATGCAAAAGAAGCTAAAGGAAATTGGTTCACTTTCCCCCGAGGAAGCAAAGAGCATAATTGATAGCGAATAGGAGAATATATGGTTGATATAATTTTAAATATAGTTGAATACATAGGCGTTATTTCCTTTGCTATATCTGGTACGGCAATCGCCATAAATAAGAAAACCGACTCTGTGGGAGCATTGTTCTTTGCTCTTTTAACATGCTTTGGCGGTGGTATGATACGAGATATTGCACTTGGTATTGTGCCTAAGGTTTTAACAGATACAAGCTATTACTTTTTGGCTCTCACTTGCATTATAGTATCGTTTATTTGCTTTACACTTGCATTTATTCCTAAAACCGCAGATTTTATTTCAAAGCATTCCCACGATTTTGTAATTGAGTTTACCGATGCTATCGGTCTTAGCGTTTTTTGTGTTTTTGGTGTTGATGCGGCTATTACACTTGGGCATACTAATCCGATTTTACTTATTTTCTGTGGTTGTATTACAGGTGTTGGTGGTGGTATGCTCCGTGATATTTGCTCGGCGGAAATTCCGTTTATTTTTAGAAAGCACATTTACTTAATACCAACGCTATGTGGCTCTCTTTTCTACACACTAACATATAAGCATATTGATAATTTAGCATCGCTTCTTATTTCAATTGGAATTATTATTGCATTCCGTGTGCTTGCAATTATATTTAAGTGGAATTTACCTATACCAAAGGGCGAGGGCGAAGGAATTAAGGATGCTGTAACCAATAGCGAATATAATGCAAAATAATATTTTCGCAAAAATATTATTGAAGTACATAAAATAAATGTGAAAAAGGCAAAAATATCGTTTTCAGCTTAATAGAAAATATAATTTGTAATTTATATTGACAAAAAAGCAAAAAAATGATACCATATACCTGTAATATAAATTATAATCAGAGAGAGAAAAAATGAAAAAATTACTAATTGGCGTTTTGATTTTAGCATACATAATTCTTTGCGTTAGTCTTATTGCATGTGGCAATCAATCATCTAACACTAACTCCGACACTAGCAATGAAAGCAATAAAGATTCTACCGAAGACACAAAAGTGCCTGACACTTCCCATACTCATAGTTTTGGAGAATGGGAAACGACAAAAGAATCCTCATGTATCACGGTCGGCGAAAAGAAAAGAGATTGTGATTGTGGTTACGCTGAAACAGAAGCGCTTCCTTTAGGCGAGCATACATATGATGGAAGATTTTGTTCAGTTTGTGGCGATGGCGTTGGCAGCGAAGGCATTGAATATGGGCTGGGCCACGATGGAAGCTACTACATAGTTTACAAAGCAGGACAATGTACCGATAAAAATGTTTATATTCCAAATCAATATAACGGGAAACCTGTTAAAGCGATTGAAGAAATGGCTTTTTTTCAATGTCATACAATGGAAAGCTTAGAAATTGCTGAGGGCGTTGAGGTTATATCTGCATACGCCTTTGGGGACTGTAACAAATTAAAATCAGCAAAATTACCGAACAGTATAAAAACGATTGAGGAAATTGCTTTTCTTGGTTGCCGCTTATTAGAAACGGTATCTCTGGGAAATGGCATTGAAAAAATTGGCGAGTCTGCTTTTAGAGGTTGTCTTGCTCTCAAAGAAATATTTGTTCCAAGCTCAGTAAAAACTATTGAAATTGATGCATTTGAAGCGTGTAACGAGTTGACTATACACTGTGAGCATTCAAGTGAGCAAGCTTGGGGCGAAAATTGGAATGGCGGCAGAGACGTAGTTTGGGGCCAACAATAATTTATTCTAAATAACAAAAAAACTCGCACACAGGTGCGAGTTTTTATTTATGCAAGATAGTTATTTCTAAATTCCTCTATGTATTTCTCATCAATATCAAGAGCATTTTTAAAGAATGCTTGGGTGCTGCCGTATGACATAATTATATCATATGCTTTGGTAAGATAGCGCTTATCAACTCCGTTTACTCCACTTACTGCATCTAAAATTTCGGAATCTACATTTCTTTCCTTGCCAAGAGCGACTGCTCCATCAATTATGTCTTGATAGCTTTTATTTGTAATAAGGTAGTCCTCTAAAATATCCCCATATTTTGCGCCTAAGATAAGTAAAGTGAGCATTGTGCCTACGCCTACTCTATCCTTGCCTGCGCTACAATGGTAAAGCACACAGCCATCCTTATTTTCCTTTAAAATATCAAGGAAGTGTCGATAATTTGTAAGTGAGAAGTCATCGCTCACAAGTGGCACATATAAATCTGCAAGCCAAGAGGGTGCATCCTTGCCAAGCTCAATTGTGAAATCAAGAAAGATTTCCGCAAGGGTTCTTACATATGTATCGTTTTTGGTAATTCCCAAGGTTAATGCTCTTATAATTGGGTTAAATGTCCATTTAACATTTTTAATTTCCTTATCAGGTGCTTTTTTCACCTCGGCTTCAGTACGGAAGTCAACTATACGCTTTAATCCGTAGTCCTTTAATATAATTTTGTCGCTTTCAGTTATATTAGAAAGGTTAGATGAACGGACAATTCTGCCTTGTTTGATTTTTCTGCCATCTATACAGGGAATGTCGCATAAATCCCTTACATTTTTTGCACCTTGTAATTTAATTTCCATAATTTCTCTCATTTCTTGTGTTTATAATAAAATTATATCATATAATATTGATATTTTCAATTATTTGTGATATTATTTATTTATAACTTTTTCGGAGTGGTGGCATAGAATGATAAGCAGGACAATTACCTATCCCCTATCCCCTATCCCCTATCCCCTAAAAACCGGAGGTTTTCTTTATGGCTAATTTTGAAAATATAGCAAAGGAATTTGCAAATTCATATAAGGAGTCTGATGTTACTCTTTTTTCCTCATCCTTGGTTCTTCCTGATAAAAACGAGGTTATTTCTGTAATTGAGGATATACAGCATCTATTTTTCCCTGCTTACTTTGATGTGGCAAACAAAAGCTATGAGGCAGAGGAGTTTTGCGAAAGATATTTAAGCTCTATTTATTTTAAATTAAAGAAGCAAATTGAGCTTGCTTTAACATTTAAAACTAAATCTAAGGTTGCTGATAAGGCTAAGGAAATTACAGACAAGTTTGTTGAGGAGTTGCCTATCGTACATAAGCTACTCATTAAGGATGTGCAGGCAAACTTTGAGGGAGACCCTGCTGCACAGAGCAAGGAAGAAATTATTTTCTCTTATCCTGGATTTTTTGCGATTTTTGTATATAGAATCGCAAATGTGCTTTACAAGATGGGAGTTCCATTTGTACCAAGAATTATGACTGAGTATGCTCACGGCAAGACAGGTATTGATATAAATCCCGGTGCTACTATTGGTGAATACTTCTTTATTGACCACGGTACAGGTATTGTTATTGGCGAAACAACTGTTATTGGCAATCATGTTAAAATTTATCAGGGTGTTACTCTTGGCGCGCTATCTCCAAGAAAGGGACAGAGCCTTGCGGGAGTAAAAAGGCATCCTACTGTATGCGATAATGTTACTATATACTCAGGCGCATCAATTTTAGGCGGCGATACGGTTATTGGCGAGGGTGCCATCATTGGCGGTAACTCATTCATTACTGAAAGCGTTGAGGCGGGCGCTAGGGTTAGCGTTAAAAAGCCTGAATTAATTATTAAATAAGGACGAATTTATGAAATCAAAAATCAAGATAACAACAATACAAACTGACTATAAGGGCAAGTCCATTTTTGAGAGAATGGCAGAGGAGCTTTGCATTACTGATACATTTTCAGATATGGATGAAAGCGGAATGATTGAAACCGTGCTTACAGGCGAAATCGATTTAACCGATGGCGTTTACTCCCTTTCTTATGAGGAAAGTGAGGCAAGCGGTATGGATGGAGTTAAGACAGAGCTTGCATTCAATGAAAAAACGCCTAAGGAAATCAGCCTTGCAAGAAGTGGAGAGGTATCCTCTACCATGTACTTTAATGAGGGAAAACGCGATATCTGTGTCTATAATACAGGTATTATGCCATTTGAGATTTGTGTTTTTACACGCTCAGTTGACAACCGTTTGATTGAGGATGGCTATCTTGAAATCGTTTATATCGTTGAAATTAAGGGTGCATGCGCTCAAAAGACTATATTAAGAATGGAAGCTGAAAAGTATGACAGAGGCTGAGTTCAGACAGGAATTAAAGAGTCTTAACGGCGGTTATGTGCTTTATGGAGAAGAGGACTATTTAAAGTTCAGCTATTCCAAGGAAGCGCGCAAGAATGTTCTTGACGGTATGTTTGATGATTTTAACCATATTGTAATATATGGCGAGGACTTTACTCCCCTTGGACTTATGAATGCTATTGCTACTCTTCCTATGATGTCAGAAAAGAAGCTTATTGAGGTAAGAGGCGTTAATTTTAATTCCTTAAAAAAAGATGAAATCAAGGAGCTAGAGGAAGCGCTTGCAACTATGGAAGAAAACGCTTCTCATACTGTGCTTATTATAAGAGCTGACTCCAATTATTTTAATGCGGGGAGGCTACCTAAAGCGCCAAGCGAGCTTTATAAAATGATGTCAAAGCATCTTAAAATGGTACAGCTTGACTTTCCTGCACCTCAAAGGCTTCGCTCATGGATTTCAAAGCATTTTTCAAGCAATGATATTGAATTTGACGCTTCTCTATCCGATAAAATGGTTGAAATTTGCGGACATGATATGTGGGCGCTTACTAACGAAATTGAAAAGCTTTGTGCTTATGCTAAAATGAATAATTTAAGCGCGATTACACTTAACGATATTGACAATGTGTGCTGTAAGACCGTTGAATATGATGATTTTAGGCTTACTAACGCGTTGCTTGACAAAAACAAGGATTTAGTTTTTGAGACACTTCGCAGGCAAAAGTCTTCCTATGAGCCACCATTTGGTATTTTATCATCGGTTATTAGGCTTTATATGGAAATGTATCTTGTTAGCGTGCATTTTGAGTCGGGAATGAACAAAACGCAAATTTCAAAAGCACTTGGTATCCACGAATTCAAGGTGGGCAAGTATATTGCTGCAATTTCCGGAGTTAATCCTAAAAAATTAGTTCGTGCGGTTGAATTATGTCAAGAGGCAGATGTGAAATCTAAGTCCTGCTCTAATTTAACATCATATATTGCAGTTGAAAACTTAATTTCCTCACTTTGTGTGCTATTTTGTAGGTGAGATATGGTTATTAAATATCCGATAATCGTTGAGGGAAAATACGATAAAATCAAGCTTGATAGCATTTTAAGCGCCAAAATTATTACAACCGATGGCTTTGGAATTTTCAATAACAAGGAAAAATTAAGCCTTATAAGACAGTTAGCATTAAAGGACAAAATTATTTTGCTTACTGACTCCGATGGGGGTGGGCATTTAATAAGGTCCCATATTAAAACTGCTATTCCAAGTGATAAGCTGATTAACCTTTATATTCCAAGAATTGAGGGCAAGGAAAAAAGAAAAGACGCCCCATCTAAGGAAGGCGTGCTTGGTGTTGAGGGAATTGATGCTAACAAGCTAAGAGAAATGCTCCGACCATATAGTGATGAAGGCATAGAAAAAACGATGGGCGAAATTACCAAGGCGGACTTTTATGCGCTTGGCTTAAGCGGTCGCGAGGACAGTAAAGCACTTCGTGAAAGGGTGCTGAAAAAATTAGGCTTCCCTACAAATATGAGTCCAAATGCTATGCTTCAGGCTATAAATATTCTTTATAGTAAGGAAGAATTTGAAAAAGTGGTCAGTGGTCAGTGATCAGTGGTCAGAAACAGCCTTCCTCCATGAGGAAGGGGGGGATTCCCCTTTTAGGGGAAATGTCGCAAAGCGACAAAAGGGTACCGCCTCGGCAAGAGGACGGAATGTGGTGGAAGAAGAAATCGTGCTATTTGCATTCTCCCTCAGTCAGCAAAACTGACAGTTTCCTCCCAGAAGGAGCCTATGGGTCAGCTGCGAAAAATAATCATGATAAAACGGAAGGATTGCTCCTTCCGTTTTGTAGTTTATTTAGTTTTTGGTGTGGGGTTGTGTGTGAATTTATTTTACAGAGCAAAAGAGGTTCCCTATATCTATGCCCTACATCCTACATCCTACGTCCTACATCCTACATCCTACACCCTACATCCTACATCCTACTTAACAAACGGGCTGATAATGCTGATAACTGCAATAATGCCGATGATGATTGGGAGAATATAGCTCATATAGAAGCGCATCCATTTTTTAACCTTAGCACCCTTGCCTTGGTTGGCTTCTTCCATATAATTTTTAAAGCCCCAGCCGAATTTTTTAGTACAGAAAATTGTAATTGCAAGTGAGCCAAGTGGTAGTAAAACATTACTTACTATATAGTCCTCTAAATCAAGGACACCTGTGCCACTACCAAGAGGAGTGAAATTAGACCATACATTAAAGCCTAAAATACAAGGGGTTGAAAGCACGAATATTCCAATTCCACAAAGAATACATGTTTTGATTTTTGAAAATCCTGTTAATTCCTGCACACAGGATAGGATATTTTGGAAAACTGCAAAGATTGTTGATAGAGCTGCAAAGGACATAAAGAGGAAGAAAAGCGTTCCCCAAATTCTGCCCCCTGCCATATTCATAAATACATGGGGGAGTGTTACGAAAATAAGGTTCGGTCCTGCATCAACGCTTACATCATAGGTAAAGCAAGCAGGGAAAATAATAAGTCCTGAGGTAATTGCAACGAATGTATCAAGGGATGCCACGCTAATGCTCTCCCCTAAAAGCGATCTTTCCTTTCCGATAAAGCTACCGAAAATGGCCATAGCGCCTATACCTAAGCTAAGTGTAAAGAATGCTTGATTCATAGCGGCTACGATTACATTTATAAGTCCTACCTCCTTTACCTTATCAATGCTTGGTAAAAGGTAAAATGAAAGACCTTCCTTTGCGCCGTCAAGAGTAATACTATGAATTGCGAGAACAATAATAAGCACAAGTAATGCAATCATCATTACCTTTGTTACCTTTTCAAGTCCCTTTTGCATATTAAAGGAGCATACAAGGAAGCCTACAACAACAACTATGCCCATAAAAAGAATGAGCATGCCCGGGCTTGATAGCATATCAGAAAATACGCTTGATACATAATCCTTTTGCGTGATTTCGTTTGATACATTATCAAATTTGCCGCTTAGCATATATACGAAATATTGAAGCATCCAGCCTGTAACTGATGTATAGAACATCATAAGAATGGTATTACCGATAAGCATTAAATATCCGTGTACTCTCCACGCCTTTTTGTCAGGCTTCAGCTCTTGATACATTTTTACAGGGCTTTTTTGGGCTTTTCTTCCCATAGAAAACTCCATTGATAATACAGGAATGCCCATAACAACTAAAAACAGTAAATAAATAAGCACAAAAAATCCGCCACCGCTCTCGCCTGTAACATATGGGAATTTCCATACATTGCCGATACCGATAGCACATCCTGCGCTAAGTAAAATAAAGCCTAAACGGCTTCCTAGCTTTTCTCTTTCCATAGTAAATCCTTTGTTTTAAAATTATACTAATAGAGTGTAACATATTTTCAAAAATATGTCAAGGAAAATAGTGTATAAAAGAATAAATGATTGATTTGTATATTCCTCGCAAGGAATGATAATAGGCTAAAATCTGTCCATATTTTATTTATATTTTGTCTTGACTATAACTTAATATTGGTATATCATTAAATTGAGATTTTTAATCTTAATAAATGAAACGGAGAATTGAAAAATGAAAAGAAAGCTTTTAACTATTTCACTTGGCATACTGATTTTTGCTTGTTTTTTAGCAATTTCATCCTTTGCCACCGTAAATCATAGCGAAACTGCCACCTTGGCGGATGGCACGGTGCTTCCCATTTATGATGAAAATCAAAATCCTCTTATTTGGTATATTAGCGGTGTTGATGAAAATGGCAAAAACATTTACAAATCTGTGCCTAATAACCGTAATGAGCAAAACACAAATAATGACGACTACGTTACATTCACCAATGCAAGCGGCAATCAGCTTACAAATATCAATTTTTTCATTTACGATGAAACATCTAAGGAATATGTAACATATACTGAGGATAACCTTGCGGTGGTTGTTTTCAATATGCGAGGTCTTAAGGGATTTATTTGGTTACATAGCGGATTTAAGTGTAGCGACATTCAATATATTTATTTCCATGAGGAGCTTAATGACTGTTGCAGTTTTTTTACCAAAAGCACTAATATAAGATTGGTTGACCTTACCGTTTGCACCAATTTAACAGGTGGTTTTGGCGGCGAACGAAACTTCTATAACTGCCCCAATCTACATACAATCAGATTTGCACCAGGTGCAAGTTACGCTCTTACATGCAAGAAAAATTACAACTGGCGTTTTACAAACACTTCAATGGTGGAAATAATATTTCCTGAAAACATCACAAGCCTCGGCGTTGATAACTTTAAGGACAATTCAAAGCTTGAGAGCATTTATATTTTAGGCAATACAACAAGCTTAGGTCAACGCAATTTTTCTAACTGTCCTAAACTAACTAACATTTACATTTTAGGAAATAATCCTACTATTGATTTAACATCATTTAAGGAAAACTTCTATGAGTGCGTTGACAATGGCAAGGTGCTTGACTTTAAGTCAACAGGTAAATATTTCTTCTTTACAACAACTAACGAAGCATATTTAAATGGCGTTAAGGATGCTATCGGCGCTACTGAAATTATTTCTTATAATGAATATAAAGCAAGTCCAGACAAATATACTGAGGGCAGATATATTATTTCAGGCACAAATATTTGTGATACGCTTTATAACGGCGTTCACACCTTTGATGAAAGCGCAAACGATTGCGCAGGCTTATGCTCAGCTTGTAAAGAGATAGCGCAAAAGCAAAACCAAGCGCACAGCTTTACATCATCTATTAAATACACAAATTATCTTGCAAGTGGCGTAAGATATCAAATCTGCTCAAACGATAACTGTCAATATAGTGAAAATCCTTATATTAGCGACACAGGTGCAATAATTTCCGAGTTCAAGGGCATTTCAACAAAGATAAACGGCGATGGAATTACATTTGGATACAGCGTAAATTACGAAGCTCTTGATGAATATGTAAATGTTAGTGGCGGTAATGTGGAGCTTGGCTTTATAGTGGCGGTTAAATCCTTCCTGGGAGATAAGCTACCACTTGATGAAAAAGGAAACGCTTTAGCAAGCAATGTAATTAAGGCAAGCCTTTTAAAATGGACACAAAATGATGAAGAAAACAAGAGCGTTGTAAAATTTGCAAATGCAGATTTCAAGGTTACAGGCGATTGGAGTAAATTTGTTGACCTTGATGGCGATGGCATTTTTGAAACAGATATTAAGAATGTGGAGCTGTATATGTCGGGATATATAATTGATAATGGTACAGTTCAATATTTGAATTTTGATAAGTCAGCAAGTGCGCCAATGGTGGTATCATATAACGATTGCTTATAAGACAAAAGGAACAGATCTCTGTTCCTTTTAATTTTGCTTGTTAGCTCCTATTTTTCTATATTCGCTTGGAGAAATACCCACAATTGATTTGAAACGGCGGTTAAAGCTACGAAGGCAATCAAAGCCACATTCGTAGGCTATATCAAGCATGGTGCTATTGGTATTCATTAAAAGATAGCATGCTTCATTTATGCGATAGCGACATACATATTCGGTGTAGCTTATGCCTGTATTCTTTGAAAAATGCTTAGATAGATATACATAATTATAGGTGGTTTCGTTGGCTAATTCGTAAAGAGAGCATTTTCCCTTATAATTGCTTTCAACAAATTTGAAAATTTTAAAGAGTAAATTTTGTCCATCGCCCTTGAATTCTATATATTCTGCGTTTTTATCAAATTCGCCGCATATGGAGTAAAGGAGTCCCTTTAGCTCCAACGTTGATTTTTTGTTATCTAATTCTGCTATTTTTTTGATATGGTATTCATCTAAATTGAATTTATTGTTTACAGGCACGTATGCTTCAAATTTTTTACTGAAGGCTCTTACAAGCTGAGGCGAGAAAATCAATACCAAATGCTTGGCGTGCTTTTCTGTTTTTATTTCGTGAATTTGATTTGGAAAAACTAAAACACACTCATTTTCAGAAACGGTATATTTTTGGTCTGCAACGGTTACCTCCATTTCTCCCTGAGTGGAGATTATAACCTCAAAGCTACTGTGAATATGATTCGGGAAATTAAGGTCGCTTCCCATCTCTAGCTTAACCTGATCGGCTTTAATTGAATATTGCTCCTGATAAATCATTGCTTGCTCCAAAAAACTAAATTTTGTCCTATAATTATATCATATTTGTCGCGAATTATCAATACATATATTGTATAATCATAATATATTCCAAATTTTAGGAGATAATATTATGACTTTTTACGAAAGAGCAAAAGAGCTTGTTTCAAAAATGACAATGGAGGAGAAAATATCGCAAATGCGCTATGATGCTCCTGCGATTGAAAGACTTGGTGTGCCTACATACAACTGGTGGAATGAATGCTTACACGGTGTTGCAAGACAAGGCTGTGCTACTGTATTTCCACAGGCTATTGGTCTTGCATCAAGCTACAACAAGGAGCTTATGCACAGAGTTGCCACGGTAATTTCCGATGAGGCAAGAGCAAAATATAACGAATTTAAAAAATTTGGTGGTACAGAGCAATACCAAGGTCTTACATATTGGTCTCCAAACATCAATATTTTTAGAGACCCAAGATGGGGACGCGGACACGAGACCTATGGCGAGGACCCAACATTAACCGGTATGATGGGTGTTGAATTTATTAAGGGACTTCAAGGCGAGGGCAAATATAGAAAATTAGATGCTACAATTAAGCATTTTGCGGTGCATAGTGGTCCTGAATATGAAAGACACGGCTTTGATGCGATAGTTTCCGAAAAGGATTTAAGAGAGACATATTTAGCCGCATTTAAATACTGTATTGACAATGCAAAGCCATCTGCGGTTATGGGTGCATACAACCGTGTAAACGGCGAGGCTTGCTGTGCAAGCAAGACGCTTCTTGGCGATATTTTATACGGGGAGTGGGGCTTTGACGGCTATGTGGTTTCTGACTGCGGCGCTATTCGTGATATTACAACAGGACACCATATTACAGACACAGATGCCGAGGGAGCTGCTCTTGCGGTAAACAATGGTTGTCAATTAAACTGTGGGGATGCTTACTTTAGTCTTTATGAGGCTTGGGAGCAGGATTTAATTACTGAGGAAACTATTGACAAAGCGGTTACAAAGCTATTTGAGGCTCGTTTCCGCCTTGGTATGTTTGATGATGACTGCGAATACGATAAAATTCCATTTGATGTTGTGGAATGTGATGAGCAAAGTCGGGTCGTAGCCATGTCGTTCTGTGAGCCAAGGAGTTGAACAACTTGCTTG
>JAZSHT010000135.1:0-2680 GCA_045533435.1 Eubacteriales bacterium | reverse complement strand
ATGTTGAGAACTTGCATTTTTTTGCAAGTTCTCTTCATTTTTATGTCTGTTTTTTAGACGCGAACACGGCTCTACCGTACGCAAGTACGCCTACGCTCCGTGTTAAAGCGCGTCTTCTGCACTCATTTCACTATCCCCATTTCTTTTGGTTTGATAAAATTGCACATTTTTTTATAGTAAAATAAATAAGTTTTTGTATATATGAAAAAATTGTATAAAACTTAAAAAAATTTGTTGATATTGATAAAATCTTGTGCTAAAATACATTTATGAAATAGCTTAATTTAACTGTGGCAAAGCCACAAGGAGGATAAATCATGGCACAACAGGCAGTAAGACCACAAACAATGAAGGAAATCAAAACAAAAAAGCTTGCAGAAGCATTTATCGCTCAGCAAATTGAAGAAATCAAAAATCAGGTTGGCGACAAAAAGGTGCTTTTAGCTCTTTCAGGCGGTGTTGACTCATCAGTTTTAGCAGCGCTTTTAAGTAAGGCTATTGGTAAGCAATTGTACTGCGTACATGTAAATCATGGCTTAATGAGAAAGAATGAAAGCGAAGGCGTTTGCGAGGTTTTTGGCAAAATGCTTGGCGAAAATCTTATCTACATTGATGCAACAGACCGTTTCCTTAATCTTTTAGCAGGCGTTAGCGACCCTGAAAGCAAGAGAAAGATTATCGGTAAGGAATTCATTGAGGTTTTTGCTGAGGAAGCAAGAAAGCTTGAGGGCGTTGAATATTTAGCCCAAGGTACAATTTATCCTGACATTTTAGAGAGCATTGAGCAAGGCGAGGGTAAAAAAGCAGTTAAGTCCCACCACAATGTTGGCGGTCTTCCTGATGACCTTAAATTTGAGCTTGTTGAGCCACTTAAGCTCTTATATAAGGATGAGGTTAGAGTTGTTGGCGAAGCTCTTGGCTTACCACATTCTATGGTTTACCGTCAGCCATTCCCAGGACCTGGTCTTGGTGTTCGTTGCTTAGGCGCAATCACAAGAGATAGACTTCATGCGCTTCGTGAGGCAGATGCAATTCTTCGTGATGAATTTGACAAATGCGGTCTTAATAAAAAGGTATGGCAATACTTCGTTGTAATTCCTGATATTAAGAGCGTAGGCGTAAAGGACGATGCAAGATACGAGGGCTGGCCTGCAATTATCCGTGCCGTAAATACAAAGAAGGCAATTACAGCAACAATCGAGGAAATTCCATATAAGGTTCTTCACAAAATTACAGAAAGAATTACAGCCGAGGTTGAAGGCATCAATCGCGTGCTTTACGATTTAACACCAAAGCCTGTTGGAACTATCGAATGGGAGTGATTTTCGTAACGCGAAAATCAACTATGAATTTTCTTAGAAAAATCATATCATAACATTAGCTTGCTAACTTATAACGTTGCTTGCAGCTCATAACTAAAAAGCTCTGCAGTTTTCTGCAGGGCTTTAATTTTTGTGGTTGATTTACTGTGATATATTTGATATAATTATTAAAAAGTAACTTTGAGGGGAGCTAATATGTATAATAAGGTTTATGTGGAAATAACGAATATTTGTAATATGAATTGCTCCTTTTGTCATGGTCATAAAAGAGCGCCTAAGAAAATGAGCAATGATGAATTTGCTTTTATTCTTGACAAGCTTCATGGATATACGGAGTATATTTATTATCATTTAATGGGAGAGCCGCTTACACATAAGGAGCTACCCGAATTTTTAAGAATGTCAAAGGAAAAAGGCTTTAAGTCAATTATAACTACAAACGGCACGCTACTAAAAAAACGTGGCAAGGAGCTTTTAGAAAGCGGACTACATAAGGTAAATATTTCGTTACACAGCTTTGAGAATGGAAGCGAGTGCGACCACGAAAAATATGTAACAGAGCTTGCTGATTTTGCAAGGGAAGCTATGGAATATGGAACGATAGTGGTTTTCCGCCTTTGGAATAAATACTGTGATGGGGGAATTAACGATACTTCCCTTGATGTTTTAAGAAAAAATATAGATGGCGAGTGGAAAGAAAGCTCCCGAGGCATAAGGATAAGGGACAAGATTTTTCTTGAATGGGGAGAAAGATTTGAGTGGCCCGATATAAACGAGAAAATAAAGGGCGAAAGATTTTTCTGCTACGGCTTAAAGGACCAATTCGGCATACTCTCTAATGGCACGGTAGTGCCTTGCTGTCTTGATAGCGATGGCGTAATAAGCTTAGGTAATATCTTTAATGAGGACTTGGAAAAAATCCTTGCTTCCCAAAGAGCCAAAAGCATAGTGGAATCCTTTAAATGTGGTAAAGCGTCTGAGGAGCTTTGCAAAAGATGTGGCTATGCTCAAAGATTTATAAAAAAGGGGATGTTGCAATAAGCACAGACCAAAAACAGACACATAACTCATAAAAAAGCTCTATTTGTATTTCAAAATATTCTTTAATGTTGAGAACTTGCATTTTAGCAAGTTCTCTTCATTTTTATGTCTGTTTTTTAGACGCGAACACGGCTCTACCGTACACAAGTACGCCTACGCTCCGTGTTAAAGCGCGCCTTCTGCACTCATTTCACTATCCCCATTCAAAAAAGGGGCTTTTGCTTAACGCAACAGCCCCTTTATATTCAAATTCGTGCTTCCTTATTTATATCGTAGCTTGTGTTGTAGGGCGCTCCAAAGCAAACAATATTATTATC
>JAZSHT010000090.1:0-10453 GCA_045533435.1 Eubacteriales bacterium | reverse complement strand
TGGGGTGTCTCTTCCGCGCTAATTACGGTACACATAAGAACCATAATAGCAATAAGACTTATTATACATATTAGCTTTTTCATTTTTTACTCCTCCGTTTTTGTGATAGTATTATAAGAAATTGTGCTTAAATTTTCTGTTTTTTGAGTTGATTGGAGATAAACAACTGTTGTTTCTTCCTCTTCTGTTACCTCTACATAGGTTGCAATAACAAACTCGGTATCAAGCTGATTTTCATTCATGCCTTTTAAAATAAAGTCATAGGATGCATATTCGCGTGTGATTTCCGCCTTAATAGCTGAGCCCTTTTCAAGTGTAACTGTGTTACCGTCCTTATCAAGTGGGTTTTTGTCCCCAAGTAATGATTTTGCGCCTGCTACAATACCGTAGGAAAGTGATTTCCCTGTTTTGCTTTCGTAAAGCTCCATTGCTTTTTTGTTTACACTAAATGAAGCAACTATACCGTATGAGCCGTCCTCAGGTGTTGAGTATCCGATAAAATCAAATAATGCTTCTGCGGTTGGCACGCTTTCCTTTGCGATGCCGTTTTCACATCTTACGCAATTTGACGTAAACGTTCCCTTTTCAAGGTAGCTTTCATAGCTTACGCCGATAATCTTGCTTGCATCGAAGCCGTGACCTAATTTAGGATTTTCAAGGCTATACGCTTCATCGTATGAGCCTGTTTTATCATCCGCTGTATAGAGCTTAAGTGTGCCCGGATTTTCACAATCTGCGCTTTCATAAACGTATATTTGCGCGCCCTTATCACCTGTCGGTGTTATGCTTGTGTACTCGCAATCGTAAAAATAATGTACGCCCGGACCGTTTCTGTCGCCCTGTATTGAAATAGAGCTAAACTTACAGTCTGTGAAGGTATAGTGGTTTGCTCCCGTTATAAATGATGATTTTACCTTTGAAAAATCTAAATTTTCAAATACTGCTGAGCTTTCAACGTTGCCGTGGTTATGCCATGAATCGAATTTTGCCTCGCCAACCAACAACGTAAGGTTTCTTACGTAGGACTCTTGGTCGATACAGTAAAAATTCGTACCGTCCTTGCCGGAAAACGTGCAGTTTTCAATCATATATCTTCTGCCACCGCCCTCGCAAGAACCGGCTTGTCCCCAAATTGCTTCCTCGTTTGCATTGATTACTACGTCATGCATTTTGAGTGAGCCGTATTGGAATACGATACAAACGTCAGATATAGTAAGATTTCCGTTATAAACCTCAAGGCTTCCCTTTTGCGCGTTATCGGACGTCTTATCAAGGCAGAACATAGAGCCGTTAGCGCCGCCTCTGCCTGATTTGTTTGTAATGGAGTGACCGTTAAGATTAACCACAAGCTTTCCTATAATATAGAAGCGGCAATGTGTGATTATATCGCCCTCTAAATTAAAGGTGAGCTTATTTTGTGATGTTACTTGATAGCCTAAGTCTGCGGTATAATCGGAGTAGTCACCGTTTAAGGTAAAGGTTGAGTCCTCGTTTAACGTGTTTGCCTCGTTAATTGCATTGTTTAGCTCTGCGCCGTTTGTTGGAGCGTAGTCCTTAGCGCCTACTATAATGCACATAAGCGCCATAACAACAGCAAGGCTAATTATAAAGAGTAATTTTTTCATTTTACTGTACTTCCTTTGGAATAGCGTTATATGAAATTACGCTTAATTTGTCTGTTTTTTGTGTTTCTTGTAGGTAAACTACGCTTGTTTCACCGTTTTCGGTTATTTCAACATATGTAGCAATAACAAGCTCGATATCAAGCTGATTTTCATTCATGCATTTTAAAATAAAGTCATAGGATGCATATTCGCGTGTGATTTCCGCCTTAATGGCTGATCCCTTATCAAGCGTAACCTTGTTACCATCCTTATCAAGTGGGTTATTGTCCCCAAGTAATGATTTTGCGCCTGCTACAATGCCGTATGAAAGCACTTTTCCTGTTTTTTCCTCGTATTGAGCTATTGCTTTTACATTTACAATGTATGATGCAACAATACCGTATGAGCCGTCCTCAGGGGTTGAGAAGCCTAAGAATGTAAAGAGTGGCTCTGCCTTAATGTTTTCATCTGCCACCACCGTACCACAGCGGATACATACTGCAAGCATACCGCTTTCAAGGTAGCTATCGTAGTGGATGTCCCCTGTTTTATTTGGGTCTGCTGTATGACCGAGTGCAGGTGCGGAATATTCGGTGTCCACTATGCCCTCTCCTCTTTTTGCGGAGGTAAGACCGTAGTAGCTCATTTTTGTGCCCGCCTTATCACAGCTTGGACTTGAATATTCTGTAATATACATTGTGCTGTTTGCCATTGATACAGATGCAAATTCACAGTCAATAAGCGATACCTTTAATCTTACATCATTAAGGGAAACATTTAAGCCCTTGGCGTTCACATTTGTGAATACCATATCGGTCTCGCTGCCATTATAGCCATGCTTACACCATGTGTCGCAGTTAAGGTCCTTTTCGTATATTTCACAGTCCTTCATATAAGAGCCTGCTCTTGGACAGTAAACATTAAATCCGCGATATCTACCGCCCTCAATTTGATAAAGAGTGCCGCCTGTTTCTCCACCGGTATTTTTACCGCAGCCGCCGTTTAAGGCAATTGCTGTATAATGAGAGGTTGTTCTCATATCACAGTTTTTGAAGTTAAGTGTACCGAAGCAGCCGTTGTATCCATAGACACATTCCTCTGCGCTTACAACTGTAAGATTTTCGGCAAAAATTTGACCTGAGTCCTCTTTGTCCACATCATTTGAATTGGCAGCGCTTTCTGCGTTAAAAATGAATGCGCAGAAATTTGAATTTATTTTACCGTTTTTTATGTGTAAAATTGCATTTTTGTTTGAAAATTGAAAGTCGCCTGTTCTACCAACAGATTTATTGTTTGTTAATGTGAAGTTATTTAAATCAATAAAGATTTCACACGCCTTGTTTAGATAAAGGTCGGTGGTTGTCATTGTGATATCACAGCCAAGGACAATTTCCTTGTTTTCAAGAGTGCCGTCTCTTACTCCGTTAAACACCTCTATTATTTGTGCTTCGTTATATACTGTGTATGCGTTTTCGCTTACCTCATATTCATCAGCCGCATATACGCCAACGGTAAGCATGCATGCAAGCATTACAAACGCAAATGCGAACAAAATTTTCCTTTTCATAAATTTTCTCCTTAAAAATATATATATTATACAAACAGTTTAGCATATATTATAGTATTTGTCAACAAAATATACAAAAAAATTGAAGAGCAGATAAAATCTACTCTTCGATTTTTTATTTATGATATATCCTGTGCGCTTATAAATTCCTTGTATTTCTTTAAAACCTTAATAGGATAAACTGAAAAGTCCTCATTTGGCTTTATTTTAACAACTATATAAGGCGCTGAGGTGCCGCCACCCTTTATAAGCACATTTTCTCTATCGTAGGATGAGAGCTTAATAAACGCTTGAATGTTTGGAGTGTCAGGGAAAAGTCTTACCTCGGTGGCTGACTGCTCTACCTTTTTAATGCCTGCATTTTGAGCGTATGATTTTAAAATGGCGGTGCTTAAAAGATTTTTAGCGCACTCTGGCACCTTGCCAAATCTATCATTTAGCTCAGTTATAACATCGTTATAGTCGGCTTCATTTTCAATATGGGCAATCTTTTTATACATTTCCATTCTCTGTGTGCTTGATGCTACATAATTACTTGGCAAATATGCATCGCAGGACATTGTCATTTTTGCTTCAAGCTTTTCTTCTACCCTTTCGCCCTTTTCCTCTAAAACGGCTTCGTTTAAAAGTCTTACATAAAGGTCATAGCCTACGGTGTCAAGGTGTCCGTGCTGCTCTGCGCCTAAAAGGTTGCCTGCGCCACGGATTTCAAGGTCGCGCATTGCAATTTTAAAGCCAGCGCCGAATTCTGCAAAATCACGGATTGCGCTAAGACGCTTTTGAGCAATTTCTGTAAGTCCCTTGCCCTTACGATAGGTAAAGAATGCATATGCGCGGCGGTGGCTTCTGCCAACTCTACCGCGGATTTGGTGGAGCTGAGAAAGTCCCATTTTATCAGCGTTTTCAATAATAAGCGTGTTGGCGTTTGGAATATCAATTCCCGTTTCAATAATGGTGGTTGATACTAAAATATCAATATCTCCCATAACTAATGCATGCCATATATTTTCAATATCATCCTTATCCATTTGACCGTGGGCAACGGCAATCCTTGATTCAGGGAAGGATGCTCTTATTTTTGCAGCGGTTTGATAAATGTATTCAACATTATTGAAGAGATAGAATACCTGTCCGCCACGGTGTAATTCTCTTCTTATGGCATCGTTTATGATGTTGTCATCATATTCAAGCACATAGGATTGAACTCCAACTCTACCCTCAGGCGCTTCATCAAGGACAGACATATCGCGAATACCGCCCATTGCCATGCTAAGAGTACGGGGAATAGGGGTTGCGGATAGTGAAAGCACATCAACATCGGGGACGGCTTGCTTGATTTTTTCCTTTTGGGCAACACCAAAGCGTTGCTCCTCATCAATAATTAAAAGTCCTAAATCCTTAAATTGAACCTTGCCACCAAGCAATTTGTGTGTGCCGATAATAATATCCAGGTCCCCACGGCGAAGTCTGCGAAGTGTTGCGGATTGGTCCTTGGCTGTTCTAAAGCGTGAAATCATACCAATATTGACACCTGTGCCTGCAAAACGAGCAAGTGCTGTTTGGTAATGCTGCATTGCAAGAATAGTTGTAGGCACTAAAATTGCAACCTGCTTATTGTTGGCAATACATTTCATAGCGGCACGAAGTGCTACTTCGGTTTTACCGTATCCAACATCTCCGCAAAGAACTCTATCCATAGGATAGGGGCGCTCCATATCGGCCTTAATATCTGCGATTGCTTCTAATTGAGAGTCGGTTTCCTCATACTCAAAGGATGAGTCAAACTCTCTTTCCATAATGCCATCGGGCTGGAAGGAAAAGCCGTTAAGTCTCATTCTGCGAGCGTAAAGGTCAATAAGCTCCTTAGCCATTTCCTTAGCTGAGGCTTTTGCCTTGCTTTTCGCCTTTTGCCAAGTGCTACCGCCCATTTTTGAGAGCTTAACCTCTCCATCGGAGCTTTTTGTGCCGATATATTTTGCTACCATATCAAGCTGGTCAACAGGCAAATATAATTTGTCCGTGCCTGCATACTGAATAGCAATATAATCTCGGTGGGCGCCCATAACATACATATTTTGAATGCCTAAGAAGCGTCCGATACCGTAGTTTGCATGAACAACATAGTCGCCCACATTTAAATCTGTATGGGACATGATTTTGTCCCCTGCATTTTTAGCAAATTTCTTGCTTTTCGCTATCCTTTTGGCGTTTTCTCCACGCTTTGAGGATAGAACGATAAGGGCAAGCTTTGATGTTGGAATTTCGTATCCATCAGGGTAAGAATCGCAAAATACAGCCACAGTCCCCGCTGAAATTCCCTTTTTTGTAGCATTTTCGGCTAAGAATGATGGGATGTTCATTTCATTTAACGCTTTAACCGTGGATTTTGCTTCTTGTGTATTTTGGCAAATTAAAATTACTCTATACTTATTTTGAATAAAGTAGTCAAGCTCCTCAAAAAGAGCTGAAATTGTGCTATTTACAAGTGTGATTCCCTTTGTGCCGAAGCTATAAAGACCGCCCTGCTCACTTCTTCTTGACATTAAGAATGTATCAATATTTATGCATTGATGATTTTCGCAAAAAGCATCAATTTTAGACACAGGTGCGCTAAAATCAGCGTATTTTGAGGGGATAAGATTTGTTTCAATCATTCCCTTGATTATTTCGTTATTAACGCTTTGAGCGTCTCTTGCCTTCTGCGCTACGGTTGGAGTATCGCAAACGATTACTGTTGATTTTTCATCAAAATAGTCAAGCAAGCATTCCTTTTCGGGATAGATAAGGGAAATAAATTTATCAAGGAATGTAAGGCTTAAATTGCCATCAATGGCGCTTAGCTCTCTTTGAAGCTCCTTTATGCTGTCCCCGTTAGTTGCATATGAAATAAGATGCTCAATTTCCGCCCTAACCTTTGATAGCTTTTCCTCGCTTGCAATAATTTCCTTAGAGGGCGTTACTGTAAAGCTATCAATTTTTTCGGTCATTCTTTGGCTCATTATATCAAAAAGAGCCATTCTTTCAATTTCATCGCCAAAAAGCTCTATTCTGACAGGGGCGCTTTCACGCTTTTCCTTGATGTTTACAACGAAATCACAGTTGGTTGGATATACATCAATAATATCTCCACGGGCAGAATATTGTCCCGGTCCCTCTACCATATCCGTGTTGGTATATCCCATATTATGAAGACACTTAGTTAAAGCCAAAACATCAAGGGATGTGTCTGTATTTACCTTTAAGGTAAGAGCTTTAAGATGCTCCCTTGGCATGGTAAACTGAGTTAATGAGTCAGGGGTTGCTATGACTATATCAACGGAATTAAATAAAACGCCCGATAAAACGCGAAGCCTTTCATACTCAAGCTCGTGGGATGCGGTCATATCGTAGAAGTTAAAATCACGAACAGGGAAAAACTCGCATTTTAGTCCTGTTTTCTTTAAAAATTCGTTTAGCTTATTTGCCTTTCTTTCCTCGCCCACTAAAATGAGGATGGGGGACTTTTTGATGCTTTTAATATCATCGGTTAAGGAATATAAAAGCGAATATAACGCGCCCTCACTCACTCCGTCAACTAAAAGTGGCAAATTGCTGCCGATTTGGTTTAGCTCCTTAAATCGTGTAATCAGTCTTTCATATGTTGATGTGTCTTTAATTGCTTGTAAAATTTCTCTATTCATGTTTTCACTCCCTTCGGTCGTTCATAGGATATAGGATATAGGATATAGGGGATAGGGGATAGGGGATAGGGGTTCGCTTCGCTCACAGGGTGTTTAGTAAACAAGATTTTTCCATCTATATTCCCTGCAACGGAGTTGCCCCTGCGAATATATGAGCCCCTGTTCTCTGCACACACCGTGTGCCCCTGTTTTTCGTTAAACGCCAATAAGCCCGATTTCTCGGACTTAGTTTGTTCAATTTTTGTTGTGTAACTGCTAACTACTGATCACTGACCACTGTTCACTCTTGTATTTACGCCGTTAAATTCACACATGGCGCTATCAATATCCCCGTTAACCATTTTTTCAAGCGCTGCGGGAACATGTTCAATAACTTTTTGTAAATACTGCTCCTCATTTTTAGGAAATCTGGAAAGCACCCATTCTACCATAGGATATTCATTCGGCTTCTGTCCAGCGCCTATCTTGATGCGAGGAAATTTATCAGTTCCCAAATATTCAATTACGCTTTTCAAGCCGTTATGTCCGCCTGCGCTTCCATTTTTGCGTATTCTCATTCTGCCAATGTCAAGAGTGATGTCATCACTTAAAATAATAACATTTTCAGGTGGAATTTTGTAAAAATTCACGGCTTCAATTACCGCCTCGCCAGATAGGTTCATAAATGTTTGCGGCTTCATAAGTAGCACTCTTTTTCCGCCAACTTTCCATTCGCCTGTCAACGCTTTGAATTTTGCTCTTTGACATTCTCCACCGTGCTTTAAGCATATATAGTCTATGGCTAAAAAGCCTGCATTATGCCTTGTATATGTGTATTCATTTCCAGGGTTGCCTAGTCCTACAATTAAATGAGTTATAGGCGCGCTGTCCTCTTTTTTCTCAATTTTTTTAAATAAGTCGAAAATATTCGTCATTGTCGCTCCCTTCGGTCGCTTTAGGATATAGGGGATAGGGGATAGGGGTTCGCTACGCTCACAGGGTGGCTAGTAAACAATTTTCTTCTAAAATCCCTGCAACAAAGTTGCCCCTGCGAATGTAATGAGCCCCTGTTCTCTGTTCCCTAAAAACGCTTGCGTTTTTTAGCTCTATTTTCCTTGATTTCTTGGAATTCTCTTGATATTGCAAATGCATTTTGCGGAACGCTATCGGTAATTACCGAGCCTGCTGCTACTAATGCATTATTGCCAAGCTCAATAGGAGCTATTAAGCTTGCATTACAGCCAACGATTGCATTGTCGCCAATTCTGCATTGATATGATTTTACTATTTCCTTATCAACCACAGGCTTTACGGTTACCGCATTTGAGCCAAAAATTACATTTTTGCCCAACTTTGCTTCAACTAACACAGCATGTGGATAAATCACGCTATTTGCACCGATTTCGGAATTTTCCAAGGAGCAACCATTATGTATAACCACATTCTCGCCGATTTTACAATTATTTTCTATAACGGAATATCTTTTTATGGTTACATTATCTTCAATTACCGCATTTGACACACGGCTACCTTCAATAATCGTATCCTCGCCGATTAAGCTACGGTCAATAACCGTATTTGGTCCTATAACACAATGCTCCTTAATGCTTGAGCAATTATAGATTTGAGTATTGGGCAAAATCTTACAGCCTGATCTTATTACACAGCTTGGTCCAATTACAATTCCATCTCTGTTTTCAATTTCAACGCCACTCATTACGAAGTAATCAAGAAGCTCGTTTCTGTAATCCTCAATTTTCTTAAAGTAGTCTATGCGAGAAATTGGAGTTGCTTTTTCTTTTTCAAGTAAAGCCTTATGGGTATATACTGCTCCGCTATCGCGAATAGCCTTTACAAAGTCGGCGCATGATGCAATTTCCTGTCCTCTGCCAATCATCTCACCAAATCCAAAAACCGCATAAAGGTCGCCTGAAATTCCGACTGTGGCGTATGTAAACTTATTATTTATGATGCATTTAAGCGCGTCCTCAATAGTTTTTGCAGGTGCTAAAAACACAAAGGGAGATACAACTGCAATAATATCACTATGCTCAACACCGCCGCTAATGTCGTAGCCCTCGCCTTTTTTATCAAAGGCATCTACCGAAATAAATTTAGCGTTTAGTCCTAATTTATTGGATGCATCCATAATTTTTCTGTGGGCATGCTCATAGAGCGGAGCTTTGTAAAGGAGTGCCCTTGCACCACCCTCAAAGTGGGAGCTTTCCTCCGCCTCGCACACAACGATAACTATTCTTTTCATTTCTCTCTCCTTTAACTTCGTGGTTGTGGTCAGAATCTTGGGTATCTCGCCACTTGCGCGCTCTATGCATGACTAAAATGCGAGCTTTATTAAAATGTATTTTACCCATTCTCTGTTCTACACACGATTTTACCACAAAACAAATCAACTTTCAAGCATATTTTAAATAAATACTTTACTTTTATATTTTTTTCTGTTATACTATTATGTACCAATATTTTAAGTTAATTTGCTTAGACAAATAAAACAAAGGAGATGCGCTATGCATAATAATAAAAACGCTAAAGGCAGAACGACCGTTTTATACCTTTTATCATCATTTTTTGCTTTAATCGGTCTTTTCGGCGCAGGATACTTAATTTCAAAAACGCCTGATAATTTTATTTACATTTCAATTCTTTGCGCATGCGCGCTAGTGGTTGTGCTTATAATTGCGGCGATTATTGTTAATTCAGCTTACAGAAAACGCAGTATAGATGGTCCACAATCCGAAACGCTATTCGTAATCATGTATAATGAAATAAGAAACCTTGAGGAGCCTGCTTTTATTTGCGACCCTCACGGAAAAATCGTTTGGTATAATCCCTATATGCAAGCGGCGACAGGTCAAAAGTCTCCAATTTTAGGCTCTTATATTTCAAACTTCTTTGATGGAGAGCTTCTTGAGGATGACTTTATTCCTGAGGTTGATTTCTGCGATAAAAAATATCGCATTGAAAGAAACTTCGTTAAGGCTGATGATAAATCATATTTCTTATTCGTTTTAAGAGATATTACAAGGGAAACAGAGCTTGCAAAGGAGCTTAAGGATACAGACAAGCTTATCGCTTACATTGCGGTTGACAACATTGAGGAGCTTTTACAATTTGAGCAAGACAAATACCGTAACGCCTCAGCTGAAATTGATGAGCTAGTTCGTAATTGGGCTGCAAGCGTTGGTGGCGTTATTAAGGAATACGAAAAAAATAAATACATCTTTATTTTTGAGGCACAGCACCTTGAAGAATTCTTTACAGAAACGTTAAACACCTTAGATGAAAAGTGCTCGGATACAGAGAGCGCTTCCCTTGGCTTTAACATTCTTAAGCAAGCCCGTGATATTCGTATAGGCGCTGCGGGTATTCCTGTTACGCTTTCTATCGGTATTGCGAATATAAGCGGAACATTTGAGGAGCGCGACAAGGCTTCTCAGGAATGCTTAAAAACTGCTCTTGAGCGTGGTGGCGACCAAGCTTTAGTTAAGTATGTAGAAAACGGAGAAATTAAGGAAAAGACATTCGGTGCAAGAACAAATGCGGCTCAACGCCGTGGACGCGTAAGAGCAAGAGTTATTGCAAACGAGCTAGTCAGCCATATTGTA
>JAZSHT010000132.1:0-1735 GCA_045533435.1 Eubacteriales bacterium | reverse complement strand
AGTTGTTCATCTCCTTGGCTCACAGAACGACATGGCTACGATCCGTCTTATGGAGGTAGCTTCGATGGTAGAACTAATAAGCACTGTAGGCTTTCCTATTGCTATCTGTATTGCTTTGGGCTTTTTCATTTGGACAATATACAAGCAATCAGTAACTAGAGAGGAAAAGCTAATGCAGGAGATAACAGAAAATCGTCTAGTAAATCAAAAATTTGCAGAAATTATTGCAGGTTATGATGTAACACTAGGCGAAATTAAACAGGATGTAAAGGACATTAAAGACACTTTACATATTAACAGTAATTGACTTTTGGGAGAGGTTAAAAGCCTCTCCCTTTTTTTCGTTTTGTAAGCAAATAAATTGCTTTGCATTAACTTATACTATATTCTTGAATTAAGTAATACCACAAAGGAAATAGCGTTTTAATGAATATGTAAAGTAAAAACCCCTTGCCGCAATTAGCAAGGGGTTTCCGATTGAATAAAGGGAACAAATATAGGATATATAAAATTATAGGACTATTTTACTATATTAGCGCAAGTTTGCCAACGGGGAAAATGTGTCAAAACTTTTAACTAATTCAACATCATAGATATTACAATAATGTTTTGTCATTGCCAAGGTGGAATGTCCTAGTATCTTTTGGAGGTAAAGGCTGTTGCCACCGTTTTGCAAGTAGCGCTGTGCGAAAGTATGACGGAATAAATGTATAGAGGTTTTTTCTACCCCTCTACTGGTATTGTATTTTACAATAGCCAACCGCAAAGCATTCTCTGTCATGGGTTTGCCAAAGTCATTAGGAAATAATACCTCGTTGCTTGCGCCTTTACGGATGCGCATATATTCACGCAAGATAGGGAGTATAGTAGAGCAGAGCGGCACAATTTGAATTTTACCGTTTTTGGTGTGTCGGTAGGTGATGGTTTGATTATCTAAGTTTACATCTTTGATAAGGAAAGAGCGGACAGTAGCGGCACGACAACCGCTATTAAGTAAGAGATTGATTATTACCCAGTTGCGATACTCTGTAAAGCCGCACTTGTTCATATTAGGCTTTTTAAGGAGTAGCTTTAACTCCGTGTCGGTGTAAGTGTCTTTCACCGTTTCAGGAGCTTTGTAGAGCTTAATATTAACTTGGGTTTTTTTATTCTCATTACACCAAGAGAGGAAAGATTTTAGTGTGCGGACATAAGAAGCAATAGAGCTAGGGGAAAGAGTGGAGTTACGCATATCAGCTACCATTTGCTTTAAAGTTTGATCGGTAAGCTCTGCTATTGGTAAATCAGTATCTAACCATTTTCCAATAGAGTGAAAGTGGGAGCGGTAAGTTTGTAGGGTTTTATCACTTGTGCCGCCTGAGGTTTTATCAATAATAAAATCGTCAAAAACTTCTGCTAAGGTAGTATCAATTACCCTTTTCATTTTCATTCTTGCCATTGTTGTTACACCTCCACCTTTTCCCATTCACCACAATCATTAAGACGGTAAAGCTCAAATTCTCCGTCTGCATTATAGCGCCCACCGTAGGTTTCACCATTGCATTCTACAACTAACAAATCTCTAAATTCCATACTTTTTTACACCTCTTGAATTTCATTTTTTTTAGCGAAATTCAAGCGCTCTAAAAAAGAACACCCAAAACCTGAAAAAGTGTTGATAACACTAGGTTTTGGGTGTTTTTTCAAAAATAAAAAGGGAGTAATTCAAGCCGTGGTGAATGCCATTCAAGCGCTC
>JAZSHT010000079.1:0-19064 GCA_045533435.1 Eubacteriales bacterium | reverse complement strand
TTTTTTAAAATACCTCTTTTTAAAATAAAAGATAAATGTGTATATGCGATGAAAAAAGTTAAAATATAAAGAGAATTAAGAATAGAGAAGAAAATAAAAAAAGATATTAAAGAAAACAGACATTTGGTATTATATAATTATAAAAAATAAAATCACCGCTTATGAAAACATAAACGGTGATTTCTTCACGGATTTTTCATGAACAAACAAAAAATTCATGATACCGCAGCAACAGATAATTTATTTGCAAGAATTACCTGAGCAGTTACGACTTAGAACAAAAGATTCACAGTCCACACACTGAGAAACAGTGGGATTACATTCATGAGTACCAATGCTAACAGTATCTAAAACACAATAATTTGTGTCTTTTGCATGGTTAGCGCATGAAACAACAGTACACTTTATACAATGGTTTGGTTGCTTATTCATAAAACACTCCGAAAAAATTATTTGAAGTCTTTCGACTTCATAATATATAATAACCAATAAGAAAAAAATTATTCAAATAAAGTTTAAAATTAAAAAAATAATATTGACTATTTCGGTTAAATATGATATAATGAACACCGTTAATCTGGGTATAGCGCAGATGGTAGCGCGCTACCTTGGGGTGGTAGAGGCCGTGGGTTCAAATCCCGCTACTCAGATATAGAAGCCATAATACTGATACGAAAAATGTCGGTGTTATGGTTTTTTATTGTTTAAAGGGGGTGTTTACATTAATTTTAGATTTTATAGCAAAAAAATTGTTTTGCCTTGATGGTTTACGTTGTAAGCCTTTTTAATTGCAAAAAAAATACTTCACTTTATACTACTATAGTTATATTTATGGGGGATTGTTCAATTATTAATTCGTTTAATTAAATTGTTGATTATTGTTGTTTTTTGTGTTACAATAATCTAAACGATAAATAAGAATTTGAAGGAAAATTTGTATGGCTATTTTTAAAAACGAAATACCGATATTGGAGTTTGATACCGAGCAAACGGCGGTAATTTCCCCTACACATGAAAAACTGGATATAATGCTCCCGAAAAAATGCGTTTTTGCTTTTCTTGGCGAGTACATATCCGAATATGCAAGCAATGCAAAAGCCATAAAGGTATCAGAATTTCTAAGTATGACGAAACGTTATCCTATTTACATATTGAAATACAAAGGTGAGGAAATAACGCTATGCGAAGCTCCTGTTGGCTCAGCAGCATCGGCACAGATACTTGATTGGTTGATTGGCTACGGTGTGCGTGAGATCATATCCGCAGGTTCTTGCGGTGCTCTGGAGCATTTTCCCGAAAGCACTTTTCTCGTTCCTTGTAGGGCACTCCGTGATGAAGGAACATCTTATCACTATGCAGCACCATCACGATTTATGGAAATCAACGAAAAGGCTCGTTGTGCTATAAAAGAAGCTTTACTTGAACATAGAATGAAATATCAAGAGGTTATCACTTGGTCAACTGATGGATTCTATCGCGAAACTAAAGAAAAGGTGGCATATCGCAAAAACGAGGGCTGTGCTGTCGTTGAAATGGAGTGTTCGGCTCTTGCATCAGTTTCAGCTTTCAGGGGTGCTACTTTTGGAATGATACTCTACACAGCAGACAGTCTTGCCGATGTTGATAAATATGACGAGCGAAATTGGGGTGGCAACGCATATGAATATGCACTTACGCTTTGCCTTGATGCGGTTATCAAATTATAAAAACAGTTAGACAACATTTAATTTGTTTTTTTACAGAGGTAGGAGCAATTTATTATTTAAATAAAATTAAAAATATGCTATATTTGTATTAAAAACTCGCAATCTTTTGATTGCGAGTTTTAATTATTTCATTATATATTCAGGCTTTGTAATCTTATTGATACAATCTGCGTTTATTACTACCTTTATGATGTCCTTATTTGAGGGAATTTCGTACATTATTTCGGTCATAGTCTCTTCCATAATTGAACGAAGTCCTCTTGCACCTGTTTTTCTTTCGATTGACTTTTTAGCAACTGCTTCAAGTGCATCATCTGTAAATTCAAGCTCAACACCATCAATTTCAAATAGTTTTGCATATTGCTTTGTAATTGAATTTTTTGGCTTGGAAAGAATTTTAACAAGAGCATCCTCATCAAGCTCCTCAAGCCCTACCATTACAGGTAAACGACCAACAAGTTCAGGAATTAAGCCATACTTAACTATATCGTGAGCGGTAACATCCTCGTAAATCTTTGTATCAAGAACAACCTGCTTGCTCTTGATTTCACCACCAAAGCCCATAAGCTGCTTGCCCTTGCGACCTTGTATAATGCCCTGTAAGCCGTCAAATGCGCCACCACAGATAAAGAGGATATTCTTAGTGTCTATGCGTAAAAACTCTTGACTAGGGTGCTTTCTACCGCCCTGAGGTGGCACATTAGCAACAGTACCTTCAAGAATCTTTAAAAGTGCTTGCTGTACTCCCTCGCCTGATACATCGCGAGTAATTGAACGGTTTTCGCTCTTTCTTGAAATTTTATCAATTTCATCAATATAAATAATACCCTTTTCAGCCTTT
This sequence comes from Eubacteriales bacterium, assembly GCA_045533435.1. Classification (GTDB taxonomy): domain Bacteria; phylum Bacillota; class Clostridia; order Oscillospirales; family CAG-272; genus RGIG2000. The sequence goes on along the minus strand of JAZSHT010000079.1, from coordinate 16,517 downwards.
GCAATATCAAAATCAGCCGCTTGAATAAGTCTTAGAAGAATATTTTCTACATCCTCGCCAACATAGCCTGCTTCTGTAAGAGTGGTAGCATCAGCAATAGCAAATGGAACATTTAAGGTTCTTGCAAGTGTTTGAGCAAGATAAGTTTTACCAACACCGGTAGGACCAATAAGTAAAATATTGCTTTTTTGGATTTCTACATCGTTGCTTGACTCATCTTTATTTTTCTTTTCATTATATATAAGCCTTTTGTAATGATTATATACCGCAACAGAAAGAGCAATTTTAGCTTTATCCTGTCCAATTACATAATCATCAAGCTTTTCCTTCATCTGCATAGGAGTGGGCAGAGAAGTGAGATCAAGCTTGACCTCTTGCTTCTCATCCTCAATGTCTAAATTATAGTCCTCTAAAACCTGTTGGCATAACTCAATACAAAAATCACAAATATTAGCACTGCCGTTTGGCGATGGAATCATAAATTCAACATCTTTTTCCGTTCTGCCACAGAAGGAGCATTTTCTCAATTCCTTCATTAATTATACTCTCTTATCAATTACTTTATCTACAAGACCGTATGCAGCAGCTTCTTCTGCGGATAAGAAATTATCACGCTCTGTATCTCTTTCAATTTCATCAAGTGATTTACCTGTGTTCTTTGATAAGATGGTATTTAATCTGCTTCTTGTCTTTAAAATATGGTCAGCATGAATTTTAATATCTGATGCCTGACCTCTTGCACCGCCTAAAGGCTGATGAATCATGATTTCGCTATTTGGAAGAGCATATCTCTTGCCCTTAGCACCGCTTGAAAGAAGGAATGCGCCCATGCTTGCAGCCATACCGATACAAGTTGTAGATACATCACACTTGATGAAATTCATTGTATCGTAAATTGCAAGACCTGCGCTAACGCTTCCACCTGGGCTGTTAATGTAAAGGTTAATATCCTTATCAGGATCTTGAGCCTCAAGGAAGAGAAGCTGAGCTACTACTAAAGAAGCAGTTGCATCGTTAACCTCATCGCAAAGGAATACAATTCTGTCCTCTAAAAGTCTTGAATAGATGTCGTATGAACGCTCACCTCTATTAGTTTGTTCAACGACCATTGGAATATAAGCCATAATAATCCTCCTAAAATATTTATTTTTTAACAAAATTACCGCCACATATTTGTGTAGCGGTAAAAATGTAAATAATTTAATTTAACTTTTCCGCTTTTTTATTAAGCGTTTGTTACTTCAGCATTAGCCTTAACGAAATCAACAGCCTTCTTTACGCAAAGGTCAGCCTTAACAGCCTCAGCCTCAACATACTTCTTAACCTCTTCAGCCTTCATGCCGTAAGCATTAGCGAGATTTTCATATTCAGCCTCAGCCTCTTCATCAGAAGCGGTAATGTTTTCAAGCTCAACAACCTTTTCAAGAGCAAGACGAGTCTTAACCTGTCTCTCAGCCATTGGCTTAAATTGCTCACGAAGTGTTTCAAGTGTTTGACCTGTGTACTTGCAGTATGTGTTAAGATCAAGTCCTTGCATGCGTAGTCTTGAATCATAGTCGCGAACAAAGTTTTCAGCCTCAGCCTCAAACATTGGAGCAGGGATTTCTGCCTCAAGGTTTTCGATTAAAGCGTTGATGATTTGCTCTTCAACTGCGTTTTCTGCAGCTTTTTCGTTTTTCTTTTCAAGTTTTGCCTTGATGTCAGCCTTATATTCATCTAAAGTATCAAATTCGCTTACATCCTTAGCAAACTCATCGTCAAGCTCTGGAAGCTCATTCTTCTTGATGCTGTGAAGGTTGATCTTGAAGATTGCATCCTTGCCTGCAAGGTTTTCTGCATGGTATTCCTCAGGGAATTTAACTGTAATTTCAAAGCTTTCACCGATATTATGACCGATGATTTGATCTTCAAAGCCAGGAATGAAGCTATTTGAACCGATAGCTAACTGATAATTCTCAGCCTTACCACCATCAAAAGCAGCACCATCACAGAAGCCTTCGTAATCGATAGTTGCTAAATCGCCATTTTCAACGGCTCTGTCTGTAACGTCAACGATTCTACCATTACGACCACGAACCATATCAATTTCATTATTAATGTTTTCTTCAGTAACCTCTTCAACTGTCTTAGTTACCTTGAAGCCCTTGTACTCCTTGAGAGAAACCTCTGGCTTAACATAGAATTTAGCCTTGAGTACAACGCCGTTATCGTCAATGCTAACGATATCAAATTCAGGACGGCTAACTACCTTTAAATCAGCCTCTTTGATAGCACTCTCGTATGCATCAGGAATGATTTCGTTTACTGCATCTTCATAGAATACACCCTTGCCGTACATTTTTTCAATGATTGAGCGTGGAGCCTTACCCTTTCTGAAACCTGGAATAGTAATTTTCTTTACTTCCTTGCGGTAAACCTTCTCAATTGCTGCATCAAAGGTTGCTTTGTCAGCATCAAATTCGATTTCGTAAAGATTTGTTTCTACCTTTGTGGTATTTTTTAAAGCCATTTTTTTATCCTCCAAATGCTTTGATAAATTATTCCTATCTATTATATATAAAACAATATTAAATGTCAATATATAAATTCAAAAATAATCAAGAAAATTCTAATATTCGTAGGGTACAAGTATCATCGGAACAAAATTTAAATAATCCGCAGATACAAGCGTAAAGGAAATTCCTTTATATTCTATGGTTTTCGGTATATTGTAAGAGCCGTGAATATGTCCAAAATAGCATTGCTTAATTTTATATTCATGCAAAACATCAACTATTTCATCGCAAACAAAATTGTTAAATACAGGAGGGAAGTGAAAGAAAACAAGAATCTGTTCGCCGTTCTCTTGTAATTTTTTTGCTTCATCAAGACTCATTTTAAGCCTTGACGCTTCACGGTTTACGATTTTTTGATATTCCACATCATTAGATGTATTTTGAAGCTTCTCATCAACATACCAGCCACGAGTGCCACAAATAATGTAATTTTCTGCTTTAAATGCATTATTGAAAAGAAAATCAATGGTTTTTAAGCCAAGCTCGTTGCAAAAGGCTTTGTTTTTAGCCATCGTTCCCCACCAATAGTCGTGATTTCCTTTTCCTATAAGCTTTTTTCCTGGAAGCTTTTCTATGAATTCAAAATCTAATTTTGCTTCACTGTAATCAATTGCCCAAGAAATATCACCGGGAACAATAACTGTATCATCATCATTTACAATAGCACACCAATTTTTTCTTATCTTTTCCATATAATCGGTCCATCTAGCACCGAAAACATCCATTGGCTTATCTACCGATAAAGATAAATGAAGGTCTGCAATAGCAAATATTGACATATTAAAGCTCCTTTCTTAAATTTCTCTCAAAAAATGCAAAAGCATTTTCAAAGAATATTTTCTTAGCAATTTTCTTTCCAAATTCTTCTTCAATTCTGTAAAAGAGAAGCGGCAAATCAGAAATTGAATTTATGCCGCAGGGCAGATTAGATACGCCATCAAAATCACAGCCTAATGAAAGACAATTGCTACAACCAAGCTCTAAAAAGTTGTCAATGTGCTTAATTACCGTATCGATATCAGCATTTACTCCTAAATGCTCAGCGGCTAAGCATATGCCGATTAGACCGTTATTTGAGCTAATTGCTTCGATTTGATTGTCATTTAAATTTCTTTTGTGATTATGAACAGCATACACATTAGAATGAGAAGCAATAGGCGATTTACCTAAATTTTCGCAAATCTTTAATGCTTCCCAAAATACTTCCTCAGAGGAATGGGATAAATCAATAGTTATTCCCAACTCACAGCTCTTTAAGACAACATTTTTGCCAAAATCGGTAAGTGGGGAATTGGTGTTCCATCCACCGCCGATACAGCCATCGTCCCTCCAATTAAGTGTTAAAACCTTAACACCCATAGAATAAAGCTCCAATAAGCGCTCAATATAACCGTTTAATAGCCTTGCATCCTCAACCGCTAAAATAAAACCATTTTCGTTATGTATGCCTATCGTATCTAAGATACGGATTTCTTGCGATTTAGTGTATTTTATGGTGCGTAAGCAATTTTCATAAGCTTCATCATTAGAAAGCCTATAATCGGACCAAATTGCACCTATCTGTAAGTATTTTGAAAAAATCTGTGCTTTTTTCAAAGAAATGTGAAGTGAATTTTCCTTGATATTTTCTTTTCTTTTGTATATCTCATAAAGAGTATCACAATGAAGGTCAAATAAAGGAATCAATTTTACCTCGAAACTGCGTTTTCAATATAATTGATAGAGCAGAGCTTTAATTTTTCGTCTGCCACACAAGTAACCTCGCAAACATCAATGCGCATTGATTTATTTTTAAGTTTAGGTGGAAGACTCTTACAAAAAGCATATGCGAATTTAATTAAATTCGTTCGTTTATTATAATCAACGGCGTTACCTGGACGTGAAATGTTGTTTTTATCTTCACGGCGGGTTTTTACCTCAACAATAATTACATGCTCCTTGTCGTATGCAATTATATCAGCTTCTAAATGACCTATTGTGATGTTTTTTCCAAAAATTTTGTATTTTTTCGTTCTTTTTAAGTATTTAACACATTGTTTTTCGCCAAATGTGCCAACATCCTTTGAGCTAAAATCCTTCATAATTACTTATTCAAAAATTTTAAAAACGATGGACGGTGAATAGGAGTTATACCATGCTCCCTTAAAGCGTCCATATGTACTTTAGTACCGTATCCCTTATGCTTAGCGAAGCCATATTCGGGATATTCTTTGTCAAAATCATAGCACATACGGTCTCTTGTAACTTTAGCTAAAATTGAAGCTGCCGCAATAGAAGGAGATATGGCATCTCCACCAACAACTGTTTTTGTTTCAATTTCAAAGCCGCGTGATGTGTTGCCATCAATTAAAGCTAAATCTGGCTTGATTTCAAGCCCATCAACAGCTCTATTCATTGCTAGCATAGCAGCATTTAAAATGTTGATTTCTTCAATTTCTTCAACAGATGCAGATGCGATAGAGTAGCATACGGCATTTTCAATTATTATATCGAAAAGCTTTTCTCTTTTTTTCTCTGTAAGCTTTTTGGAGTCATTTAATCCATCAATTACAAATCCATCTGGTAAAATGCAAGCCGCAGCTACAACAGGCCCTGCAAGCGGACCTCTTCCGGCCTCATCTACACCGCAAATCACTTGAATGTTATCGGTTTTGTGTGCTATATCAAAATTATAATCTAACATATTTCCCTCAATTTTGCGGAATTTCTAATGAAATTGCGCCAATTTTTGCACTTCTGAATTCTTCTAACAGAGTAGAAGCTGTTCTTTCTGTGTTAATTTCGCCACCAGAAATTAAAAATCCTCTTTTTCTGCCCACAAGCTCAAAGATTTCAAAATCCATTTCGCATGCATCAAGCTCTTCTTTTGTAATTTTGTATCTTGCCATAAACTGTTCAGGGGCAATTTCCTTAAGCCTTTTGCAAAGAATTATTGCAATGTACTCGGTATCAAGGATGGCATCCTTGATTGCGCCTGTAATAGCCAGATTTTCTCCAACGACCTTTTCCTCAAACTTAGGCCAAAGAACACCTGGCATATCCATTAGGTCTAGTCCTATTGTGGTTGGAATCCATTGTTTATTTAAGGTAACACCCGGTCTATTTTCTACCTTAGCTTTTTTTGAACCGCAAAGTCTATTAATTAAAGAAGATTTTCCAACATTAGGAATACCAACAAACATAGCTCTTAGCTTTCTGCCACTCATTCCCTTTGCCTCGTATCTTTCAAGCTTACTTGAAAGAATTTTCTTTACTGTAGGAGCTAATTGTGAAAATCCTTCTCCGTTAACACAGTCAATGGCTATTGCATTTTTGCCAATAGAATTATAGTATTCAATCCATTTTTTTGTTATGGCTTTATCTGCTAATGAAGCTTTATTCAATATTGTTAAACATGGCTTATCACCAATTAATTTAGCGATTTCGGGATTTTTAGAGCTGTATGGAATTCTTGCATCTAAAATTTCAATAATTATGTCAACATCCTTAAGGTTTTCTGAAATTAAACGGCGTGTTTTAGCCATGTGTCCAGGAAACCATTGTATAACCTCAGATTGCATTAATATAACCCTCCTATTGAGCTGAATGGAAATAATCTAAAGACAGCTTTACCAACGACATAGTCTTTATGGATAAAACCAATTTGACTAACACGGCTATCGGCTGAATTTAGTCTATTGTCTCCCATTGCAAATATATGATCATCAGGTACAGTAGCGGTATAAATGCCTGTTTCAGTATTAAAGTATTCTTTGCCACCAAATAAGTCGTTTGTTGATAATAAGCTAAGGAAAATTTTATATGTTTTATTTTCGCCTAAATCAAATTTATATTCATATTTAGCATAGCTCTCTTCAAGCATAACGCCATCAACATATACACACTCTGCTTTTGTGTCAATGGTAATTGTTTGTCCCTCAGTGGCAATAACTCTTTTAACGATCGGCTCTGTGTAAGGATAAAATTCCTCTCCTGCATCAATAATTACAATGTCGCCATTCTTAGGTTCATAAAGATATAGCGGATTTGTTACTAGCAAATATTCGCCATGAGATAAAGTGTTATCCATTGATTGTCCATCAACAATGCTTAATCTGCCAAAGAAAGTAAAAACCATTACAACTGCAATTATGGCATAAATAAAAGACTCCAAAATATCAATAAAACCGGCAAAAGCTTTACTTTTCTTTTCGTAAACTTTAGTATAATCCTCTTGCATAATTAGCCTCCCGTAAAAATTACGTTATATATTATATCACAAACATTTAAAATAAACAATATTTTTATAAATTTATTTTAATGTATAGTTTAAAATTTTTTTAACTTTTTTAAAAAAACTACTTGCAAAAAAAATAATGTTGTGATATAATACCAACGCATTCGTATGGATGTAATAAAAAACGGGTGGTCCTCTGCGAAGCTCTGCATGAACGCCTAGGATTAATGGAGGCTTATTATGGATAAGATTCAAGCTTTTGTAAATGAGCAATTAAAGTCAAACGTACCACAGTTCAACATTGGTGATACTGTAAAGGTACACAACCTTATCAAGGAAGGCACAAGAGAAAGAATTCAAATTTTTGAAGGTACTGTTATTGCTAAGCATAACGGTGGCATTTCAGAAACATTTACTGTAAGAAGAGTTGCTTACGGTTGTGGTGTTGAAAAGACATTCCCACTTCATTCTCCTTCAGTAGCTAATGTTGAGGTTGTAAGAAAAGGTAAAGTTAGAAGATCTAAGCTTTACTACCTTCGCGACAGAGTCGGCAAGGCTTCAAAGGTTAAGGAACTTAACTAATTCAAATAAAAAGCTCCACATTGAGTGGAGCTTTTTATTTATCTATAATGTTTTTTTCTTTTCTTTTCATTTTTTATTCCGAGCATACCGCCTAAGACCGAAATTATTGGTATTAATGATTTTATAAGCAAGGTGTTGCTTGATATATTTCCCTTGTTTAAAATTAAAGCTATAAATGTTACTAAACCAAATATAATGCCACCTAAGATTATACTTCCTAGAAGGTAGTATTGCTTGTTTACTCTTGATTGTGCAAATGCGGTAATAAGAGTTGATAAAAATAGAGAAGTGATGCTGCCAATATTTATAAACGAGGTGTTGTCCTTTAGCTTATATAGCATTAATGAAATGATAAGACTAATAATGTTGCTTAAAATTAAAAATATAACACTGAAAACAAAGCATCTTTTGAATAAACTCTTTAAATCAAAGCTTTTGATTTGATTAAATCTTTTTTTATTTCTAAATTTCATATAAAAACCTCATAAAAATACCTTATAGTAAAGTATATTTATGAGGTTAGTATTTTATGAAATATTATTCAGCTTCTGTGCCATCTTTATTTTCTTTAACAGCGGGCTTTTTGCTTTCGCCTCTTTTTTCTGCTGCATAAACATCAACTGAGCGAACAGCACTACGGCGAAGCTTAATTTTTGTTCTGTCTTTTCCTGTTTCTATAGTTATTGTTTCCTCTTTTACCTTAACGATTTCACCAACAATGCCACCGATTGTTGTAATTTCATCGCCGACCTCAAGAGAGTCACGCATATTTTGAGTTTCTTTTTCTTGTTTTTTGTTTGATCTGTACATTAAATAGAAAACAACTACAAGTCCTACAACCATTAGAATTGTTGTGCCATAAGTTTGAAAAAAATTCATTTTAAATCCTCCTGAATAATTTATTTTAATAATTATAGCCTAAAAAGTATAATTATTCAATAGAAATTTTAAAAATATTTAAATTAATTGAAAAATAAATGTTTTTGTGATAAAATATAAGCATGAAATACAAAATAAAAAAAGAGTTTGAAGGAAATGATATAAAAACCTTTTTACGAAAAGAAGGAGTTTCTCATTCCCTTTTGAAAAAATTGAAAAAAAGAGCTGATGGCATATTAGTCAACGGAAAACATGAAAATGTTATTTATCATTTAAAGGAAAACGATATTTTAGAGCTCAATATATACGATACTGAAGAGGATGAAAACAAATTTTTAGAGCCTGTCGATTTGCCTATTGGAATAATATTTGAAGATGAAAATATGACTGTTGTAAATAAACCTTATGGTATGCCAACTCATGAATCGTTAAATAATCGTGGTAATACACTTGCTAATGCACTAGCATACAGATATAAAGACAAGCATTATGTGTTTAGAGCGATCAATCGTCTTGATAAGGATACAAGCGGAATTGTTATTACTGCGAATAATAAAATGTATTCAGGAATTTTATCAGATAAAATTAAAAAAGGAAAAATTCAAAAATCATATATAGCAGTTGTTGAGGGAATGCTAAGAAATAGTGGTGTAATTGAAGCTCCAATTGATCGTATTGAAAAAAGCATCATAAAAAGAGTAGTGCGCGAATATGGAGAATTTGCACTAACAGAATATACATCTTTGTGTGCTAATGAAAATTATAGTGTTGTTTTGGTTACACCTAAAACTGGCAGAACGCATCAAATAAGAGTGCATATGGCTTATATTGGACATCCCTTAGCAGGAGACACGCTCTATGGCGGAACTGATAAGGATATAAATAGGCAGGCGTTACATTGTCTTAAAATGAGAATTGATGATGTAGGAGAATTTTATGCACCTTTGCCGGATGATATAAAAAATCTAATAAGGGGATATTTTGAAAATGAGGAATTTATACCAAAAAATTAGAGAATACATTCCGCCTTTTCCACTTGCAATTTTTATATTTTCCTCAGTTAGCCTTATTTTATATATTTTGGTTTTATCTTCGGTAAAGTTTGCGGATTTTTTCAATCTTTATTTATCCTTGCCTGTAAGAAAAATTTTAGCACAGATATCAAGCATTGTCCCTTTTTCAATTACCGAAACGCTACTTTTTGCTTCGCCTTTATTGATTACAATTATTTTAATTCGTGGCATTAAAAATGCACAAATTAGCAAAAAGGATTCGATACGATTTTTAACAAAAATTTTGGCAATTGTTTTATTTGTTTTTATAGCCTTTGTTTGGACATATTCTAGCGGTTTTCACAATTCTACGATTGATAAAAAATTAAATCTTAAAGTTGAAAAAATAAGCAACGAAGATTTATATTCAGCTTCGCTAATAATAATTGAAAATCTAAATGAGCTGTCAAACGAAATAACATATGATAGTACAGGTGCATCGATAATGCCATACGGATATTATAAGTTAAGTGCTAAAATTTGTGAGGCCTATGATAAATATGAAGATGAATATGGCGCAATTATAAACTTTAACTCCATAGTTAAACCGATAATATTAAGCGAACCAATGACATATACACACATTTCAGGAATCTACACTTTTTACACAGGGGAAAGTAATATAAATATAAATTATCCTGATTTTGTTGTGGCTTCATCAGCCACTCATGAAATGGCGCACCAAAGGGGCGTTGCTAGAGAAAATGAAGCTAATTTTGTTTCTTTTGTTGTAATGACTAGCTCTAATGATGCTTTTTTGAGATATAGCGCATATTTAGATGTTTATAGCACGATGGTTAGTGCATTGTATTCTGCTGATAAAGACTTGTATTACGATGCGGTATCAAGGCTTGACAATAGGGTTAAAGCGGATTTAGCAAGCTATTCTAGTTTTTTTGATAAATATAGAGATTCTGTAGCCTCCGAGGTTACCGGTAATTTAAATGATTCATATTTGCAAGCAAACGGACAAAAAGAAGGAACAAAAAGCTACGGAATGATCGTAGATTTAACAGTCGCTTATTTAAAATCTAAGCACTAAATTCTACCTAACTGAATAAAATAGTATAAAATGCTATTTTATTGAGGTTAGTATGGAAAAGCTTTTAATTGAGGGCGGATATAAATTAAATGGCTCTATTAATATGTCAGGAATGAAAAATTCAGCATTACCTATCATTTATAGCTGCTTGCTTATTAGAGATGAATGTATAATACACAATGTTCCAAGAGTCAGTGATATATTTAATACTCTAAAAATATTGCAAGGCTTAGGTGCAGAAGCTGAGTTTGTTGATTCAAATACAGTTAGAATTAATGCAAAATATGCATCCTCAACTATTAAGGACCAAGCTCTTGTTTCAAAAATGAGAGCATCATCGTATTTGATGGGAACTTTACTTGCTCGATTTCAAAAAGTGAGCATAAATATGCCTGGAGGATGTAATTTTGGTGTAAGGCCAATAGATGAGCATTTAAAGGGCTTTAAAAAATTGGGAGCGAATTATACAGTACATAATGGAAAGATAAATATAAATGTTTCTAAATTCCATAAAAACCAAAAAATAACTCTTGACAAAATTTCTGTAGGTGCTACAATAAATATGGTACTTGCATCTACATACATTGATGGGATAACTGTTATTGATAATTGCGCCATTGAGCCGCACATTGATGATTTAATTTGCTTTTTGAATAAGTGTGGCGCGAAAATTATGAGAAAAAGCAGAACAATTTATGTAAAAGGCGTTAAAATTCTAACTGGGACAGAGTATTGTATTTTTCCCGATATGATTGAAGCGCTTACATATTGTTGCTTTATAGGAGCAGCTGGTGGAGATGTTATTCTCAACAATGTAAATAATGATCATCTTAGATATTCGCTAGATATATTTAAGTCAATGGGTTTATCTATATCTGAATATAATAATAAGGTACACATTATAAATAAGCAAGACCTTCACGGTGTTAATGTAGTAACCGCACCGTATCCGTTATTTCCAACTGATTTACACCCTCAATTATCTTCATTATTATGCTTTACTAAGGATGGTGGTAGCGTTAAGGATGAAATTTTCCCAACGCGCTTTGCATATGTAAATGAACTGAAAAAGATGGGTGCTAACATAGAAATTTATTCAAATAAGGCTATAATTAAATCTTCTAAATTGCATGGTGGGAAAACAGATGCAACAGATTTAAGAGCCGGGGCTGCATTGATAACTGCCTCGTTAGGCGCAGAAGGAAATAGCGAAATAAACAATGTTAATTACATCGTAAGAGGGTATGAAGATATTGTTTCAAAAATATCCTATATTGGTGGAAAAATAAAATTTATAAATAATTAAAAAGGAGAATACAAGCATGGAAGTAACAAAAAAGACAATTATCGGAGACGTACTTGATTTTAACCCAGAAACAGCACAATTTTTCTTTGAAATCGGTATGCACTGTTTAGGCTGTCCTCATTCAAGAGGTGAGTCAATTGAAGACGCTTGTCGCGCTCATGGTACTGACGCCGACACATTAATTGCAAAAATTAATGCTTTTTTAAATAAATAGTATGTTAAAAATCAGCAAAAGACTCTGCACCGCTGCGTCATATGTGCGCGACGGTGCAGTAGTTGCAGATATAGGAACAGACCACGCTTATTTGCCAATTTATCTTGCATTAGAAAATAAAATTACATTGGCAATTGCATCTGATATAAACGAGGGACCAATATCCAAAGCTCGTGAAAACATTATCAAATATGGGTTAGAGAAGAAAATTGCCACTTCTGTAGCAAATGGACTTGATGGCATAGAAAAATATAGCCCTACAGATATTGTAATTTGCGGTATGGGCGGAGAATTGATTGCGCAGATTATTGATAAATCGTTATATGCTAAAAAAAATGGTGTTAGACTGATTTTACAACCAATGACATCAGTAAAGGAGCTAAGAGAATATCTTCAAAACGGATATTCTACAATTGCCGAAAATATTGTTTTTGAAGATGATAAGATATATCAAGTGATTTGTGTGGAATATGATGGTGTAACTAGACATTATACCGATTTTGAGCTTGAATTAGGAATAAAAAACATTGAAAATGGCGGAGAAGAATTTAAAATACTTCTTGACTCCACGATAAAGAAAAAAGAAAAAAGATTAAATGGTTTAAAAATAGGCGGATACGATATATCCAAAACTGAAAGCGAAATCAACGAGCTTAAAAAGCTTATTAAGGGGAATTAAAATGACTTTTAAGGAATTATACGATAATTTATCAATGAGATATCCAAATGCATTAAAATGCGAGTGGGATAATGACGGAATTATGTGCGCAAGTAATTTAAATTCCAAGGTTAAAAATGTTTTGATAGTCCTTGATGTTACAATGGATACCATAAATTATGCTATTGAAAATGGATTTGACACTATTATTTCACATCATCCTCTTGTATTCCGTTCGCAAAAATCATTAATGCCTTTAAACTATACACAAAATAAGCTAATTAAGCTTATCAAAAATGATATAAATGTAATGTCATTTCATACACGCCTTGATGCATCTAATCCTGGTGTAAATGATGTTTTAGCTAATTTACTTGAACTGGAAAATGTTATTGAGGACAGTATGGATAAAATTGGAAGATTAGGTACATATTCCTTTGAAATGACCTTGTGTGATTTCGCGCTTAAAGTGAAAAATGCACTTGGTTGTCCATTTGTACTATATAATGGTAATAAAACCGTAAAGAAAGTATATGTAGTTGGCGGAGATGGTAAAGACTTAATTGAAAATGCTATACAATGCGGTGCAGATACCATTATAACAGGAAGGGCAAGCTACAATACAACTATTGACGCTAAGGATATGGAAATAAATATTGTTGAAGCAGGCCATTTTTATACTGAAAATCCTGTGTGTAAACAAATTGAAAAGGATGTTTTATGTATTTGTCCAACTATTAAAACAGAAATTTATTATTCAAATTTAATTGAATGTATATAACTAAAAGCCGAGCGACGCTCGGCTTTTAGTTTTTGATTATTATAAACTACATTTTATATATTATTTTCATTAATTGCATATAAATTTAAATCCCACGCCGGAATATAGGGAAGTCTCCTCAAAAAAAGCTTGTAGCGAGAATTTATTTTATTAACCAAAAGTGGTAGCTCATACATGTCTTCACTTTTATGATACATAGAAATCAATAAATCAGGTTGAAATTTATTAATAGTTTCTTTACTACCTAAAAGAGCGTTATATTCTAGTCCTTCGACATCGTATTTAATGAAATCAACATTTTCTACGATATTATCTATTGCCTTGCCTTGAATTTCAATGGTTTTATGCTGATAAGAGCCATTCGAAGCTCCCGTTGAATTTCTGTTACCTGAAGAAGAAAATTCAAGGATTCTATCGTAGTCACAAACTGCGAAATTATATAAGTATGCATTAATGTCGTTTAAAGTATTACAATATTTACTTAGCTTTCTAAAATTGCGACTATCAGGCTCAAACGCATAAATTTTATTAATATTTGGGCAAATAGTCGTATATTTTTTTATTGTATCGCCATTATATGCGCCAAGATCCGCATATGATTTATATTTTTCTAAGTTTAATATACTATCTATTTCATTTTCATCAAAAGATGTAGAGCGTAAATATTTAGGCATGCCAGAAAGCTTAAATCTAATTATGTCATCATAAACATTCTTAGATGTATTATCGTATAATAGATTTCTTGCAGCATACAGCTCGCTTTCATGCAAGTCAAAAAAGTCTTCATTAAAAAGCTCGCCATCACAAACAGGGACATCAGGACAAAAAACCATGTGATTTTTTTCTAAATTATAAATTCTATTAATTACATCGGGTAATTTTGAACCGAATGAAACAACAATTATAAAATTATTTCCATATATCTCACATGCTTTTGAATAAGAAATTACCGTTTTCCCACGATAAGAGTGACCCCTTATAAATTCATCGCTTGCAAACACATCTTTATATTCTATTCCATATTTTTCAAAAATACTTATAATTTTGTCAGCACCATTACCCATACCATAAATTAAAATTGGGTTTTGAGCTTTCGATAAAAAAGTCCATACATCTTCATTAAATTCATTAAAAATTATTTTTTTATAATCACTCATATAATTCCTTGATTTTTACTAATATTTTTGTTATAATTACATTATACATTAAATATTATTTTAGGTCAAGGAGAAAAAGTTATGGATTGCATATTTTGCAAAATTGCGGAGGGTAAAATTCCTTCAAACAAGGTTTATGAGGATGATAAGATAGTATCATTTTATGATTTGAATCCACAAGCTAAGGTGCATGTGCTTGTAATTCCCAAAAATCACATTTCATGTGCAGATGAAATCAATGCAGAAAATTGTGAAGATATTGCTCATATTTTTGTTAAAATTCCTGAAATTGCTAAGCTTGCAGGCATTACAAATGGATATAGAGTAATTACAAACTGCGGAGAGGATGGATGTCAAAGCGTAAAGCATTTACACTACCATATATTAGGTGGTGAGAAATTGTCCGAAAGGATGGCGTAAATAGTGGACATCAGCTTTAAAACTGAATTAGGAAAATTCAACTATCGTGTTTGTGCCGTTATTATAAATGACAAAAAGCTTCTAGTAATGAGAGATAATCATGCGGATTATTTTTATTTGCCAGGAGGACGAGTTCAGTTTAATGAAACGGCAGAGAATGCGGTTTTAAGAGAGCTTAAAGAGGAGCTTAATATTGATGCAAAAATTATAAGACCTCTATACTTTAATCAAAATTTCTTTTTTGAGGATGTTTTGAAGGTTAATTATCACGAAATAGGCGTGTATTATTTAATTGATATTTCAAAAACTGACATTTTATCACGAGGAAATTCTTTCAAAGGTGTTGAAACTACTAAAAATCAACTATTTGAATGGATGAGCTTTGATGATGTCAAAAAATCTTATTTGTATCCGTTATTTATAAAAGAGAATATTGATAATTTGCCTCATACTATGCAAATTATCAACGAAACAAATTAATTGATACTATTACGCTAATAAACCAAATAGGAGCTAACATCTTTCGCTAAATCTAAGATTTGCGAGATAGTGTTAGCTCCTGTTTAAATTAAGCAAACACAAAGCACATTCTGTCAAATTTGTTTTTTTAATCTTTCAAGTGCACACTTTTCTAGCCTAGAAACCTGCGCTTGTGAAATTCCTATTTCTAATGCTATTTCACTTTGAGTTTTTCCTGCAAAAAATCGCATATCAATTATTTTCTTTTCTCGTTCATTTAATGTTTTGAGCGCTTCCTTTAGTGCAATATCCTCCACCCATAATTCATCATCTGAGCTTGTATCTCTAATTTGATCCATAATATATAATGAGTCTCCCGAATCGTTAAATACTGGTTCATAAAGTGATACAGGGTCGCTTATTGCTTCTAGCGCAGATACAACAGCTTCTTTTTTTTCATTTAGCTTTAAAGCGATTTGTTCAACGGACGGCTCTTGAAACGATTCGCGAGTAAGCTCCTCACGCACCTGTAACGCTCTATATGCCAAATCCCTTATAGATCTTGATACTCTAATTGAATTATTGTCTCTTAAATATCGTCTAATTTCACCTATAATCATTGGAACAGCATAGGTAGAAAATTTTACATCTAAATCAGTATTAAAATTGTCTATTGCTTTAATTAAACCTATGCATCCTACTTGAAATAAGTCATCCATGTTTTCTTTTCTCGATGAAAATCTTTGAATAATTGATAAAACAAGTCTTAAATTTCCATCTATTAACGCCTCGCGAGAGCGTTTATCGCCGTTTTTAGATTTTATCAAGAGTTGTCTCTTTTCATCTTCCTTTAACACTTTTAATGTGGCTGTGTTAACGCCACATATTTCTACCTTGTTATACTGCATACTTCACTCCTAATCTTTGTTAAGATTATTGACAAAATAAGCAATATTTAAAACATTATTACTTTACCAATTTGTGTAAATTTAACCTTAAGGATGTTTTAATATGGAATTATAGTCTAGTAAATTGTAATAAAGATTTTTATCGTGCATTTAGAAAAATAAAAGGCAATATCACACTGATTTCGTAAGATATTGCCTTTTCTTCATTTAAAGCCTTGTTGTGTTTTCTAACATGTTTTCAATGAAAATTGTATATCCAGATGTAGGGTCGTTTATTAAAACATGAGT
>JAZSHT010000120.1:0-18218 GCA_045533435.1 Eubacteriales bacterium | reverse complement strand
GGATATAGGGGATAGGGGATAGGGGATTTGCGCTCTTAGGAAACACACGCCACCCAAGCCTCCAGAATCTGACCACTGACCACTGTCCACTATTTATTGCTTGAACGAACGATGTCGCCTGCTTTTACCTCAAATGGAACTCGCATTTTGAATTTCATTGACGGGTGTGGGGCGCTTTCAATTTTTTCGTTCTTTTCGTTGTAAAGGTCTAAGGCAATAAATTCTCTACCACACTTGCCCGGGGTTATGATTTCGCAAACCTCGTTTTCACAAATTTTGTTTCTTTGTGTGAAATATGCAAACTCGCCATCACGCTCGCCTGTGGCAACACAGAGGTATGCTTTTTCTCTTAAATAGCCACCCTGTGTTACGATTTGAGGGTTATCCATTGGATTATCGTAGTAGAAGCCGGTGGCGTATTCTCTATGAGAAACGCTTTCAAGCTCTCTTAACCAAAGTGGATTATATTGATACTCCTCGGGGTTTTTTAGGTATTCATTCATTGCCATTTTATAGGTATTGGCGCAAATTGCGGTGTAGTATGCGCTCTTCATTCTGCCCTCAATTTTGAAGCTATCAATGCCGCTTTCCATAAGGTCGGGGATATTTTCAATCATGCACATATCCTTAGATGACATAACGAATGTGCCTTCCTTATATTCCTCAAGACCTAATTTATGGTCAAGGCGCTTTTCCTCGCAAAACTCAATAGGAGATGCATTTACATAATTCCATCTGCATGGCTGAGCGCATGCGCCACGATTGGCGTCTCTGCCTGTGTAGTAGTTGGAGAGGAGACATCTGCCGCTATATGAAATGCACATTGAGCCGTGAACAAAGCATTCAAGCTCTAAGGATTTATCGGTGTTTTTGCGAATTTCGTTTATTTCGGCGAGCGAAAGCTCTCTTGCAAGCACAACTCTCTTTGCTCCCATTTTATGCCAAGTGTTAGCAGTATATGCGGAAACGGTGCTTGCTTGGGTGGAAATGTGAATTTCCATTCTCGGAATAATTTCTCTTGCAAGAGTAAACACGCCAAGGTCGGAAATTATAAGTGCATCAACGCCGATTTCGTTAAGTCTTACTAAATATTTTTTTAGTCTTTCATACTCACAGGTGTGAGGCATTGTATTTACGGTTACATAGATTTTTACATTTCTATCGTGGGCGTATCTTGTTGCTTCCTCAAGCTCCTCTAATGTAAAGTTATCGGCAGCAGCGCGCATACCGAACATATCGGATGCTAAATATACCGCGTCCGCGCCATAAAGGATTGCGGCTTTCATTTTTTCAAAATTGCCTGCTGGGCAAAGTAATTCTTTCATTTTTTTTCCTATTTATAAATTTAATGTATTTTCCTTATTTATCCTTTAGCTTTTCAAAGGCCTTATATGCTCTGTTTTTAAAATACAGGTGGAGAAGTGTGCATAAAACCACACTTGGTAATATAATCGCCATTATACCAAGAGATGGATTTATTGCCCCCACAAAAAAGCCAATTACAGACAAAATTAGTGCATAAAGCATTGAGCCGAACATTGAGCCAAATACTGCAAGGCCTTGCTTTACTGCGACAGTTTCGCTTATCCAATCAAATTTAGGGTATTTAAGTCCTAAATACATACCGAAGTATGCTGTAAAGCAGCACATTGATATTACTGCAATTATCACTAAAATTGCATTTAAAACGCTAACCTTAAATGCAATACATGGAATAATTACCGAAATTATCGACACAGGTGCGCAAATTATGATATGAGTAGTTATTTTTGCAAACAAAATTTCGCTTGGGTTTACAGGTAAGGAATTCAAAATCCAAAGGCTCTTGCTTTCAAGAGAAATTGATGGTGTTGACACCATACATGTTGATAAAATAAAGGTGGACGCTACCGCAATTAAAACAGGTATTAAGCCTTTTACAAGGTCAATAGGCACTGCTTGTGTAGGATTTGAAAATTGTGCTTCAATAGCACTTAGTATATTAGGAGCTTTAGTTGAAGCAAGCACGGATATGATTAAAAGCATTATAACGCCTATACCGCTATTTAAAATATACATGCTCATTGAGAAAAATCTTCTTAATTCCTTTTTCACAAGTGCTACAAATGGAGTGCTTGTTTTTTGGGATGCTTCCTTATACTCAATTTTAGCGGTTGCTTTTTTAGTTGTGATAATTTTAATAAAGCTACGACTAATTAAAATAAATGTAATAACCGCTGGAATAATAGCGCTTAGCGCAAAATATAAAAAGTGCAAGGCGTTATCATTTGCTATACTGTTGCCTACATAATAGAAAATAAATGTGTTTCTAAATGCATCTACATTTATATTTATCATTTCATCGTTACTAATACCGAAGCAAAAATACATGTACGCGCCAAAAAATATTAGATATAGCACGGTTGTTACAAGATTTTTGTTTTTAAGCTTTGATGAAATATAGGATATTATCCAAGCAAGAATTGCAGATACTGCAAGGACTAAAAAAGGAATTAAAAGATATGCTAATACTGCGAAAACGAAGCCTACTAAGCTATATCCGCACACAATACCGTATGTTACAAGGCAAGGAAGCATAACAATGCTTTCAAGACCGAAATTTATAACTAAAAGCACTAAAATTCTGCTGGCTAAAATATATTTAGGCTTAATTGGCATTGATAGAAGCAAGTCGTTATCCCTAGACTCAAAGATTTGAGTTTTCGTTGTAAAAATGCTACCGATTAAGCAAAATGATGATGACACTATGGTGGCTAGTGTAATTACCGCCCATTCCTCGCCGCTTCCCTTTAAGGTAATGCTCATTCCGTAAAATAGGAAGGAAAACACGCCTACCATATAAACGCCTAAAATAGCGAAAACTACGCCAAGAGCCGCTCCGCCTATACCTTTTTTCTTTTTACTACCGCTTTTTGAAAGTGATGTCCATAATGATAAAAGCCTTGATTTAAGTAAAATTTTAAGCATTATTATCACCTACATTAAAGTCCTTTTGTCCTTCAAGCTCTAAGAACACGCTTTCAAGTGAGGTATTACCCTTAACATTTTCCATATCGCCACTAACAATAAGCTTGCCGTCCTTAATAATTGCAATTTTGTCGCAAATTTTTTCTGCCACATCAAGGACATGGGTGGAAAAGAATATTGCTCCGCCATTTTTGCAAATTTCCTTCATTTCTTCCTTTAATAAGAATGATGCCTTTGGGTCAAGTCCTACAAATGGCTCATCCATTACAAGTAATTTAGGGCTGTGAATAAGAGCTGAAATTAAAGCAAGCTTTTGCTTCATACCGTGAGAATATGCAGAGATAGGCTGTGCAAGGTCAGAGGTTAAACCGAACATATCGCTGTATTTTTTGATTTTTTCTTCTCTTTCCTTTTTGCTAACGCCATATATATCGGCAATAAAATTAAGGTATTTTATGCCTGACATAAATTCATATAGGTCGGGGTTATCGGGAATATATGCGATTTTTCTTTTACATTCAATGGGATTTTCCTTTATTGATATACCATCAATTAAAATTTCGCCGTTATCAAAATTCAAAAGTCCACACACGGATTTAATAGTAGTAGTTTTTCCTGCGCCGTTGTGTCCGATAAAAGCATACATTTCTCCTGCTTTTATGTGCAAGGACAGATTATCAACCGCCTTTTTTTCTCCGTAAATTTTAGTTAAATTACTAATTTTGAGCATATTTTAACTCCTTGACATAGTTTTTCATTGTATATTTTACCACAATATGATTATTGTGTCAATAAACAAACTCGCTTATATGAATTGTGCTGAGAGGTTTTTTCTTACTTTTTGCAAAAAAATGGCAAAATATACAAAATATAGGTGTTTTTGATGATTTTTTCAATTAGTTTTTTGTTTATGTTCACTAAACCATCACATAAGCGGTATATAATATGTTCGTAACGCAGAGCAAGTGCTTAGCGAAAATGAACCAGACGGTTTAATATGAAGAGGGTTTAAATGTCAAATTACATTTATAATGATGATTTTTCAACTTTAAACGGTTATGGCAATAATGAAGAGATTGAAGACAATTCAACTGAAAGCAAAATAAGCACTCGTTTACTTATTACAATCTGCATAGCTTGCGCAGTATTTTCATTACTGTTCGGTGTTTTAGGTGGGTTTATAGTATCAAGCAATCGCGATATTAAAACTGATGTTTACACCAACACTATTTATAAAGCGCCTGTTACTAATCAATTAGCATCAAGCGAAAATAGCGTTATAAATCTTGCAGATGTTGTAGAGCTTATTCAAGATTCAGTTGTTGAAATTCAAACTGAGTATGTTATCCACTCCTATTATCAAGCTGTTAGAAGCGGCGCAGGAAGTGGCGTAATCGTAGGCGAATATCAGTTAAACGGTGAAAAAACCGGATATAATATAATTACAAATGCTCATGTAATTCAAGGTCAAAGCGCAGGTGTTATCGCTTCTAAAATTACTGTTATTTTAAGAGACGGTACTCAGTATAGCGCAAAATGCGTTGGCTTTGATGTAGAGGGCGACATTGCTATTATTAGAATAGAAGAAAAGGAAAAGGAGCTTTTATGCGCTTCTTTCACAAGCGATAACGATTTAAGAACGGGAGACAGCGTAATTGCTATTGGCAATCCTCTTGGAGAGCTTGGCGGTAGCGTAACAACAGGTGTTGTAAGCGCACTTGACCGTGAAATCGAAATCGATGGAAACATAATGAATTTAATGCAAACAAATGCTGCAATAAACCCTGGCAACTCAGGCGGTGGACTTTTTGACATGAGCGGCAGACTTGTTGGCATCGTAAATGCAAAATCCTCAGGCACAGGCATTGAAGGTCTCGGCTTTGCAATTCCTGCTAAGGATGCATGTAAGATGTATAGCGACATTATCAATTACGGTTATGTAAAGGATAAGCCAACAATCGGTACTGTGTTTGCAGAATATATTGATGGCACTGTAAGAGTTTACTCTCTTGACAAGGACCTCAATGACAAGGTGTTTAGAACAGGCGACAAGGTATTATTTGTAAATGATATCGCTATTAGCTCTGCTTCAGAAATCAACGCTATCATAAGAAAATGTGAAATCGGATCAACTGTTAAGTTTACAGTAATCCGCGACAGAAAGTCAATCACAGTTGAAGCGACGGTTTTTGAATACGCACCTATTAAATAAGACTATATCTTTCTCTCCTTAAAATATGGAAATACAGCACGAGATCTAAACAATTAAGTGCTGTATTTTCATTTTTACGGGTTGTTTTTTAATAGCTGTTAGCCGTTAGCTGATAGCGGTTAGCAAGGTTTGCTTTATGATTTATTTCAAATTTCAATCGCAAGTTGCTAATCATCAATATAATGCTTTTAAGGAAATCGTATAACTAATCTTGCTAACCGCTGGCGGCTGGCGGCCAACGGCTCAAAAAAATATTGCAATTATACATTATATATGATAAAATATCTATGAGGTGATGAATATGCACAGAATTTTAATTGTTGACGATGAGGAAATGATTAGAAAGCTCATTCGTAAATATGCTGAATTTGAAGGACACGAGGTTGTTGAGGCATGTGATGGCTTAGATGCTGTTACTAAGTTTAGGCATAACGATTTTGACTTAATTGTTATGGATATTATGATGCCTGAGCTTGATGGCTTCTCTGCTTGCCGCGAAATTAGAAAGACCTCTAATATTCCTATTATTATGCTTTCAGCTCGTGGAGAGGAATACGATAAAATCAATGGCTTTGAGATTGGCATTGATGACTATGTTGTTAAGCCCTTTTCTCCAAAGGAGCTTTTATTAAGAATTAATGCTATTCTTAAAAGAACTGCCACAGAAAAGGTTGAGGAAAAGAAAAACGAAATAGTTACTATGGCAGATGGCGGTCTTGTTGCTGATATTACCGCTAGAATTGTTTATGTTGATGGCGTAAGAGTTGATATGTCGCCTAAGGAATATGAGCTTTTCTTCTATCTTTTAAGAAATAAGAATATTGCCCTCTCAAGAGATAAGCTTTTACAGGATGTATGGGGTTACGATTTCTTTGGCGATGATAGAACTCTTGATACTCATATTAAGATTTTAAGAAAAAGCCTTGGCAAGTATAGCGATTTTGTGGTTACCATTCGCGGTATGGGCTATCGCTTTGAGGAAAAGAAGCTATAATGAAAAGCAAAAAAAGATTACATTTTTCAATTACTACTAATATTTTCATTTCCTTTTTATCATTAACTCTTGTTATGATTGGCTTTTTATGGTCCCTTGAGGCTATATTCTTTAATAAGGTATATAAGGCTACTAAGGAAAACGATATTGAAATTGCATCAAATTTGATTATTGAGGCTATCGGCTCTGAAAATATAGGCAGCACGGTTGAGCAAATTATTGATGAATACGATTTATGTATTCAGGTGTATAGGTGCAAGGATGCTTCTATACTATATAATCCCGAATGTAAATCAAACGGCTGTATTATTCACGGTCTTAGCAACGATGATTTATACTTCCGTTGGCTAAATGGCGCAAGTAACGGCATTGACAAAAAGTTTTCCGAGGTTAGCGCTTCTGAAAACGGAGATGACTTTTTAGTTTTTGCAAGAATTGTAACAGGCACAGATGAAATTGATTACTTACTTGTTTTAAATGCTTCTATTGAGCCTATGCAAGCAACCATCAGCGCAATAAGAACGCTTCTTATTATAATTTCAATTTTGTTCTTATTGGTTGCCGGTCTTATTTCCTTTATTTTGGCTAAGCGACTTTCTTCTCCTATTGTTAAAATGAACAACAACGCAAAGAAGCTTGCAAGAGCCCATTATGATGTTATTTTTGATGCTGATGGACCTATTGAAACTCGCGAGCTTGCAAAAACGCTGACTATTGCTGCTAAGGAGCTTGGCAGACTTGACTCAATGCAAAAGGAGCTTATTGCCAACATTTCCCACGATTTAAGAACGCCACTTACTATGATTTCGGGATATGCTGAGGTTATGCGCGATATTCCCGATGAAATAACTACTGAAAATTTACAGGTTATTATTGATGAGTCGGCAAGGCTTACTTCCCTTGTAAATGACCTACTTAATGTATCTAAGCTTCAAGCAGGCACACAGACAATGAATATTCAAAGAATGAACTTAACAAAAGCGGTATCTCAAACCGTTGACAGATATGCAAGGTTTAAGGAGCATAATGAGTTCAACATAATCTTTGAGTATGATGACACCGTGTATATAAACGCTGATGAAATCAGGCTTTTACAGGTTATTTACAATCTTATAAATAATGCTATTAACTATACAGGTATTGATAAAACAGTAATTGTTACTCAAACCGTTGAAAATGATATTGTAAGAATTTCCGTAAAGGACAGCGGCGAGGGTATTAAGGAAGAGGATTTACCTCTTATTTGGGACAGATATTACAAGGTTGATAAAATTCACAAGCGTGCAGTTATTGGCACAGGTCTTGGTCTTTCCATTGTAAAGAATGTTCTTTTGCTTCACGGCTCACGCTTTGGTGTGTCAAGTGAGCTTCACAAGGGCTCTACCTTCTGGTTTGAGTTTAAAATAGTTGATTAAAATACAAAACGGTAGATTTTTATTATCTGCCGTTTTTACATTATATTTTAAATATCAATTTGAAAAATTTTAGCAGCCTCTTTTCCTTTGAGCAATTCTTGATAATAAAAATCTCTGCAAAATGCAGAGATTTTTGTTACAGCTTTAATTTATCGGCAATTTCAAGCATTTTTTCACGGTTTAGCTTGATGATGTGTCTATCATAGGTTAAAATGCCGTTTGTTTCATCCTCAACATCGGAAAGCTGAGTTAAAATTGCACCGCAAAGACCCTTCTCCACGCTTGGAATTATTTCCTTTTCGTAAAGAGTATAAACCGCGTTTTCAAATTTTTCCTTGCTTTCAAATTTCTTATAGCCGTATGTTCTCTTATCGTTAAAGCTGTGGTCGCTTACCTTATAGGAATAACCGCCAAATTCAGATAAAATTACAGGCCTTTTGTACTTTTTAAGCTTTACTGGCTTAAAATACACATGCAAGCTCTCAACATCGCTTAGCTTGCCTTTAAACCAGCCCGAGGTGGTATCAACAAAGCGTGATGGGTCTAAGCGTTTTAGCCTTTGATACATTTTATCGGACTTAAACTGTCCCCAGCCCTCGTTGAAAATAGTCCAATAGCAAACACAGGGGTGGTTATATAGCTGTCTTACCGTGGCTTTCATTGACCTTTCAAATTCAGCCTCAGCTCTTGGTTTTTTTCTTCTAAATATATTAGGTAGCTTTTTAAAGCCTGCGGTTGGTAATGCTGTGTCACGGAAGAATGAATATTTTCCGTTATTAACCATGTCTTGAAATACGACAATTCCAAGGCGGTCACATTCGTAATAGAAAATTTCAGGCTCAACCTTTATATGCTTTCTTAAAGTATTAAAGCCAAGAGATTTCATAGCTTGAATGTCTCTTCTGTAATTTTCAGGAGAAGCTGGTAGATATATACCATCGCTATAATAGCCTTGGTCTAAAACGCCATGGAAAAAGTATGGCTGACCGTTTAAGCAAAGCCTTTCAACGCCATCAATATCGCGAATTTCAAGCTTACGCATGGCGAAGTAGGACTCTACCTCATCATCCTTTGTTCTTAATTCAAATCTATATAGATATGGGTCCTCAGGCGACCAGCGTCTTGGGTTTTTGAAGTTAATACGCGCCTTGCCGTCCTTAAATTCGTTTTCTGTTTTAGCGTAAGGCGTTTTTAAAATTACTAATCCATCGGGGGCGTCGGCTATGATTTCCGCATAGTTATCGCCTATTTCAATTCTAAGATTTTTTATGTAGTTTTCCGCAACGCTTTCAAGCCATACAGTTTGCCAAATACCGCTTACAGGGGTGTACCACATGCCGCCTCTTTTTCTTCTCTGCTTGCCGTATGGTAAAATTCCGCCCTCAAGCTCATCGGTAACCTCAACCTCTAATATGTTTTTATCAAGAAGTAGGTCGGTAATATCAAAGGAAAAAGCATCATAACCGCCACGGTGTACGCCAACGATTACGCTATTTAATTTAACCTTGGCTACCTGGTCAACTGCGCCAAAGTGTAAAATTACTCTATCCTTTTTAAAGCCCTGTGGTAAGGAAAAGATTTTTCTATACACTAAATAAGGGTATTTGCCCATATCTCTGCCGATACCTGATAGAATTGACTCTGGTGGATATGGAACTAAAATTGTTTCTCTTTGACCGCCATTTGCATAGAAGTCCCACTCTCCGTTTAATGAAAGAAAGGACTTTCTTTTCATCTGTGGGCGCGGATATTCATCCCAAGGCTGAAGGTCAATTTCCTTACCCTCCTTGGTAAAAAGTCTATGGAATTTATTTTTCTTCATTTCTATTTTTTCCTTTTAAAAATATGGTTAATGCAACTGCTACGCTAAGAATTACAAGCACAACAAGCGCTGACACAAAAATGCTTTGGTTAGGCAAAAATGAGGTTGTGCCATCGTTATTTGTTATTACCTCTGCATTTCTTAATACTAACTTGCCTATGTATGGACCGATAATACCGGGGATTAACACTTGACCCACAATTCTAAGTCCTTGGAACATTCCCGATTTATTTTCGGGGGTTTTATCTCTTATGATAGCGCCAAATACTGCCATTCCCGAAAGGTAGCCGCACATCATAAGAAGTGAGCCGATAAATACAAGTAATTTACCTGTAAAGAAAATTAAGAATATATAGCCAAGAGCTAAAAGTCCAAGTGATGGCACGATTGACTTATTAAAGCCAAATTTATCGTATGCTTTGCCCCAAAAGAATGTAAACACACCCGCTAAGATAATGGCCGGTGCCATTATAAACACATAGTCTGCCATTTGTAATGTTTTTTCATAATAAATGATAAGATATGGCATGAAAATTTGAATTGAAATACCGAAAACTGCAAAGCAAATTAGGTAAATATAAAGCATTTTATTTTCCTTTATAACGCTTGGGCGGAAGCCATAAAGGATATTTTTAAAGTAGCTTTTGTTTTCCTCTACTCTAATTTTAGGCTCATCAATTATAAAAAATCCTAAAACGCCGATAAGAATTACAGCTACGCCTATGATTGAAAAAATAAGTGTCCATTCCTCAGGCTTTTCAAGGGAAAAGCCCATAAAGCCGCCAAACACAACTAAAATTGCCATAAGCGGCATCATTGAGTTTATGCCCTCAGCGCTACCTCTGTTTTCGCTATTTGTGGAGTCGGTAAGCCATGCATTAAATGCGGCATCATTAGCGCTTGAGCCGAAAAATGTCATTAAGCAGTCCATTATAATTACAAGTGTTATACAAATTGCGCTTACGCTAACAGCTGTTGGGAATACTGCGCTAATTATATCCTTTCTTATAAGAGCAAAGGAAAGAATTGACACGCCCCAAAGGATATAGCCAAGACACATAAAGATTTTGCGCTTGCCTACCTTATCACTAAGTGCGCCTATAACTAATGTGGTAAGTGTAGCGGAAATTGCGCTTGCCATTACCATGTTTGAAATATCGGTAGGTGTTGCTCCGAACATTTTGTAAATAAAAACATTAAAGTACATGTTTTCAACAACCCAAGCAATTTGCCCGATTAGACTAAAAATTACTAAGGTTAAATAAAATTTTGTTTTCTTTGATTTTTCCATAATAGTTCCTTTAAATTTGTGATTTTAATTTTTCAAGTAATGATTTACAGCCACGCAAAATATCGCTATATGCAATATCAAAGCGGTCGGAATACCACGGGTCGCTAACATCGCCTTTTTTGTCGGTGTGGTCAAGGAGCTTTGAGATTTTTCCATCCTTGTCCCCGCCTAAAATTATATGCATATTTCTTATGTTATCACTATCCATTCCTACAAAGTAATCATACTTATCATAGTCGCTTTTTTTAAGCTGTACTGCTCTTTTGCCCTCGGCTATAATTCCGTGCTTTAAAAGCTCAGCTTTGGCAGGGGGATAAACGGGATTACCTACGCCCATATAAATTTCCTCGGTGCTTGTGGCACTTGATGAAATAAAAAAGTCATTTTCAAGCCCTTCGTTTTTAATTAGGTCCTTGAATATAAATTCCGCCATTGGACTTCTACATATATTGCCGTGGCAGACAAACATTATTTTTATCATAATACTACCTCGCTTGGTCTTTATATTTTAACATTTTTTTGAGATTTTTTCAATATCCAATATATAGAATTATAATATAATACACAATTTAAAAATTTATGTTGATTTTATATGGAAAATACTGTATAATGTTAGCGAAGATAAATCTACTGCAAAGGAAAATGTATGGATAAAAACATCAATGTTAATTACAAAAACCAAAAGCGCTACAAAACCGCAAAGTACCCTATAAGACAACCTCTTTTCTTTACATTGCTAATCTGGGTGCTTTCTTTTTTTGCATTGCTTTTTAAGAAAAAGAAAATTGAGAAAATCAACATGGATGGCTTAAAGCCACCTTATATGCTGCTTTCAAATCATATGTCATTTATTGACTTTGAATTAACTGCTCTTATGACTACTCCAAAAAGAGTAAACAATGTGGTTAATATTGATGGCTATTACAAAAGAGCATGGCTTCTTGAATGGATTGGCTCAATTTGCACAAGAAAATTCACATCTGACATTCATTTAATCAAGTCAATTCGCAAGGTGCTAAAGCGTGGGGATATTCTTTGCATGTATCCTGAGGCAAGATACTCTCCCTGTGGCACAACATCATATTTACCCGACTCACTCGGTCAGCTTATAAAAATGAATAAGGTGCCTGTTGTTGTATGTATTCATCACGGCAACTATTTACATGCGCCCTTTTGGAATTTTAGAAGGAAAAGAAAGGTGCCACTATATTCAAGATATACTCAAATTTTAACTGAGGAGCAAATTAAGTCTCTTTCAGTAGAGGAAATTAACGAAGTTTTAAGAAAAGCGTTTGAGTATGATGATTACAAATATCAAAAGGAAAACGGAATTTTAATTACTGAAAAATACCGTGCAGAGGGACTTCACAAGATTTTATATAAGTGTCCTCACTGTATGGCTGAATCTAAAATGGTATCAAGCGGTGCTACCTTAAAATGTCCCGATTGCGGCATAGAATATCATCTGAACGAAAACGGAACGCTTTCATGTGTGAATGGAGATGCAAAATTTACACACATCCCCGATTGGTTTGAGTGGGAAAGAGAGCAGGTTAAAATTGAAATAGAAAACGGTACATACTATTTTGAGGATAGCGTTGATGTTCATTCAATGCCAAGAACAAATAAATTTGAGCCACTTGGTAGTGGAAAATTAACACACGATATTGAAAATGGCTTTGTGCTTGAGGGCTTTTACAGAGGTCAAAATTACAGAATTCAAAGAGAGCCTATTCAAATAAATAGCTTGCATGTGGAATATGATTTCCCACATATAAAGCCTTATGACTGTGTGGATATTTCCACAGAAAACGACTCCTTCTATTGCTTCCCAACAAAAGAAAATGTCGTTACAAAGCTAGCATTTGCAACGGAAATTATTTTCCAAAGAAAGTACGAAACCACACGCAAAATGAAAAATGCGAAATAAAATTATGCCACCGAAAAATCGGTGGCTTTTTTGTGTATTGTAGGTAAAATGAATTGCTTTTGCATGAATTGAACTGCGTTCATGAATTGCAATATATTGCAAAAATGCGGGTTGACCACTGACCACTGACCACTGACCACTGACCACTAATCAACATTCCATTTTGTTTCAAAATCACGGAGTGCTTGTAGGTACAATTCGTTGTTTACGGGGTAAGCGAGTCCGTGGCCGGCGCCCTCGATTGGGACAAGGGATTTAAGTGCTGAGCACTCATCGTACATTTTTTCGCTCATATAGTAAGGAACAAAGTCATCCTTTGTGCCGTGGATAAAGATTGTGGGGATTTTAGTTAATTTGGTACCCTCTATTGGGGAATATTCATCAAGGTTGAAGTGTCCGAAAAGTCTTGCGCCTAATTTTACAAAGGGGTACATTAGCTTGGGTGGGAGCTTCATTTCCCTAATGGTTTTACAAATTATTTCCTTTGGGGTGGAATAAGGGCAATCGGCTAAAATGCATTTAACATTTTCGGGAAGCTTTTTGCCGCTTGCCATAAGGACGGTGGCAGCTCCCATTGATACGCCTGTTAAAATAATTTTTGTGTCCTTACCGAATTTTTCGCTAACAAATTCTGTCCATTTTATGCAGTCTAAATGCTCTTTTATGCCAAAGGTTATTGTATGTCCCTCGCTTTGTCCCGAGGCTCTTTGGTCAACTATTATTGCATTTCTGCCGATTTTGAAGCATCTTTCAATACCGCCGCTTAAATCTCTTTCGCCACAACCACGGTAGCCGTGGAAAAGAATTTCAATGGGCGCACCTTTTTTATATTCGTAGTATTTACCTACTAATTTTAGCCCATCCTGTGATTTGATTTCAAGAAGCTCGGGATTTAAGCCTCTGCCCCATTTCATCCACTCTATCATTTGTGGCTTATAAGGGGAGTAAAGCTCCTCTAAATCAAACTTATAATCCTCAGGATTACATTCCTTGCGCTTTGGGGAGTAAAACGCCATAAAGTAGCATATTAGCGACACAGTAAGCGTTAAAATTACTAAAAACGCTAAAATGCCAAGAGTTATATATAGTGCTACCATACTATTCTCCTTTGATTTTATATTTTACAAACGGGGTAATTTCCATATATTCGTTCTTGCCTGGGCAGAGCTTATACTTGCCGATGGTAGATAAAATATACCATGATGACATACTGCCGTTGTCCTCATCTCCCGGGAAGCCTATTTCGGTTTTGTAGGAGAATAAGTCTAACGCTTTTTCAACATAAAATCTGCATTTTTCTGTGTCTCCAAGGTATGCATAAATATAGGGCAAGTGGAATGAGGGTTGGTTGGAAATTGCAAATTGGCATAGGTCTGCTTGCGCCATTTCTGTCATTTCGTGTATTTCTCCATCGTAACCGTGAACACGGTATTTAGGGGAAAGTGTGAATATTTTATCAAATTTTTCAAGGAATTTTTCTTTTCCACCATATAAGGATACAAGTCCCTCAATATCGTGGGGAACAAAAAATGCATTTTGATATGCAGAGCCTTCGGTGTAGCATCCGCCCCATTTTAATGGATGGAAGCTTTCATCAAAATAGCCATCCTTTTTTCTGCCGTGCAAAAAGCCTACGCTTTTATCAAATAGGCTTTTATAAAATTGGCTTCTGCGCATATATTCTACTGCTAAGCCATCATAGCCTAATTTTTTTGCAACCTGAGCAATACAAAAATCTCCATATGCAAAGTCGGTGGTTAGGTTTACGCTTTCTCCATACATATCAGATGGTACATAGCCGTATTTTAGATAGTCGAAAATTCCGTATCTGCCGTAGCGTTTTTCCTTTGATGGTATATTGGCGTGGTGTATCATGCCCTTAAATGCTATTTCAAGCATATCATTTGGAATAATATCATGGCAGGCTGCCTCGGCTATTACACCATCAATTAAAGTGCTTGGCATACAGCCTGTTTCTCCAAGCGAAATCCAACGGGGGAGATAGCCACCGTCCTTATAATCGTTTATAAAGCCTTCTACAAATGATGCAAATTCCTTTTTAGCAATTAGTGAAAATAGTGGGAACTGTGTGCGCATAGTGTCCCAAAAGCCTGTGCCTACATATCTTACGCCCTTGTGAATTTTACCATCATAGGGGGAATAATAGACACTTTCCCCGCTCTTTTCTATTTCATATGCTACGCGAGGAAATAAAAATGCTCTGTACATACACGAATAGAAGGTGCGCTTTTTATCCTCATCTGCTTCTATTTCAATACGGGAAAGCTTTTCCTCCCACTCCTTTTCCGCCTCGCTTATCGCATCATCAAAGCTCTTATTTGTAAGATTAGCTATTGCTTGCTCACTTGAAATATATGAGGTGGCAAGCTCTAATGACACTATTTTTTTAGTGAAAGCAATATGAATACAGCTTTCGCACTCGTAGGATTTTTCAAAATCAACGGTATCATTTTCAAATTTTACCACTATGTGTGCTTTAAAGTCTGTGTGGTCCCCTTGTCGGCAATAGTCATTTGTGCCATAGAGCATATTATTTTCCCTATCAAGGGTATATGTATAATTTCCCTTTACAGGCAAAAAGGATAGATAGCTTGGTGTGTCGCTTTCTATATCATTATCAAAGGTAAGCTTAACACATGCGCCACGAAGTGTTGGCGTTAATTCAAAATCGCATTGGCTTCTTAAAAATTTAATTTTTAAGTAATGTGGCTCAAATACGCTTTCGCTTATGCGATAGCCACTCCAAGCATTGCTTGGCTTATTTTTTATTATATCCTTTTGGGGAGTAAGCAAAAATGTACCGTGGTCCCCTATCCAAGGGCTTGGCTGATGTGTTAGCCTTATGCCCTCTACTGATGGTAGGTCGGGGTTAAAAAACCATCCCTCGCGGTCCTCTACTACCTCTGTTTGAGGGCAGAAGGATGCCATACCGAAGGGTAGCTGGACAAGGGGCAACGCGTTGCCCGTTGAATATCGCATATGGGATTTTGTTCCCATTTTTATATTTACATATGGAATATATTTCATTTTTGTTCCTTACGATTTAATAATTTCTATTTTTGATATATTGTTAGGTGTGCCCTCAATAAATTCAAGCTTGATTTGATATGCATAGTCAACTATGTAGCCAAGGTCAATATAAAGGTCCTTTTCTGCTTCATAGCATTGTAAATAGTCATAATCTGTGCCATTAAATGCTAAGAGAGATACCTTGCATTTGCCTGCATTTTCAGCCTTGATTTTATTAAACGGGAAAATTCCGCCGAAATTGGCTACTGCAAAATTGTCTTTTATTGACACATCCTCAATGATTTTATGAATATTTTGTGATTGGTCCTCTCTAAATAGCGCTTCATCAAGCTTATATGCCCCGAAGCTATGCAAGATAGGTGTATCAAGGGCAGATTTTATTTTTATCTTAATTTCATCTGTTTTTACAGTATCAAAATGCTGACAAAGCTTATAGCCGATTACCTTGCTATTAAAAAGAAGCTGATATTTTCCCTCTACCTTGGCAAAAAAGTCAATGTCGGTTACTCTATGTCCTAGCTCAATAAGCTCGGATATGGAAATTGTGTTTATTTCACTTTCTTCCTTAAAGGTAATTACAATTTCAGGCGTTTTATCGGTGTCAAGTGGCGCATACACGATTTCGGTTGATAAAATATTGTTAGCTTCACACTCTTCGCGTGAGGTTGAAGCTTCAACCCTTGCATTTTGCGCTAAATTTACGCTAAATTGCTCCTTTAATATTCTATTATATTCAGTTAGGCTTTTTACATCGTTTTCGTGCAAAAGTCCTCGCCTGTCAGGTGGCAAATTGATTAAAAAGCCTGCATTTGAGCCTATGGAGTTAAACCAAAGCTCAATAAGATTTTTAGGCGTGCGCACTTGTCCATCTTGGTGGCTATGATAAAACCAGCCTGGGCGAATTGACACGTCTGCCTCAGCAGGAATAAAGCGTTCTCCGCCGATTTTGCCTGCATTTAACTCGCTTGTTGTTTCTACAACAAGTGAAATTTCATCAATAGTTCCATAGCATGGCTTACCTGCAATTCCCTTTTCGTTGCCTACCCAACGGACATCAACATAAGGCGTTGCACCAAGTGAGCCGAAAATTACAGCGTCGCTTTGATATTTTTTAACGGTATTTGCCCATCTGTCCCAATCATAATGGCATTTTGTGCTACCTGCACCATCCCACCAGACCTCCCAAATTTTGCCGTAATTTGTAAGTAGCTCTTCAAGCTGACCGCAATAAAAGTCGTTATAATCATCACTTCCCCATGTTTTTTCGTGTCTGTCCCAAGGAGAGAGATAAATTCCTGCTTTTATCCCAAATTCTTGACAAGCATCGGTAAACTCCTTTACAATATCGCCCTTGCCGTTTTTATACGGGGAGCTTTTTACACTATGGTCCGTATATTTTGTTTGCCATAAGCAAAAGCCATCGTGATGCTTGGCGGTTAAAATGGCGCAATCAAAGCCTGCATCCTTAATTGCTTTTATCCATTGGCGCACATCAAGCTCAGTAGGATTAAAATCCTTTGGATTTTCTGTGCCGTCGCCCCATTCTCTGCCTGTAAAGGTATTCATGCCGAAATGGAAAAAGATACATCCCTCGCGCTTATACCATTCCATTTGTCTATAATTAGGCACTGCGCCATATGGCTTAAGTCCTAATTTTTCATATTTTCTATATAATTCTTCCATAAGTTACTCCTTAAGATATAATAACTATATTTTAGCACAGCGCAAACAAAAAATCAACCTTGCAAGCAAGGTTGATTTGTCTTTATTCGTTTATCTTAAATGTGCCACAAAGGAGTGTTGTTGATTCCTTTGTTACGGTTAGCATTCCGCTTGAAGCTTCAGCTACAATTTCATCGCCGTTTTCACAGTAGATTTTAACCTCGCCCGCCTTTGTGGTGGTTATAAAGGGGATATGGTTTGCCATTATGGCAAGTGAGCCCTCTACACCGCGAAGTGAGAGCATGAAAATATCCTTTTCAAGCATATTTCCCTTAGGTGTTGATACGATTAACTTAAACTGCTTCATTCTTTGCTTTCTCCACAGCCTCATCTATCGTGCCTACAAAGAGGAATGCGCTTTCCGGTAAATTATCGTGCTTGCCCTCTAAGATTTCCTTAAAGCCACGGATAGTTTCCTTTAAAGGCACATATTTACCCTGTAAGCCTGTGAACTTTTCAGATACATCAAAGGGTTGAGATAAAAATCTTTGAATTTTTCTTGCTCTACCTACAAGTAATTTATCCTCATCGGATAATTCATCCATACCCATAATTGCGATAATATCAAGAAGCTCGTTATATCTTTGTAATACTCTTTGTACCTCTCTTGCAACGGTATAATGCTCCTCGCCTAGTATTTCCGCATCAAGAATTCTACTTGTGGATTCAAGTGGGTCAACGGCAGGATAGATACCCTGTGAGGAAATTGCTCTTGATAATACTGTTGTAGCATCAAGGTGGGCAAAGGTTGTTGCAGGGGCTGGGTCAGTTAAGTCATCGGCTGGCACATATACTGCTTGAACTGATGTAATTG
>JAZSHT010000003.1:0-12444 GCA_045533435.1 Eubacteriales bacterium | reverse complement strand
GGGCAATTAGTAGAGCTGATAGCGGTTAGCAGTCAGCGGTCAGCGAAGCTACATAAATGAGTAGCTTCAAAAAATAGCATAAAATTAAAAAGCAAACAGTCAAAGGCTCAAGCGTTCAGCGTTAGCAAATAGATATAAATCGTTATCTAATCTCGCTAACTGCTAACCGCTGACAGCTGACGGCTATTTCGCAAAATTTTATTTTGCGAAATCTAATTCCCAAATTCTATCAAGTGGGCTAGAATATGGGTTTAATTCGCTTGCGCTTGGAAGTGAATTCTTATCAAGAATGTTGGAGTCAAATGCGTAAAGTACGTCTCTTTGATATACAGGAAGCTCTACTGCAAGGTCTAGAACATATCCCATTGCTTCCTTGTAGAGTCTCTTTCTTTCGTCCTTATCGTTTGTTTCACGAGCTAAGTCAATTACCTCGCTAAGCTTATTAAGAATGTCTTGCTCTTCTTCAAAGCCTGATTGTGTCTTGATTGCATTGTAGCCCCAAGCGAGTACGCTTGTAGCTGTTGAATCCTTGTGGTAAACCTGATACATATCAGGGTCGATTGTTGAGCCCCAAGCTGCTGCCCATACTGCAAGTGAGCCTGTTGAGAGCTTTGTTAATGCTTGTGTATCTGGAACTACTGAAATATCCCATCCGCACTCGTTAAGGATAGATTGTGCTTCCATAAATACTGTATAGCATGGGTGGTCATCAACATTCGCGCCTGCGATTGTAAATGTAATCTTAAGCTTAGAGTCGCCTGCGGATACATTAGCTTGCGCCATGTAATCCTTAATCATTGTGATTGCATCTTCTCTGTTAAAGTTAATTGCAATATATTCCTTACCGTTGTCTCTGTCAGGGGAGTTACCATCCATTGGGTACGCCCATGATACTAGGGACATAGGCCAGTAAATTGTTTCAGCTGTGCCTGTTACATAGTATTGCTTACCAAGAGCTGTATTCATAGCAGCCATAATAGCCTTACGAAGCTCAAGGTCCTCAACCTTACCGGCATTGATACCGATATAACCGTAACCAAGCTGGTCTGTGCTCATGTTTACAATGCCCTTATCGGCAAGCTTTTGGAGCTGCTCCATGTTATATGGAGTATATTGTGGAGAGATATAGTGAACTGCGCCTGTTGAAAGGTCATTAAGTGCGTTTGATGCACTTGTTACTCTGTATCTTACCTTTTCAATCTTAGCGTTTTCAATGTTTTTAGCTACTGTGTGGAAGTTTTCGTTTCTCTTGAAGTAAACTACATTGTTTGAATAGAAGCCTGTTAAAAGGTCAGCGTCTGTATTTTGAGCGTTTGTAGCTTGGTATGCGCCTGCACCAACAGGAACCTTAACATTTCTTGTTGATTGGATTTCGCTCTTCATAAAGTCGAATGAACCATATTCAACGCCGAATCTGTTCTTTGAAATATCAACAATTTGGTTAGGTGAGTAGTAGTGCTGTGGAGCTACTGCAAATGCGAAGTTCCAAACAGCCTTAGGGTCAACGCCGTTAATTGTGATTTGGAGAATATCGTATTCGCCCTCATCCTTAACTGTACCATCAGCGTTATGGTTGTCTGCAACTATATATGTTGTGCCGTTTACTTGAATTTGTGTGCCTGCATTTGTTGTATGACCGAGAGATACGATACCTGAAATATTTGGAATAGCAAGTAAGCTGTTTCCGCATTCCTTACATACCTTATCGCCTGCATTGTTTTGGTATTCACAGCTTGAGCATAAGCCGCTTGTTGCTGCATTTGAAGCAAGTAAGATTTCCTTACCCTTTGCTGCATATTCTGTTCTTAATGTGTTAGCTGTTGCCCAGTATGAAAGAATGATATGAAGCTCGCTTGATACCTTTGAGTCATATACATACTTAATTGCAGATGCTTTATCCTTAACTACATCTGTGCTGTAATCAAGAATTGCTTCCTTAATCTTTGTTCTGTCAATCTTACCGTCTGCGCCTTCCTCGTACTTAATTGTAACGAAGCCCTCAGCGTACATAAATGAAATGATTTCATCAAAGCCTGTTCTGATTGTTGCGCCATTTGCTGTTTCCTTTACAGGAGCGCTCTTATATGGGTCCTCTGTATAGGATTCCTTAGCGGAGTTATAGTCTCTTTCAAGCTCTTCCTTAAAGAGCTTAACTGTGTTTTCGTAGTCAGCCTTTAATTGCTTCTTTGCTTCCTCTTGAAGCTTTCCTGATGCTTCAAGCTCGTTAATCTTTGCTTCTGTAAAGATAGCTTCAATATAACCATCGTTTACAACATGATTGTTAATAGCCTCAATCATTGTGTTGTAGTCAGCATAGTATGAGCCTGCTGTTTTTGTTTCGCCAACCTGCTTAAAGAGGTTGATAAGCTCGTTAATTCTGTTTGTTGCATGTGTTAAAGCACCGCTTGAAATAGCGTTATCTGCTGATGTATCATCATCATCAACGAATGATTGTGTTCTGTACGCCTTTAAGCCCTTAATGTCTGTTGAGTACATTGTTGATGAGCCTGTATAAACAGGGTCAAGATATACATAAAGGTTGAAAAGAACATCATGCATTGTAAGTGGCTTACCATCAGAATACTTAATGCCATTTTTGATAACGAATGTATAAGTTGTTTCATCCTTATCAGCTGCATAAACTGATTCGTAGTCAAGAACTACTGTTGCC
The DNA here is from genome assembly GCA_045533435.1 of Eubacteriales bacterium. Lineage (GTDB taxonomy): Bacteria > Bacillota > Clostridia > Oscillospirales > CAG-272 > RGIG2000. Next base: position 9,773 of record JAZSHT010000003.1, on the reverse strand, counting down.
TCGTTATCGCCGAATGCTTCTGCGATTTCACCGTTTACATACTTGTTTGTAAGCATACCGATTTGTGTCATTGACACGATTGTGCCATCGGCAGCGGTTGTTGAATAGAATGGATTGAACAAGCCGTCAAGCTCTTCGGACATTAAAACTAATGCATCCGGCTGAGTTTTTCCGCCATCGCCGTTTCCGCCGCAGCTTGCAAGTGTAGCAATAGTGCTTGAAAGCATAAGAATGCAAAGCACTAAAGCAAGAATTCTCTTTTTCATTTTTATTTCCTCCGAATATTTTGAGTGGTCAGCCGTCAGTGGTCAGTGGTCAGCGGTTAGATTATTGATTATCTAACAATGCTAACAACCAACTTCTGTGGCTTAAACTACATTTTTTGCATTTGATTTATCATTTGAGTGGTCAGCCGTCAGTGGTCAGTGGTCAGCAGTTAGATTATACTCCTAACTACCAACTAATAACCCCTGAGGCTTAACTACATTTTTTGCCATTGGTTGTACGTTTGAGTGGTCAACTGTGGTTTTGGTCATGCGGTCATTAAGCAATCTGCTGATCACTGACCACTGACCACTATCAAATCACTGAGCAAAGCTCAGTTCAATTTGACCATTTTCCACCTCAATAGAAAGCTTTTCTGTGTCGCCTGTTACTTGGCATGTGATATTTGATGCATCAATGCCTGTATCAATTATATTGCCTGAAATAACGCCTATCATATATTCTGTTGCAGGATAGATTTCTGAGCTGATATTAAATGCTCCGCTTACAGAAACGCCTGTAATTGTTGCTTCATTTGAGATTGTGCCTGCAAGCAAGCCGAATGATGCGCCTGCCTTAAGTGAGCCTGAGTTCATATTGTAGGTAATATTCTCAAATGCTACATTTTCAAGCTTAGCTCCTGCATCAATACCGCCAAATAAGCCACCGCGCATTGCTGAAACATCGCTTTGGTTTACTGTGATATTTGAAATTTTGTGTCCGTTACCGATAATTTGACCCTTAAAGCCTTCCTTTGCTAAAACGCTTGACCAAACTATGCCTGTAAAGTCTAAATCTGCCTCAAGCATATAACAGCCATCAATACGGCTATTGTCCTTAAATTGCTTTGCGCTTGAAATCTTAAACCATACGCCGTTCATATATCGTGTATAGATATCAACTGTTCCGTTTCCGCTAATTGTACCAGTTTCATAGTCAATAGGTCCGCTTACCTTGCCTGATAAAAGCTCGCCAAAATCCTTTGTTAAGGACGCTTCCTTAAAGGTTTTGCCCTCTTGTGCAGGTAATGATTTAATGTCCATTTTACCTGTTTTTTCGTTCCATCTTGGAAGCTCAATTTCAAGAGTTTCCTTTGAAGCAAGCAAATCAAATTCGCCACTTTCGTTTTCAACATATACATTAAATACGAAGCTTGGAACCCATGCTGCATAAAGTGTTAATGCGTTTTCCTCGGAATTGTATTCCTTATTTGGGTCAATTTTTAATGTGGATTTTTCAAAATCCCACTTGCCTGAGTAGGTGTATCCCTGCTCTCTGCCTGATACTGATGTTAAAACGCCATAAGCATCAAGGGGATTGCCATTTTCATCAACGCGAAGCTGTCTTTCGGTGTACCATCCAACGAAAATGCTCTTTGTCTTTGAAATTTCGTAAGCGCCTGTGCCTCTTTTTGGGTCGTTTGGAGCAAGTAATGAAATTTCGCTCTTGCCCGCTGTGTTAAACACATCCACTACATAAACATCCTCTGTTCCTGCAAAGATACCGCCATTAGGGTCAAAGCGAACGCTTACCGTATAGCCGTCCTCGTCAAGTCCATCGTATGGTGTGTCCCATTGGGAACAGGATGCTACGAAGCATACTGCAATCAGTAGCATCACTGTAAATAATAAATATTTAATTTTACTGTTCATTGTCTTCTCCCGCTGTGCTGTCATTTTCTTCCGTTACGGGTGTTTCATTTGAATTGATTACTTCTTCAGATTTTTCCTCAGATTTTTCCTCGGTAGCTTCCTCAGCTTTTTTCTCTGCTTTTTTCTTAAAAATCTTGCTTGTGATTTTCTTGTCCTCGCCATCAATTAAGAGTAAAGCAAATCCAACTACTGCAACGGCTGCAACAACCGCAAGAATGATAATAATTGTAATAGCCTTCCTTGGAAGCTTTTCCTTTGGCTCTTCCTGTGTATTATCATCGCCACCCTCATTTGGTGTATCAGGTGTTTGGTTGTCCTCGTTTTGTAGGTATTCAAGGTCTGAAATACGCTTTTCTGCTGCTGTAAGCTTAGCATATAAGCCGTTTTCATCAACTATTGACTTTTGCTCGTTTGTCATAATCTTGTTATAAAGCTCTCTTGCAAGAACAACTAATGCTTTATCCGAAAGTGAAACCTTTTCAGGTAAATTGTTAATTGCCTTAATTACTGCAAGAGTTGCATCATCAGGAGCGATATCGCCATCGATTACAACGCCAAAATATTGACCAAAGATGAATGAGCTATAATTTTGACCGTTTGCAGGTCTTACCATAACAATTTTATTTGCGATATGACCGATATAGTCAACAAAGTTAGCACCGTAATAGATATTTGTAGGAGCTGAGGTTACATTATACATAAAGTATTCTGTAATACCAAGACCAGGAATGATAACAGGGTTACCGTTTACATCTGTAAAGTCATAATCGCCTGTTGCAGGAAGATTTTCCATTGATGAGAAGTAGCTATAATCGTATTCCTCTTCAAGAATTGGAGCGTGGTAGCTGCTAAATGATACCACAAAGAGGCTCTTACAATCGTAGAATGCTTTATGACCGATTGATTTAACGGTTGATGGTAAAATTACCTTCTTAATATCGCCGCCGGCAAATGCCATTGCGCTAATTCTTACTGTTTTATCCGCAACGCTTACTGTGTCGCTTTCGCCTGCAAATGCTACAAGAACAAGACCGTTTTTAACTACCTTGTAAATTGAGCCATCAATAATCTTTACTGTGTCGCTTAAATCGAATGTGTAAGTAATAATTTCGTATTCCTTGCCGTTGAAGGTTTCAATTTCAACCTTGCTAAATGGCTCAAGCTTACACATAGCGAATGGGTTTTCGCCTATATATGTGAGCTTATCGCTTAATACAACCTTAACTGAGGTGTACTCCCTTTGCATAAACGCGTGGTCGCCAATGTACTCTGCGCCTGCAAGGTTAAGCTCCTTAATTGGTGCATATGCAAATGCGTAGTCATCAAATTTAACTACATATTCAAGTCCCTCTACCTTAGAAAGATTTTCACAGTATGAGAATGCGCCCTCTAAGATTGTGATTGCTTGAACTGGTGGTTCAGGGATAATACCCTCTGTTGCACCGAGGTAAACCTCTTTAAGTGCATCAACATATACAAATGCATATTTGCCGATTTCCTTAATGGAAGCAAGCTCAATTTTCTTAATTGATGTTTCTGAGAATGCTTCTGTGCCGATGATTTCAACGTTTTCAAGGTTGATTTCCTCAAGTGAAGTACAGTTTGCAAATGCTCTTTGAGGTACTATCTTAACATCCTTGCCAAGTGTTACCTTAACTAATTTTTGCGCATGTGCAAATGCTTCCATGCCAAGAGCTTTAAGTGAGGATAAGTTAATCTCTGTAAATAATGGAGCATGGTATGAATAGTAGTATGAGCCGTCCTCTTTTTGACGAACAACGCTCATGTTGCTATCAAGATATTCGTATAATACATCGCCTGAGAATGCATAATTGCCGATTGATACTACTTTAGATAAGTCAATATCAGTTAAGCTACATGCATTATAGAATGAGTAGTTGCCTATCTTAGCACCCTCTCCAAGAGTAATAGATGTTAGCTTAGCGCAGCCATAGAATGCGCTATTGCCAATTTCTACATTGTTGCCAATTTCAAGGCTTGTAAGTGGAGATAAGTAAACATAGTAGTAAATCTTCTTCTTTACACCCTTTTCCTCAATCTCGTAGAAGTCTGATGTATAGTTGCCATACATCATATTGTTAAAGCGGAATGCATCTGTGCCAAGCTTTACATTGTTACCGATTTTTACGGAAGCAAGCTTTGAACAGTCTCTAAATGCGCCCTCGCCTACTGTAATGCCATCAGGAATTACAACAGAGATAACAGGTGTTTCAGCGTATGCATATGCGCCGATATATGATACACCGCTTAAATCGTGTGTTTCTGTTAATCTTGTATTGTGGAACGCGTAATCGCCTATTCTTGTAAGCTTACCAAGAGTAATGCTTGAAAGCTTCATACAGCCGGCAAATGCAAAGTCGCCAACCTCTGTAACAGATGTAATTGTTACGCTTGTAAGTCCCGTATTACCTGAGAATGCGCCTTGTGCAATCTTAGTAATCTTTGCGTTATCAATTACTAAATCGCCCTTAGCACCAGGGGCAACATAGAGAATTTCTGTTCCATCATTATTTAATATATAAGGCTTGCCTGATACAGGGAAGAATGTGGCGTTACCATTAGCTACTGTAAACTCAGTAACCTTAGCTCCACGGAATGCATATTCTCCAATTTGAGCTACATCCTTGCCAAGAGTTACGCTTGCAAGTGAATTACAGCCATCAAATGTGCCTGCTGGAATTACGCTTGCATTGATTGAAATTGATTTAAGAGCTTTACAATCTGCAAATGCGCACATGCCAAGCTGAACCTTGTCAGCCTTAAATGTTACGCTTTCAAGCTTTCTTGCTCCGTAGAATGTGTATGCGCCTATTGACTGTGTCTTTTCGGAAAGAACAACTGATGTAAATTCGTTTGTTCCGCCTGCTTTTGTTGTCCAGCCAGCCTCGCCTGTGTCTTTATTTTCGTAATAGTATGTGATTGCGCCTGAGCCAAATGCATAATTACCGATAGCCGCAGCGTTATCAAGCTTGATTTCCCCTTGTAGGTTACAGCCGTAGAATGCATATTGGTTAATGAACTTAACATTTTCAATGCCGTTTACCTTTGTAAGCTTTGTACAGCCATAGAATGCGCCTTGGTCAATCATCTTAATTGTTGATGGGAGATTTATCTCCTCAAGAGCTGTTAAGTTAGCAAATGCGTACGCGCCGATTGACTCAACGCCCTCCGGAATTGTTACTGACTTGATTGTATCATCGCCAATAAACCACATCTTATAGGTTTCGTTGGAGTCTGGGTCGATTTCCCATTCCTGCTTTGGAACATATTGGTAATTTGAGAATGCAAATTGACCGATTTGTGTTACTGCAAGGCTTTCAGGAATAATTACAACGCCACCGTTACCGAAGTAGTTTGTAAGCATTGGACCTGAGTTCTTGTATGGGTCCTTAACTGTGATTGAAATCGCCTTTGAGTAAACTGTGCTCTTACCGTCCATAAATACCTTTACGGTAATTGTAGCATAGCCCTCCTCATTTGCGGTAATCTTGCCGTTTTCATCAACGGAAGCAATCTTATCGTTACTTGTTGTGAACTGTACCTCTGTGTTATTTGGGAAGAATGCATCAAGAACATAGCGAAGCGTTACAGCCTCAGATGGATACATGGAAAGTCTGTAATTTTCCCCTGTAAACTTCATTTCATCTCCCGTTACACCGATTTCTCTTTCATCGGAGCTTAGGAAGTAGTATGCTCTATCTACTAGGTATCCTGTTAAATAGAATTCATCAACAACAGGCTTTGAATATTTCTTAAAGCCCTCATCTCCCTCCTTTAATACGCGGAGAGTAAAGCTTGCGGTCTTTGTGGTATTGGTTTCAAGGTCTCTGTATGTTGCCATAATTCTTGATGTACCTGAGCCTACCGCAATTACCTTATCGTTTACAATTCTTGCAACATTTGTATTCATTGAGCGGAATTCAAGAAGCTGACCCCACTCTGTGTTTGGATATACTGTTGGATTTAAGTCGTAGGTTTGGTTAGGGCTTAATACAACCTCTGTAATTGCATTGCCATCCTTATCCTTGCCTAAATCAAAGTAGAAGTCTGTGTATTCATCAGGTAAGCCGATTTCGTATGTAGCTAGGTTTAAAGCGTAGTCGTAAACGGCAACTGTGAATGTGTTTTTATTGTATGAGCCTTCCTTAATCTTTTGGATGTGGTCAGTAAGCTCATATGTAACATATGATGTTGTATTAAAGTCGGAATATACCGCCTTCATATATTGGTCAAATGCATTTAAAAGAAGTGAGCCTGTACCGTCATCGCCAACATATCCAACCTGCATACCCATTGTATAATGGTTATCGTAGATTGCTACCTTAGCGAAAAGTCTTGTTTCCTTGCTTGACTTATCGTATTCTGTGTAGAATTCAACGCCCTCAACGATGGGAGCCTCAAAGTCAGTTACAAGTGGGAATGTGAATGTGTTATTAGCGTTTGTTTCGCTACCATCGTTTTCGTAATCAAGGTAGGATTTTAATGTTACTGTATATTTTGTGTTGTTCTTAAGGTTTTGCTCCATAGCGTCAAAGCCGATATCAACATTTGCAGGATAGATTGCTTGACCGTTACTGTATGATTTACGAACATCGTAATCAACGGTTTCAAATACAACCTCGCCTGTTGCATCATCAGTAATTGTAACCTCAATCCTAGCACAGTTTCTAAGTAAGCCTGCCCATACATATTCAAGGCTGTTTACAGCGCCTGTTTGGTTGGAGATTGCAATATACTTTCTGTCTGCCGCGATTGGCTTTTCTGTTGGGTCCTGTTCAAAGTAGAATGAACCCATGAAGTTTACATAGTCGCCCTCGATTGAGCCGATTGGGCGTGTAGCGTATGCATCTGGAAGTGTCTTATCCTCAATGTCAATAGCATCATCAAGCTCGTCCTTGTTTGTAGCATAGAAATCAAGGTCGAAAATAGGCGCTTTTGACCAGTCGCCATAGAATGCAAGGTATGGGAAGCCTAAGTCAATTTCAGTTCCGCTAACTGCATTAAGTCTTACAAAGCCTTCAACATACATACCGTTCTTAAATGACTCATCAAGATACTTCTTGTCCTCATCGCCAAGGGTAATTGTCATTTTGATATTAGCAGTTTTGCCTGCTTCAACTGTAATCTTATCGCCCTCGTGCTTACCGCCCTCAACCTTATTTATTGTTACGGTTGCGCCATTTAGCTTGTATGCTGTTTCTGTTACTGTTGTTTCGCCATGAGATGTTTTTGTATCGCTAACACCCTCAGTTAAAACATAATATTCAATATCGTATGTAAGGGACTTATCGCCAAAGTTCATTACTGAGAAGTTAAGCTCGTAAACGCCCTTCTTTTGTGGGTCATCGTAAAGCTCAATTTTGGTTTTGTCCATTGCATTGCCATTTTTATCGTATGTGATAATATAAGCGTCTGTTTCTGTTGCGCTAACTAGGTTAGCAAGACCTGCGCCCTGCTTTCTTACAGAGTAAGGAAGTCCGTTTTTGTTATTTACAACATCAGCAGTTGACATAAGGAGACAGTATGTTAATGCTGTTACCTTCTTATTGTCAATTTCGCCATCTGTCATTACTAGATGTGAAAGCTCAGTTACAATGTATTGGCGCATTAAAAGTGATACGCCTGACATGTTTGGAGTAGCCATTGATGTACCTGAAATTCTGTCATAGTCCTGACCGGGAACTGCTGAAAGAATTGAGCCACCGTGAGCAGTTAATTCAGGCTTAATTCCAAGGGAAGGAGTTGGTCCCCATGATGAGAAGTCGGACATGAATGGACCTGATGTTTGACTTCTTGCAATCTTAATTTTGCCTGTTTTAGCAGCGGCTAATACCTCGCCATCTGCTTGGCTGATTGAAATTGCGCCAAGAGTAGCATCGCCTACATTCATTTTGATATCACCTGATACATTGTTGTAAATGATGATACCGAGAGCGCCCATTTGCTGAGCAACATCTGCCTTTTCCTCAAATGTTGATGAGCCACGGCGTACTAATACGATTTTGCCCTTAACATCAATACCTGTATAGTCAGCGTTTCTACCAACACCAGGGATTGTGATAAATTCAATTTCAGCTTCCTTTTGACCATCCTTTAGAATATCATCAAGGAAAACCTTTTCCTCGCTTACTCTGTCAGATGATTCTGTAAAGTAAATAATTCTGTCGCCGAAGAGAAGGTATGGAGTCTTAACACCGCTGATTGAAGCGATTGAGATAGCTCCCTCGTATGTGGAAGGAGAGCCAACGGTTGCGCTGTGAGGGTTAGAGGTAAGACCTAAGTTACCATTCTTTTCAGAGCCGAATGTTGAGTTATAGCTATTTGAAGCGGCAACTACCATTGAAATGCCCGCTTCCTTAATTCTGCCGTAAATATCGTTGATGTTATCCTTATCAGCAGGGCGGCTAAAACCGCAGTCTGTACCGAGGGACATGTTAATTACATCAACCTCAAGTGCTACACAGTCCTCAAGGGCTGCTAAAATCCATGCGCTTCTTGCGCTTGATTCTACATCTGAGAATGTTTTCATGATTACGAGCTGAGCATTTGGAGCAACACCTGTAATCTTATCATCCTTACCAGCAATAATACCAGCTACATGTGTACCGTGGTCGGTATTGATTGGGAACACCTCGCTGTCGCCATCTGCATAGTCAAAGCCGAATGGCACCTTATTGTTAATAAATACATCGTTTGCAGTAAGTCCTGCTTGCATTTTTTCTGCATAGAAGTCCTTATTAGCAAGAAGTCTTACAACATCTTGATATTTAAGACCAAGCTTGCTTTCATCCTTAACACCGAAGTTAGCAAGAGAAAATGCTGTATGTGTGTAGTCAAGACCTGTATCAAGAACTGCAACAACCATTCCTGTACCATCATACTTGTAGCTTGAGCTATCAAAGATACCTGTTTCATAAACATTTACCTTGTTTTCAACAAGCTCAGTTTCAGCAGGGTTATAAACCTCGCCAACGATTGTTGTAGCATAGCCATCAAGGCAAAGCGCGGTATCCTTAAAGCTTTTTGCTTCAATGAGGATTTCAAATCCGCTTAAAATTGTATCGTATGATGCACCTGTCTTGTAGTCAATGCTCTTACTATCAAGAATTTTCTTAAGAGCTTCATTTTCCTTAGCAATCTTTTCCTTTACAGGATTAGCCTCATCGCTTGACATGTATTCGCTAAAGGATTTCTTTGAGCCTGATGATTTGTATGCATCGTATAAGCATTCAGCCTCGCTCTTTACGATAACGGAAATAACATCGTTATCCTTAACATTTGATGGAAGCTTCATAATCTTTGTTCCATCGTAGTACTTTTCCGTTTCCACCTTAATAGCATTATTAAGCTGAATAAACGGTGATTTGGTGTAGTCTGTTTCAGCAGCTGCGCCTGTGCTTACTAGGTAAATAAGCCCCAGAGCTAAAGCCACAAACAATACACAAACCAGAATTTTTGGTAATGTCTTACTTTTAAACATTTGTCCCCAACCTTTCTTTTTTATATAAGATAAATTAATAAGTATATATAATATTGTCGCACATACGCACTCTATTCTACCATATTATAAGGGATTTTTCAAGTATTTTATTTTGCTAAACTGCTAAAACGGGTCAAATTAGTTTATTAAAGTTCCTTTATTTAACTATTAGCAAAAAGTTCAAAAAGTCAATCGCTACCTATATTTATTAGCTTTTTTTGTTTTATATTTCATCAGCTTTTTCGCCAAAAAATTCACAAAAAATTTATTTTTAAATTGGATACATTTGTCCGCGCATTAAAGACACATAAATAAATGTGTTTTTAAAACGTCAAATGTGTCGCTATTAGGGGATA
>JAZSHT010000154.1:0-4882 GCA_045533435.1 Eubacteriales bacterium | reverse complement strand
TGGAGCGAGTGATGGGAATCGAACCCACGCGACCAGCTTGGAAGGCTGGAATTCTACCATTGAACTACACTCGCATATATTTGCTTTTGTTTTTTGCTCTACTATAATATCACAAGGAATACAGTTTGTCAAGTGTTTTTTTAATTTTTTTGAAATTTTTTAAAAAGTTGAATTATAGAGGCGTATATCAGCAAGAGGACACCTTCCCTTTTACGGGGGAAGGTATCTTATTTGCTTTTGTTTTTATAGATTTTCTAAGAATTTACCAAGCTTACTAGCTAGTATTTTGTGTCCCTCATCATTTGGATGAAGCGCGTCGGTAGTATATTGCACCGCATATTCATGAACATTTATTGGCATACCGCCCTTGCCGAACATATCAAGGACAGGGATTGAAAATTGCTCGCAGACTTCTTTAATTGCTTTTGCGTAATCACAAAGATGATGCTGCACTACTCCGTCAGGCTTCCATGTACCAAGACCGCCATCCTCATTCCAGCGATGAAGTGGTGTTATGAACACTATCATTGCATCAGGATACTGCTTTATAAGGTTTACACAAAGCACACGGAGTGCTCCGTAAAAGGTGAACATTGTGTTGTCGGTAATTTCGCCAAGTGGCGCTTGACCGTTACCGTAATCGTTAGTGCCACCGAAAACTACTATTAGGTCTGCATCCTTATCCATTGATTCGGCTCTTAAAATAAAGTCCTTATCTCTTGGGTTGTCGGGGTCTTTAATTTCCGATTGTCTTGCAATTCTTGTTCCGCCTAAGCCGTAATTTCTTGATTCTTTAAGACCGTATTTTTCTTTTATAAGTGCGTGAAACACTTTATTCGGAGAAGATGTGCCGCATCCCTCGGTTATGCTATCGCCTAAAAAGTTTGCTTTTATGTTTTTAAGTTCCATTTTTCTTCTCTCTTATAGATTTTCAAGGAATTTTTGGAGCTTTCTTGCAATTAGCTTATGACCTTCATCATTTGGATGGAGTCCGTCAGGCATATATTTTTCGCACCATGCCCAAACATTACCGTACATTCCGCTTTCCTTATACATATCACATACAGGGATTGAGTAATATTCGCAAACCTCTCTTTGAGCCTTTATGAAGTCATAAAGGGGGTGTGAAATATCGTTGTCAAATTTTGCTTCCTGTAATCTATGTAATGGAGTCATAAAAACTATTTCCTTGTCAGTATAGTTTTTAATTAAGTATAAGCAAAGGGTATGCATACCACCGTAGAAGGTATGAATGTCTCTATCCTCAAATGTGCCGAGTGGAATTGTAGCGTGACCGTAGTCGTTTGTGCCACCGAAAACTACAACAATATCTGCATCCTTATCCATTGATTCTGCACGAAGGTTAAAGTCTTGGTCAAATGGGTTATCTGTAATAACGGGGAGTCTTGCAATTTTTGTGCCGCCCTTACCATAGTTTCTTGCTTCTGCAAGTCCTACGCTTGCTTTTAATACTTGGTGGTATGGCTTTGTTGACCAATCGCTTGTGCCATGTCCCTCTGTTATGCTATCGCCTAAAAAGTTGATTTTCTTGCCTTTTAATTCCATTTTATTTTTCTCCTTAATTGTCTTATAGACTAAGGATATTTTAGCATTTTACAGAATATTTTTCAATAGTTTTTTAGAAAAGAATTGGAAATGAAAATAAAAGCTCATAAAGTCTTGCATATATTGACTTTCCTTGCTTTATATCAAGTGGATTTTCGCCCTTTCCACATTCTATTGTATATGAAGGGATATTCAGCTCTCTTATGGCATAGTCGGTAAGTCCACCGTATGATGCGCTTCCCTCGGTTTCCCCTATTGGATAACCGCACATTCTTGACACATGGCGTGAAATTATTTCGGTATTATGTACTGATTTGCCGTTAGATTTACAATATATTTCCTCGCCCTGTGTGTGCAATGTTATTATTCCCTTTAATTCATCGCCGATTATTCTTATTAAGTTGATAAGGGCTTGTGTTTCAGGCTCACTTTCTGGGTACTCTCCGCTATATTTTGTTTTGCCCGCGGTAATACCGTTAGCTCTTTCGTATATTTTGTATTCCTCAAAGGAAGCATTATAGTTATGGTTTAGGTCAACTCCTCTTGCATTGGCGTTCCATTTTGCAAAATTCTCTCCCTCGTTATATGCAATTACTCTATCCTTTATAGGATTATCATCGCCTATACCGTTTAAGCGATATTCTACTCCATCAGGGTTAAGCATTGGGACTATGTAAATTTTTCGCATTTTGAAAAGATACCGAATATTTACACCTGCTATTTGGTTTGAATTGTTATATGCTTTTACATAGTCTTCAATAAAGTTTACAAGCACGCTTGTTGTAATATTTTCGCTCGCATGATGAGTGGACACATATAAAACTGATTTTTTTGCTTTTTCATCGCCTAGGGTAATTAGCGGAATTTCTTTGCCTAAAATTGTGTTTCCAATTGAGGTCAAGCTAACAAGCTCGTAATTATCTGCAAGCTCGCCTAGCGTTTTTTTCAGCATTTTATGGTCAAATTCCTTGAAATATTCCATTTTTCTCTCTCCTTATGTGAAAATTAGATGAATTTTTATAAAGTTTGTAATTTTTGCTTTATTTTTATAATAAAATATGCTAAAATAGTTAAAGCTTAGGAAAAATTCTAAAATTAGGTGGTATTATGAAAAAGAAATTTTACAATCTTGCGCTAATACTAATCGTAGCAACTGCACTTCTTTCCGTAACATTCGCTATTGTTTATTATCTTGCGTCTGAGGTTATTGTAGCCGGCGAAGCAATGCTTGTTTTCTTATTCTATGTCAAAAAGGCATTTGATTTACTTGCGGTTTTCACAGGCTATGGCACGATTATTTATGCGTTTTCAAGATATTCATATATTGATGGTCTTAAAATGACTGCAATTTTCGCTTTATCTGTGCTTATTTCCTTTGTGTATCAAGTTATTGGCACATGCTTCTTTGATAGTGCAAAGCTTTCATTTGAGCTTGTTATAACTACAATATATTATGCATTTGGCGATTGCTTTATTACACAATACATTCCTGCACTCGTTATTGCTGTGGTTGCTTACAAAAGCACCGTGGATGGCACTAAGAGAATTGAAAAGCTGGTTTCTTGGAAAAATCCTACACAAAGAGTTATGCTCTTGGTAACACTTGTTATTTTTGCTATAAATTTTGTAGCTCTGCTGATATTTGACATTTTTGCATTCTTAATCGAGGTTGAATGGATGATTTATATTGATGAGCTTGGTTCAATTTTCTTATCAATACTTGAAACAGCTATTATATATATCGTGGTTCAATATGGAATTTACATGCTTATGCATAACATATACACAAAATATACTGACCATAGCGGAAACGAAAAAATCGCGTCTAGTATTGATGCTTAACAGAAAATTTATTTAAATGGAGATATAAAATGAAGAAAAGAATTATTTGCTTAGCGCTTGTTTTAATTATGGTGCTTACAGCTTCATCATGTATTGTTAGCAAAACAAGATACAATTACAACATGGAAAAGTATGTTACCTTAGTTGATTATAGCGACTATAAGGTTGAGCTTGAGCTTGACAGTATTCAAGCAGCTATTGACTCAACAATCATGGACTACTCTACTGAATATAAGGTTCAGGTTGGAGATGAGATTTATGTTGACATTATTGCCAAAGAGGTTAAGTACATTACCACAGAATCAGGCACGCTTATTGACCAAAAGGGCGATGAAATTGCTGATTTAAAGGAAGAGGGATTGCTTTTAAAGGTTGGCTCAAATGAATATGCTTCTAAGGTTGAAAATTCAATTTTAGGCACAAAAATTGGCGAAAAGACACAGCTTAAAATTCAGCTTCCTGATGATTTTAAGGTTGAATCATACCGTGGCAAAGAGGTTTATATTGATATTACTGTTAAGTCAAAGCTTTGTAACGAGGGCGACATTGTTTTAGTAAACTACAAGGGCTTTTTCCTTGATAAGGACGGAAACAAAATTCCTAATCCTGACAAGAAGGATGAAAAGGATGAGGAGTTCAAAATTTTTGATGCTAACTCAAATGCAAAATTCTATTTAGGCTCAAAGATGGCTATTGATGGCTTTGAGGAAAACATTACAGGCATGAAGGTAAATGAAACAAAATCCTTCAAGGCTACATTCCCTGATGATTATGATAACGAGTCTGTAAAGGGTCAAACTGTTGAATTTGAGGTAACTGTAACAGGATTAGCGATTGCTCCTATATTTAATGATGATTTTGTTAAAACATACTATCCTGAATACAAGACAACAGAAGAATTCAAGGAAGCTTTAAAAACAAAATACATTTTAAGCAACATCTATGAGTATATCGTTTCCAAGTCTGACATTAAAAAGTATCCTAAGGCTGAATTAAGAGATGCTAACCGTGAGCTTAAGGACATTGAAGCATCATTTAAGGAAACATATGGCATTGAGCTTGATGCTTACATTGAGGCTTACTTTGATATGACTCGTGATGAGTATGTTAAGTCAAACATGAAATCAGAAATGATTTACTATGCAATTAAGCAAAAAGAAAACATTGAGCCAACTAGCGAGCAGCTTCTTGAAGAGGTTGATTCACTAATTGAATACTATAAGAACTATTATATGGAAAATGAAAAGCTTGATGCAAATACTGCAAAGGCTAAAGCGCAATCATTTGTAAACAGTCTTGGTAGCACATATTCATATGAAAATGTACTATTCAGATTAGTTGATGATTTCTTAGTGAAGATTGCTAAGGTTACAGAAAAACCAAGAACTTATACTTCAATTACTGAAATTCGCGCTGAGGCTGATAAGCCTGTAACTGAATAAAAATTTAAGACCTTAAATCGTTTGATTTAAGG
>JAZSHT010000072.1:0-7264 GCA_045533435.1 Eubacteriales bacterium | reverse complement strand
GTGTCCCGTTGATTGCATTTTATTTTCCATAATATTTTATCATAATATATTATAAAAGTAAATAGGTAATAAAAAACAAAAAGGGAGAAAATTTTTCTCCCAAATCGTATTTTAATGATTAATTACATTCGATGTTTTTTGTTCCTTCTCCTCATAGGACATTTTGCCAAGCTCATTGCACCTGTCTAAAAGAATTTTTGCAATATCGTACCTTGTCATACCGTCCTTTTTTAGGGCGGAGAAGTAAACAGGCTTGTCAACAATATATCGTAGATTTTCCTTATCAAAATAAGTTACAAAAATTGGAACATCAATACCTCTTTTAAGACAAGCATCAGCAAGCATAACAAAGCCTGAATAAAAGCCTTCCAATTCCTTAAGATAGCCCTTATCTGAAACCTCGGGAAAAATTACGATGTTTTCGCCACGCTTAATTGCATCAATGCTTTCGCGTATGGTTTTTATACATCTTACATCACGGTATGTGGAAATCAAGTTAAGCCCTTTATAAAAAATATTAGTAACAGGACTTGCGATTAAACAAAACAGTCTTGCAAGATGTAAATTCCAATGCTTTTTTTCGTGGTAATAAACCTTTGATTGATAGCTATACATTTTAATCACACCTGAATTCATTTCATAAGCCCCCCACATGCGAAGAGGCTTGTCTATGTAAAGCTCTAATGACATAGGGGCATCAGTGCCCTCATGATTGCTTAAAATAATGCTACCATAAGAAAATTCTTCACCAAGAAATACAAATTCAGGCTTTTTATATCTTCCTGTTTTTCTCAAAAATTTTTTAACCGCACGGAACCACGCCTTGCGATTTTCCTTTGATGAAGTAATTCTTTTAATTTCCTTTTGTTTTTTTAGATTTTTTTCGTTAGTTTTCATTGCGCTAGGGTAGTTGCCCGTTATTTTTTGAATAGTCGGGCTATATTTTCCTTATCAAATTCGTATTTTTTGTTACAGAAGTTACACTCAAGTGTAATTACTTCCTTTTCTCCATTTGCTTTTTGTTCCTCGAAAATCTTATCACACTCCTTTTTTCCAACGCTAATAAGCGCTCTTTCTGTGCGCTCTCTTGAGCAATCACATTTATATTCAACCTCTAATTCATCAAACAAATCATACTCAATGCCTTCAAGAGCAATCTTTAAAATTTCCTCATTTGAAAGACCTTGACTGAATTTTAACGACACATTAGAGAGGTTTTTTGAGTTTTGTTCTAATTTTGTTACAACCTCTTCATCTGCAAATGGAAGAAGCTGAACGAATACACCACCCGCCGCCTTGCAGGAGTGGTCAACATCAACTAAAACGCCAAGAGCACAAAGAGTAGGCGTTTGCTCACTCTGTGCATAGTAGGATGCAATATCCTCTGCAACCTCACCGCTTACAAGCTCAATAGCTCCGTTAAATGGCACCTCATCGCCCACATCCTTTGATACTACAAGTGTACCACCGCCAACAATACCACTAACATCTAGCTTTCCGTTTGGCTTTAAAGGTAAATCTGCCATAGGATTTGTAATACAGCATTTAATATTTCCGTAGTAATCACTTACCGCAATAGTAGTGCCCGCAAGCCCAGTACCTCTTATGGAAACTGACATTGTGCATCCATCCTCGGGAAGCATAGTACCCATTACAGAGGTAGCGGTTAAAAGTCTGCCCATAAGTGCAGTTGCAGTAGGCGCTGTTCTATGGTACTCAATAGCCTTATTTACCATTTCGGTTGAATTTATAACATAAGCTCTTGCGCTTCCATCTCTTGTCATTGCTCTTAAAATTGTTGAACTCATTTTTATACCTCACTTATTTAATACATCTTGCTACAAAATACCATTTTTCGTTTGTATCGGTAGCTTCATTTTTTTCAAAATCGCCATAAACCTTAATTATCTCAAAGCCACACTCGCAAAGTGCTGACTTGATTTGCTTCATTGAATAGCATTTTTCTGTTTGGATTTCATCACTTCTTTCGTATGAGCCATCCTCATTTTCCTCAAAAATGCTTAGATAAAATTTGCAAATTTTACTCTTTTCATTGTACTCATTACGCCAAGCTAGAAGAGAGCATTCATCCTCTAAAACATAATCATTATTTCCGTAAACATTTTTAAATCTGTATGGCGTATTTACATCAAAAATAAACACTCCATCGGGGATAAGATAGTTATGCACTAAAGAAAAGCACCTTTTAACATCGCTTATCTTAGTTAAATAATTTATACTGTCAAGACAGCAAACACAAGCATCTACTGTGCCGTAAAGCTCAAATTCCCTCATATCCTGACAAAGCCATAAAATATCATTTATGTTATTATCATAACAAGTGTCAATGGCTTGAGATAGCATTTCCTCACTTAAATCAACACCTGTCATATTATAACCAAGCTCGCGAAGCGCAAATGTTATTTTGCCTGTGCCACAGGCAAGGTCCAAAACAAGGCTTGATTTTACTCTCTCATTTTCCTTAATTTCGCTATCTAAAAACTCAGCATATTTATCATAGTCATATTCATCATTTAATAAATCATAAACGCTTGCCAAATTAGAATATTGCTTCATTTTTTCATCCTCTCAAATTTATCTCATCCCATATTATACTATAAAATCATTTAAAAGTAAAGAGAATAGGCAATAAAATAGATTTAAAAATATTCCCTTAATTTGTTTATATCTCCAGCGCCTAAAATCAAAATTACATCACAATCCTTTTTTAGCACAGTATCAACAATTTCCTTGTAGCCAGCTATGAAGATACCACCGCAATGTCTTGCAAAATCATTATCGGTAAAGCCAAATGTGTTTTCTTCTCTTGCATAGAAGGTGGGAGCAATAATTAAATCATTTACCCCAAAAAAGCTAGATTTAAACTCATCATAAAGATAAAATGTCCGTGAAAAGGTATGAGCTTGGAATACACAGCATATTTTCTTATATCCCATTGATTTAAGACTGCTTATTGTAGCTTTAATTTCCGTGGGATGATGACCGTAATCGCAAAAAATGTCCACACCTGTGTCTGTTTTTTTAATAAATTCCATTCGCCTTTTTGTTCCCTCAAAGGTTGAAAGTGCATTTTCAATAACGCTTGCACTTATTCCGTTTTCGTATGCGATAGCAAACGCGCCCAGCGCATCATAAATAAAATGCTCTCCATAAAGCTTTAATTTGCACCTTGCAATTTCTACGCCATTTTTTATTACTGAAAACTCATTTAAGGCGGGGGAGTGTGTGATTTTTGATATATAATCCGCAGAATTATGTATTCCGTATGTTACTATATTTTCGTGCTTTATCTCCCTTGATAGCATATCATCACTATTTATATAAATCTTTTCATTTAAGCTCGCATATTTTTGAAACGAGGACACAATTTGCTCCGTGCTTTTAAAATAGTCCGGATGGTCGTAATCAATATTCGTTATTATGCTTTCAGTTGGATAAAAGCCTAAAAAAGCATCTAAATACTCACATGCCTCAAAAATAAAGTAATCGCCTTTACCTATAACCTCATTACCGTAGCCAACCATTTCACCACCGCAAAATGTGGTTGGCTCTTTATTCCCATAAGTGAAAATATGATTTAGCATTGATGTTACCGTGCTTTTTCCATGCATGCCGCAAATGCCAATTCTATTTCTGTATTTGCTCATTATATAGCCTAAAAAATTTGCTCTTGATATCAAGGGAATATTCAGCCTTTTAGCGTTTTGATATTCAAAATTACCTTCATCAATGGCGGTAGTGTAAATTACCATGTCAACGCCGTAAACACCGTCCTTTGAGGTGTAATATTTTATGTGGCAGCTTTTTTCAAGCTCCTCGGTTATTTCTGTTCTTTTACTGTCGCAGCCAAATACAATTTTGCCATCCCCCACACAGTATTTTGCAAGGGAAGACATGCTAATTCCCCCTATCCCAATAAAGAAAATTCTCTTAGAATTATTGTATATTGTGTCTAAATTGTGAATTGAAAAATTAGTGTTTTTTAGAGCCATAAGATAGAAATCTCCTTTATACTACATAAAACTAGCATTTTTCACAAAAAAATCAGATAAATTTCATTTAAACATTACATAAGTGATAAAATTTGTTCATAATTTAATGGTATAATCATTATTGTGAAATTCAAACCAACAAAATGGAGGATAACAAAATGATCGTAACCGATATCAAAATTAGAAAGTATTTCAAGGAAGGACCAATGAAGGCGGTAGCATCAATCACTATCGGCGGCGCTTTAGCGATTCATGATATTAAGGTCATCAATGCAAGAGATAAGTTCTTTATTGTAATGCCAAGCAGAAAGAATCCTGACGGAACATACAGAGATATCGTTCATCCAATCAATTCTGAATTCAGACAAGAGCTTGAGGGCGCAGTTATCAAAGCATACTTTGATGGACTTGCAACCGCAGAATTTGCTGATGAAACAGATACAGTTGAGGCGTAATTTCAAATTTAGTCTATCTGCAATATAAAAATGTCGATTTTTAAGTCGGCATTTTTGTTTTTTTATATTGACATAAAAAATAAATGTTGCTATAATATGTGTAAATCTATTATATTATATGTTGCTAAGGAGCATTATGGCACAGAAAATACAAAAGCCAAGAGGCACAATGGATATTTTTCCAGATGAAGCGCTTATTTGGCAAAAAATAGAAACAAAAGCAAGAGAGGTTGCAGCGCGCTTTGGCTTTGGCGAAATTCGCACACCAACCTTCGAGGAGCTTGCACTTTTTAAAAGAGGCGTAGGCGAGGTAACTGATGTTGTTCAAAAGGAAATGTATACATTTACCGACAGAGAGGACAGAGTTTTTGCTCTTCGCCCAGAGGGAACTGCATCGGTAGTTCGTGCAATTATTGAAAACGGTAAAGCATCAGATGCTATGCCACTTAAATATTTTTATATCATCAACTGCTTCCGTTACGAAAAGCCACAGGCAGGCAGAAGCCGTGAGTTTTTCCAATTCGGTACGGAAATGTTTGGCACTAAGGACCCAAGCGCAGATGCAAGCGTAATCGCACTTGCAAGCACTCTTATTTCCGAGCTTGGCATTAAGGGAGTTAAATTACACATTAACTCAATCGGCTGCCCAAATTGCCGACCAAAATACCGTGAGGCTTTAGTTGAATACTTTAAGAGCCACGAGGACAAGCTTTGTGATACCTGTAAGGAGCGCTTAAAGACAAATCCTCTCCGTGTTCTTGACTGTAAGAGCCCAATCTGCTCTGAAATTGCCAAGGATGCACCTTGCACCATTGATTATTTATGCGATGAATGTCATGACCACTTTGAAAAATTAAAGATATATCTTGATGCTCAGGAAATTCCATATTCCGTTGATACAAGAATTGTAAGAGGACTTGATTACTACACCAAGACAGTATTTGAGTTTATTTGCGAAAATATCGGTGCTCAAAGCACAGTTTGCGGTGGCGGACGATATGACGGACTTATGGAGCAGCTTGGCGGTCCATCACTCCCAGGCATTGGCTTTGGTATGGGACTTACAAGAATTATCCTTGCTATGAAGGAAAGCGGAGCGCTTATTCCTGAAGCTCCTAAGCCTGTACTTTATATCGCTCCAATGGGCGATAACGCTAAGGCAGTTGCAGTTAAGTATGTATCTCAGTTAAGAAATAAAGGCATTTATGCAGAGTGCGATATTTGTGCAAGAAGCTTAAAGGCGCAAATGAAGTATGCTGACAAAATTGGCGCTCACTACACACTTATTTTAGGCGATAGCGAGCTTGAAAGCGGCAAAGCACAATTAAAGGATATGACAAGCAGCACCCAAGAGGAAATTGAAGTAAGTAATATTGTAGATATCATTTTAAAGAAATAGAGGACATAAAAATGGAAATGTTAGATAAATTTGAGAAAAATGACAGCCGTACCCACTACTGTGGCACCTTAACCACAGAGGATATCGGCAAAAGAGTATGCGTTTTAGGTTGGGCACAAAAGCAAAGAGACTTAGGTAGCCTTATCTTTATTGACCTTCGCGACAGAACAGGTATTGTTCAGCTTGCATTTGATGAAAACACCGATAGAGAAATCTTTGACAAAGCATTTATTGTAAGATCAGAGTTTGTTCTTTGCGCTAAGGGCGTAATTAGAGAAAGAGCAACAAAGAATAAGAATATCCCAACAGGCGACATTGAGGTTGTTGTTGATGAATTTAAGATTTTAAATAAGGCTCAAACTCCACCGTTTGAAATCGTTGAGGGAAGCACAGCTAATACTGAAATTCGTATGAAGCATAGATACCTTGACCTTCGCCGCCCTGATATGCAAAAGAATATTATTGCAAGATCAAAAATTACAAATCTTACAAGAAACTACTTTAACGATAACGGCTTTATCGATATTGAAACTCCTAACCTAATTAGACCGACTCCAGAGGGAGCAAGAGACTATTTAGTACCAAGCCGTGTTCATAAGGGCAACTTCTACGCTCTTCCACAGTCCCCACAAATCTATAAGCAATTACTTATGTATTCTGGCTTTGACAGATATATTCAAATTGCAAGATGCTTCCGCGATGAGGACTTAAGAGCAGACCGTCAGCCTGAGTTTACTCAGATTGATATGGAAATCTCCTTTACAACAGAGGATGAAATCATCGCACTTAATGAAGGCTTCTTAGCATATGTATTTAAGCACTTTATGGGCAAGGAGCTTAAAACTCCATTCCCAAGAATGACATGGCATGAGGCTATGGAAAGATACGGCTCCGATAAGCCTGACGTTCGTTACGGCTTTGAGCTTACAAATATTTCCGATATCGTTGCTAACACAGAATTTAAGGTGTTTGCAGGGGCAGTTCAAGGCGGTGGCTCTGTAAGAGCAATTAATGTTAAGGGTGGCGCTAAGTTTTCAAGAAAGGAAATTGATGCCCTTACCGATAAGGCTAAGCAATATCGCGCAAAGGGTCTTGCTTGGTTAAAGAATACTAATGGCGAAATTTCATCATCCTATGCTAAATTCTTAACAGAGGATGAAAATAAAGCAATCAATGAAAGAATGAACCTTGAAAGTGGCGACCTTCTCTTAGTTGTAGCAGATAAAAACAAGGTAGTTTACGATACACTTGGCGCGCTTCGCCAAGAATGTGCAAAGAAATTAGGTCTTGCAGACCCATTTGACTTTAAGTTCTTATGGGTAACAGAATTCCCACTCTTTGAGTACAGCGAGGATGATGGCAGATTCTATGCAATGCACCATCCATTTACCGCTCCA
>JAZSHT010000091.1:0-11856 GCA_045533435.1 Eubacteriales bacterium | reverse complement strand
CGCGTGAGAGGACATAGCATTTAACCAAATGTCGAAATAGGGGATAGGGGATAGGGGATAGGGGATAGGGAATAGGGGATAGGGGATAGGGGATAGGGAATAGGGAATAGGGTATAGGGTATAGGGTATAGGGTATAGGGTATAGGGTATAGCCTCCCTTGTGTAAAGGGAGGGGGACCACGATAGTGGTGGAAGGATTGTTCTAACCACTAACCACTAACCATTGACCACTAACCACTAACCATTGACCACTAACCACTAACCACTAACCATTGACCACTAACCACTAACCACTAACCACTAACCATTGACCACTGACCACTGACCACTGCGACCCCGTCGCATTTCGGCGTTTGGTTAACTGCTATCTCATCACGCATTTCTTTTTGAACATAAATTAGCCAAAACTTAATAAATCATAGGCGGCTACCCCATAATTTATGCTAAGCTACTCATAACAAAACTTTAGCTGTGCAAATATTTGCACAGCTAAGATTACGCACCAGGGTGCGCACAGCTTTATTACTTTCTAAGACCGAGCTTTTCGATGATAGCACGGTAACGCTCGATGTCTACCTTTGCAAGGTAAGCAAGGAGGTTTCTTCTGTGGCCAACCATCTTAAGAAGACCTCTACGGCTGTGGTGGTCGTTCTTGTTAACCTTAAGATGCTCGTTAAGGTTGTTGATACGGCTTGTAAGAAGTGCGATTTGTACTTCTGGTGAACCTGTATCACCCTCGTGAGTAGCATAAGTAGCAATGATTTCCTGCTTTGTCATTTTTCTTCACCTCATAAATTTATTTTTGCGCCATGAACTACGCAATCGGTGGGTGAACCCCCAATATTATAGGGCTTATATCCGAAAGCCTAGTCGCAGGCGACTTCGCGTGATATTATAACACAAACATTCTCTTTTGTAAAGACCTTTTTCAAATTTTTCTGAATATTTCATTTAACCTAACATCACTAAAAGCAATTTTGGAAATTTATTCAGCCTTAATCTTTTTAAATAAGTTATTATATAATGAGACAGCGCCGCCTATAATAAGCAAGTAGCCAAGTATTTTTTTCGGTATTTCGGGGCTTACATAATTAACCATTCTTGAAAATATCACACTACCAATAGAACCGATAATTGCCATTACCAAAATTTGCTTAAAATACAGCTTTCTTTTTCGCAAATGAACAAAAATGGATGATAAAATGGCAATAATAAAAAATACTAGATTTGTCCCTTGCGCATAAATTTGCCCATAATTCAGACACATGGTAAGGAAAATTACAAAAAGTCCACCACCGCCTACACCCATTCCCATTAACAAAGCCACTAAAAAGCTTACGATTATATTTAATACCATCATTAACCTCTAAATCACATAAAAGCCATGCGAAAGCCCGAATAAATAATTAAAAGAGCAAAAATCAAATTTAGATACCTTATCTTTATCCTGTCAACAAGTAAAGCACCTAACCCACCGCCTATAACGGCAGGAAGCCATACTACATTTATCATAGAAAAATCAACATTTCCGTTGATTGCATAAGAAATCAATCCAAAAAAAGAAATTATAACTGTTGCGCAAAGAGAAGTCGCGTAATTATCCTTTGCTTCGTTATTTGTAAGAAAAGAAAGCATAAAAATAAAAATTATTCCCCCGCCCGTTCCTAAAAAGCCGTTTATTCCACCTGCTATGAATGAAAGAACAATAAACATAATTAAGCTAAGGCGTTTTATTTTAAATTTCTTTAAATTCATATTCCACCAAAAATATTTTTTACTTTTGCCAAAAATCTATTGATTTTCCAAAAGGATTCTGTTATTATATTATATATAAGTATGTCTTGCTAGCACTATAATAATGTTAGTATTACGCCACTTAAAGGTTTTATACCATACCATTTAAAAGCAAAGGAGTTGTTTTAATTGAAGGAGAGTAAAAAAAGCAAAGCTTCTACCATATCAAATAAAAAATGCAGAGGCAGCAAAAATAATAAAGCAAGCCAACCAAAAACAAAGAATGGCTCAAAAATTCTAAAGGTAATCAGCAAATCCATGCCATATATTTTAACAATATCATCTGTTGTTGTCCTGTTTTCATTGATAGGACTTCTTGGTGGACTAGGTACAGTAATTAAGAATGTATGCTACGGATTGTTTTCTAATTTCGCCACATATTTCATTCCACTATTTATGCTTTATCATGCTATTATGTGGTACTATGACACAAAAAGAAAAATTTGCTTCCGCAGAATTATTTGCTCATTATTTGCGATTTTTGGCATGTCCACGTTGCAGCACATTATAACCACAACTGTTGATACCGAGCTTGCCGTGGTTAGAAATGTGGGCGAGCTATATTCAAAGGGTATGAATGGACAAGGCGGAGGCGTTTCTGGCGGACTTTTAACACGCGCTTTAACAAGCATAGGCGGTAATGTTGTAGCTATAATTATTGTTTTTGTCGTTTTAACTCTTATGCTTTTGCAAATGTTCAACATCACACCACTATACATGATAAGAGCTTTATCCTCTAAAAACAAAAAGAAAAAGCCAAAGCCTGCATCTATTACACCGACCTCTGCTAAAAATAAAGGCAAGGTTAAGCATAAAAGCGTTGATATATTTGATGATGAGGATGACCTTGATGCAACAATGTCAGATTTTGAGCTTTCTAATACAGAGGAAATCAATATTAACAATGATGACAGCGCGGAAATAAGCCATGTAACTAGTATGACACATCAAAATGACCATAGCGACCAGCTTGAGCCATATGATGCAACAAAGGATTACTCTGCTAAAAATACCAGCACCAATACCGATAATACAGTAAACGAGCTTTTAGTTACTAAAACAAAGCTTGGAAATGATAACGAGCTTAATAAAAGCATAGAAGCATCTAACGATGATACCGATAATGACACAGAGTTGGAAATCAACAAGGCACCAAGCACAGGCTTAATTAACTTTAATGGTTGCATTGAGGAAATTGAGGATGAAAACGAGCTGACAAACGATATTGAGAACGAAGAGGTGTCAGTTGAGATTATCGATGAAGAGGATGTAGTAATAGAAAATGTTGAAGACAACATTGAAGCCTCAATAGATGATGAAGAAGCTTACGGAGAGGAAGAATTGTCAATAGAGGAGCTTCAAGATGAAGATGCTGATAGTACACCATATTCAAATTACGATTACAATGAAGAAAACGAAGCACAAATCGTAGATGAAGAGCAGGAAGAGGTATTATTTGTATTGCCTAGTAAAGCACCTCGTGCCACTTACAAAGAAGACAAAAAGTACATGCAAAGCCAAAACGCTGATTTTATAGTTACAGCTAAGGAAAAAAATGAAGCACCAAGCTTCAAGGAAAAAAGAAAAGAAGAGAAAAGGGAAGAAAAAAAGATGGAGCAGCCAAAGCCAAAGAAACCACATAAATTCCCGCCACTTGACTTTTTAAAAAGCAAATCACAGGATGAAAACGAGGAAGAAATCCGCGAGGAGCTTGATGAAAACGCCAATAAAATTGTATCAACATTAAATGATTTTGGAGTAAGAACCCGTATTGTTGATGTGGCTAGAGGACCAACAGTTACAAGATATGAAATTGCGCCTGAGGCAGGCGTAAGAGTAAAGTCAATCGCTAATCTTGCTGATGATATCGCGCTTAACTTAGCCGCAGAGGGCATAAGAATTGAAAGCCCAATTCCAGGAAAGAGCGCAGTAGGCATTGAAGTGCCAAACAAAACAACATCAATCGTTTATCTTAAGGATTTGCTTGCTAAGGATAAATTCCAAAATGCTAAGGCTGTGCTAACATGCGCCATCGGTAAGAGCATTTCAGGCGAGGATATCTATGTGGATATTGAAAAAACTCCTCACTTACTCGTTGCAGGTGCTACCGGCATGGGTAAGTCCGTATGTATTAACTCACTTCTCATCAGCTTGCTTTATAAAGCATCCCCAGACGATTTAAGACTTATTTTAGTTGACCCAAAGCGTGTTGAATTATCTAACTATAATGGCATTCCACACCTTCTAGTTCCCGTTGTATGTGAGCCTAAAAAATCACTTGGCGCATTACAATGGGCAGTTACCGAAATGGAAAAGCGCTTTGAGGATATTGAAAAGGCAGGAGTTCGTAACCTTACAGAGTTTAATGAAAAGGTTGATGAGGGCTACGAGGCTGAAAAAATGTCCCGTATCGTTATCGTAATTGATGAGCTTGCCGACTTAAAGATGGCAGTTCCCGATATTGAAGGACATATCACTCGTTTAACACAAAAGGCGCGCGCAGCTGGTATTCACATTATTATCGGTACTCAGCGTCCTTCAGTTGATGTAATTACAGGTCTTATTAAAAATAATATTCCATCAAGAATTGCATTCAGAGTTCCATCACAGGTTGACTCAAGAACAATCCTTGATGAGCAAGGCGCGGAAAAGCTTGTTAGCCGTGGCGATATGCTTGTTAAAATTGTAGGTGCTCTTAAGCCTGTCCGCGTTCAAGGCGCATTTGTATCCGCCTCTGAAATTGAATCTGTTATCAATTTCTTAAAAGCAAACGGAGAAGCAAATTACGATGAAAGCGTAATGCAGCAAATTGACTCTAACGCTGCAAAGCTTGCTAAGGCTGAAAAGAAGGATGATGAGGAGGACAGCGGACGCGATGATGACCTTGATGCAGTATTCTACGATGCATTAAGACTTGCAGCAGAGGAAGGCAAGATTTCATCATCACAATTACAAAGAAAATTAAGATTAGGCTTCCAACGCGCCGCAAGAATCATTGACCAAATGTATGATATGGGCTATATTGGAGAGCCTAACGGATCTAAACCAAGAGATGTTCTCATCACACTTGATGATTATCGCGAGATAATGATGAGAAGAGAAGACGACGAAGAATAAAGACAGAAAACGGAGAAGCTTATGGGAAAGTTTATAGCAATTGATGGCCTTGACGGAAGCGGAAAGGGCACTCAAAGCGAAAAGCTTGTAGATAAATTAATTAGCGAAGGAAAAAAGGTTAAAATCCTATCCTTCCCAATGTACGAAAGTGATAGCTCATTATTTGTTAAAATGTATCTTGAGGGCAAGCTTGGAAATAAGCCCTCGGATACAAACGCTTATACCGCATCAATGTTCTTTGCATGCGATAGATATATTAGCTATGCAACTGACTGGAAAAAGGATATTTTAGACCCTGACACCTATGTTGTAGCAAATCGCTATACAACAGCCAATGCAGTACACCAATTATCCAAGCTTCCAAAGGAAGAATGGGAGGCCTTCCTTTCTTGGTTATGGGATTTTGAATTTACAAAGCTAGGACTCCCTGAGCCAGACCTAGTTCTTTATCTTGAATTGCCACCATCAATTTCATTGTCCTTAGTGAAGAGTAGAAGCGACTCTACGGGACAGAAAATGGATATTCACGAAAAGGATACCGACTATATGGCAAAATGCTACGATGCAGCCCTCTATTCCTGCGAAAAGCTAGGATGGGCAAGAATCACATGCCATAAGGATGGCGAAATCCGCACTCGTGAGGACATTTTTGAAGAAATTTACAGTAAGGTAAAGGAATTATAAAATGGTTTACTTATTTTTAGCAGAGGGCTTTGAGGAAATTGAAGCTCTTTGTGTATTAGATTTACTTAGAAGAAATAAAGTAGCAACAAAAACAGTTGGCGTTACAGGAAAAACTGTAATCGGCTCCCATAATATCCCTGTAATCTGTGATGTAACTGAAAATGAGCTTGATATAAATGATAGCTTTGATATGATTATATTACCGGGCGGACTGCCGGGAAGTGATAACCTTCATGCAAGCATGGTGGTTGATGCTTTTATTAAAAAAGCAAACGAAGCTGATAAGTTCATTTGTGCCATTTGCGCAGCACCTTATGTGTTAGGCGTGAGAGGGATTTTAAAAAACAAAAAAGCGACTTGCTATCCAGGCTTTGAAAACAAGCTAGAAGGAGCAATTTGCCAAAATGCAGGCGTTGTACGCGATGGCAAAATTATCACAGCAAGAGCCATGGGCAGCGCAACCGATTTCGCGCTTGAAATTATTGAAGCACTTTTAGGCAAGGAAGCAAGAGAAAAAACAAAAGCATCTATCATTTACTAATAGACTTAACTTGAAAGGAACCAACTATGACGCCTATTAAAAAAGAAAAAGACGCTATAAGAAAAGAGTTTTCTTTAAAGCGTGATAGCATAGATAAATCAGATAAAGAAATAAGAGACAAAAAAATCTGCACTCTTGCCACATCGTTAGTTAGCTTTCGCCATGCGGAAATCATTCTTCTTTATGCTCCAATTAAATCGGAAATTGATGTAATGCCAATAATGCACGAAGCATTAGCCAAGGGCAAAAAAGTAGCTTTCCCAAAATGCAATATGGAAGAAAGAACAATGAAATTCCACTTTGTAACAAGCGAAGATGACCTTGAAATCTGTGCATACGGTATAAGAGAGCCAAAGGAGGAATTACCTGTTTATGACCCTGAAGCAACCCTAGGCAGCGCAGTGTGCTACCTACCAGGACTTGCATTTGATGTTTACGGCTATCGCTTAGGCTACGGAAAGGGCTATTACGATAAATTCCTAAATCAATATAGAGGAAGCGCCATAGGCTTAACCTATACAGAGCTTATTACAAATAGCTTACCAAAGGGCAGATTTGACCGTCCCTGCGATGTAATGCTAACAGAAAAGGGCATTAAGCAGCTAAAAATCGAAAAATAGAAAAAATAGCGACGCAAAGTCGCTATTTTTCAGTAAATATTTAAAAATAGTTTTTGAGAAAACGAGAGAAAACAAGAGAAAAACAGAGAATAAACGAGTATTTAACATAAAACAAAAAATATTTCAAAAAACATATTGACATATTAGAAACAAAATGCTATAATATGTGAGCAATAAAAAAGAGAACACTCAATTTAATGGAGGAAACAAAAATGTCAACATTTATGGCTAACAACACCATTGAACGCAAATGGTATGTTATTGACGCTGCTAACAAGCCTCTCGGTAAGACAGCTGTTGCTGCTGCTAACATTTTAAGAGGTAAGCACCGTCCAGAATTCACACCACACGCTGACTGTGGCGAATTCGTAATCATCGTAAACGCTGCAAAGGCTATCTTAACAGGTAAGAAGCTTGAGCAAAAGTACTACCGTCGTCACTCAGGCTACATCGGTGGTCTTAAGGAAGTTCAATACAAGACTCTTATGGCTACACGCCCAGAGCTTGCTATGGAGCTTGCAGTTAAGGGAATGCTCCCACACAACTCAATCGGCGCTAAGTCCTTTACAAGATTAAAGGTTTACGCTGGTGCAAACCACAACCAACAGGCTCAACAGCCAATCAACTACGAAGTAAAATAATCAGGAAAGGATAGAAGAATATGTATACAAGTGCTAAACCATATTTCTACGGAACAGGTAGAAGAAAGAAATCAGTAGCTCGCGTTCGTCTTTATCCAGGTACTGGTTCAATCACAATCAACGGAAGAGATGTTGATGACTACTTCGGTCTCGAAACATTAAAGCTTATTATGAACCAACCATTCGATGTTACAAACAACATGGGCAAGTTCGATGTTGTTGCTAACGTTGTTGGCGGTGGTATCTCAGGTCAAGCAGGCGCTATCCGTCACGGTATTGCAAGAGCATTACTCACAGCTGACGAAACAACAAGAGGCGCTCTTAAGGCTGCAGGTCTCCTCACACGTGACCCACGTATGAAGGAAAGAAAGAAGTACGGTCTCAAGGCTGCTCGTCGCGCACCACAGTTCTCGAAGAGATAAGATCTTATTTCTTTGGATTACAATTCGAAAATTACAGCACTCGCTTCGGCGGGTGCTGTTTTTCGTTTGCGTAGGGGCGTTCTTTGAACGCCCGCGGGCGAACGCAGTTCGCCCCTACGATGTTTACGTACACATCTTCTAAGAATGCAAAGCCAAGATGGCTGAAACAATCGAGCACGATTTGCTTTAATCAAAAAGGGCGGTTCAATTTGTAAAAACTCCGCCGTCCTATTTACATTTTAGATGTTTTATGGTATAATTACTTTGGGTAGTTATCTACTCGATAAACTTGAATTTGATGAATGGAGGAACCTGTATGAAACGCACACTATCAATACTAATCGTATTATTATTTTGTCTTTCTGTCTTTGTTGGCTGTGACAATGCATTGTCACAAAACGCTGGTTCTCAAACAACGAATACGGAGTGTGAGCATAATTGGGAAAGAATAGGCAATTATAATGAATCTACCGCACAAGATAGATGTACTAAATGCGGTGAAACAAGGCTATACACAGATCCCGATAGTATCAATAAACCTAAAGATGAAATTGCAGGAATGAAAGGAATAAGAGTTTGGGACTGGCATCATCCCGATGACTCAGAAAGAAATCCTGAATGGGCAATTACATTCGCGTCGATTCCAAACATTGAGTTTAAGAGAGAAAACTCGTCCGTATATGCCAATGACGAACTGCTGATAGGTGGATCAGGATATGCTTGTATGAGTTTTTATACTGCAGAGTTAACAGTAACCAACAAAACACTTCTTTGCTTCGGTATGAGCTTAGGATCGGGAATTTGCGATGAAAGAATTGTTATCATGGATTTTGACACTAAGCAAGAACTCTTTGCGATTCATGATAGAATGAACTATGACTATCAACTGTTTGTTCGTAATGGGATTTTGTGTGTGCGAGAGATTAGATATGGAACGAATGAAATTACTCGCACAGGAATCTTTTATGATGAAGGAACAAAAATCCAAATTTTATGGGATGAGCATATAGTTTTGGATGAAGATAGAGATCAAGTGCAAAACGGCCAGCCTATTTCCTAACATTGTTTGGTAATAATTTGTTAGACAAATTCCAATTTATCGAGCTGAATGGGTGCTTAATGTGGTGTGATTTTGGTGCAAATTTGGTGCAACACTTTATCAAACGATACTCACGATGTTCACGATATCCTGCGTAAACGCGACGAAAACACACGATAAATCTACGATATCACACGATATTTCACGTTATTCACGATATCAAACGGTGTTCTTAAAACTCGAAGAGATAATTACGACATTTGGTCGATACAAAAATGCTCTGCGTATGCAGAGCATTTTTTTCATTATCTCTTTGAGAACAACGAAGCACACCCGTGGCGCATGAAAAATTAAGCAAGGCTTCGCCTAATGAAGCGTGCCTTCGGTACACGGGAAGGTTCGTGTGTGCTTCGCTTCATAGATGTCTCGGATGTCTGCTTCATGGCAACGATGCTACCACTTCATATTCGCTAAGGGCGAATGCTTCATTTTTTGCTGTCCTATTTACTTTTTATCGTTTTTATGGTATAATCTAACCAAATGATAGACTTGAATTTGACAGGAGGCAGTCTGTGGAAAGATATCCGATTACAGAGGCAGATAAAAAGCTTATTGAAATTGGTTTGCAAGTTTTAGCAAACAATTTTGATGATGGCGTTTACAAGCATACGGTTGGCTGCGCGGTTTTGTGTAAGAATGGTAATATCTACAAGGGTGTAAACTGTGATGGCATTCACGGTTCTTGTGCTGAATATGTTACCATCGGCACAGCCATCTCAAACGGCGAGCGCGATTTTGATACAATCGTCGCCGTGCATGAAAAGCATCTTAATTGTGTTATCCCGCCTTGTGGAAATTGCAGACAAATGCTATTAGAGTACTGTCCTGATATAAAAGTGATTGTCAACGATGAAAGTGGCAATCTCATTAAGGTGCGAGCAAAAGATTTGCTACCATTTGCTTGGAAACCTGTGGTTTGCTAGATTTCAACTTGAATCACTAAGAGATAATTTCTTATCTATATTCAAAAAGCTCTGCATTTGCAGAGCTTTTTTATGTTTACTTTTGGCAAAAATTATGGTACAATACAACTAATCAATAAACTTAAATTTGTCGAGGTGATTTTATGGAAATTTGGGATGCATACTTATCTGATGGCACAAAAGCAGGGAAGGACCTTATCCGAGGCGAGGAAATTCCAAAAGGACTTTATCACCTAGTTTGCGAAATTATTGTAAGACACGAGGATGGCGACTATCTGCTTATGCAAAGAGACCCAAAAAAGCCCAACTTCGGTGGAATGTTTGAGGCAACAGCAGGCGGCTCTGCATTAAAAGGAGAAACACCCTTAACCTGTGCCAAAAGAGAACTAACCGAGGAAACGGGCATAATTCCTTTATCCCTTGAAGAAATATCCGTTTTTGTTTCTCATAATACAATTTATCATAACTTTTTAGCAATAACCGATTGTGACAAGTCAAGCATTACATTACAAGATGGCGAAACAGTATCATTTAAATGGCTAAACGAACAAGACTTTGCTAAGTTCGTAAACTCCGATAAAATGATAGATGCTCAGCGCATTCGCTATATGCCATACCTTGAAAAAATGGGATATATCCACACATTCCCGTAAAAAACACAAGCTGTAAACCGCAACTTAACAACAAGCAACCTGCGGTTGCTTGACTTTAAGACATATAAATGCTATAATACTACTATAACATCTAAGGAGCAGCTTATGGATAAATGGATAACTAAAAATCAAGCGACTATATTTAGAATATCGGCAGTTATATTTATTTTTGCAGCCGTATTAATTTCAAAATTTACAAATACAGGCTCTCTTATCGCATGCGCAATATATGTAATTCTTGTAGTGTCAATGTTTGCAGCATTAACAGCTATTACCGTTAAAACGGAAAAAAGACTTATGTCAATATTCGCTAAAACCTGCGATCCAGCGGAGCTTTTTGATGTGTATGAGCATCTATATAAAATAAATAGCAAAAATATTGTTTATCAGATAAACCATTCATTTGTATTATCAATTTCAGGCAAAATGTATGAGCTAAAAGCATTTTTAGAAGGAATTGATATTACCAAGCAGAAAAATATCGCATTACGCTTTATTTACTATAATAACCTTTTTGATGCTTACTACACCTTAAATATGCATAATGAAATGGAACAAGCCTATTTGAACGCTTTAAAATG
Organism: Eubacteriales bacterium; assembly: GCA_045533435.1. GTDB lineage: Bacteria > Bacillota > Clostridia > Oscillospirales > CAG-272 > RGIG2000. The sequence continues at coordinate 781 of JAZSHT010000091.1, read as the reverse complement.
TTATAATGAAATGAAAAGCGAAAAGATGAAGAAATCATACGAAAATGCAATAAATGCGCTATGCTTAGATTATGCTATCGCAAAGGGAGAAGCTAACAAGGCGCTTATCCATATAGAGAAAATTTCAAATGATGATTTATTACAAAAGGCTATATATTCCTTCTGTATGGCAAAAATAAACCTTTTACAAAATGAAATAGAAAAAGCAAAAGAACATCTTAACTTCGTTATCCGAAATGCAAGCAAAATATCATTAGGTCAAGAAGCAAAAGAGCTTTTAGAAAAGATACCTCAATAAATCTTAATAGCATAAATAAAAAATCCTCACAAATTTGTGAGGATTTTAATTTTATAAATTAGCCAATCTTAACTGAGTTAACCTTAATGCCAGGGCCCATTGTAGAAGCTACTGTGCAGCTCTTAATGTATTGTCCTTTTGCAGCAGCTGGCTTAGCCTTGATAATAGCGCCAAGAAGAGTAGCGAAGTTTTCGCCGAGCTTTTCTGCACCGAATGAAGCCTTACCGATTGGACAGTGAATGATGTTTGTCTTGTCAAGACGGTACTCAATCTTACCAGCCTTAGCTTCTGTAACAGCCTTAGCAGTATCCATTGTAACTGTACCAGCCTTTGGGTTAGGCATAAGGCCCTTAGGACCGTGTACCTTACCGAGACGACCGATAACACCCCTCATATCAGGAGTTGCGATTACAACGTCGGACTCAAACCAGTTTTCCTGTGTATTCTTTTCAACGGACTCAATACCACTAACGTATCCAGCGC
>JAZSHT010000127.1:0-3658 GCA_045533435.1 Eubacteriales bacterium | reverse complement strand
GCCCTGCTGACCACTGACCACTATATACAGCCCTTGGCTGATGATATACAAGGCTATGCCTTGATGATATACACACCTTGGCGTGATGATATACAATCCTGCGGATTGATGATATACACGCTCCGCGTGATATGCACCTTCGGTGCGTGCTGACCACTGACCACTGACCACTAGCCACTAAAAATATTACGAAACGTAATATTTTTCCATTGTATCAAGGCAAATACAGCCGAGAGTGCCGCAGAAGGCTGCGCCGCAGTCAATGGCGATGTGGTTGTTGATTTCAAGGATTTTTCCCTTTGAGGTAAAGTCAATAAGGGCGGTAGGGGTATGACCTGATACTAAATATTTGTCATCAAAATATTTTTCATCGTAATCCGTGCGGCCTGTAATAAGCTCACGCCAATCTATGTTTTCAAAATCCATCATTCTTTCCTTAGGCGGAATGGTGTGGGATAAGAAAAATTTGCCGCTCTGTGTCTCTAATTCCTCAAAAACAAGGAAGGAATTAAGATAGTCTATTATTCTGGCTTTATCGATTTCGCTTAGCTTTTTAAATTCTTGATAGGTGGTAAGTCCCCCATCGTTTAGCCAATCCTTAAATATTTCCTTTAATTCGGGGGTGGCTTTTGATTTTAGCCTTTTTAAAAGATATGCGCAGGTGTAATCATGGTTGCCAAGCAGAGGAATTATATTTTTTCGCTCCATCATATCTAAAAGAATTTTAATTCCACCATCGCCTCTATCAATTACATCTCCTAAAATGTATAGCGTATCCTTTTCGCTGAAATTGATTTTTTCAAGCATTTTAATATATAAATCATAACAGCCGTGTAAATCGCTCATGGCGTAAATCATTTATCGTATCTCCTTAGTCCGTTTTTTAAGCTTTCCTTTATGCGCTCTCTTAGCTCCTGTGGCTTGACAATTTCAATGCTATCAACATATTGCATTGCATAATGCTCCATAGAAGCAGCGCTTGATTTCAGAAAAACCGTGTATTTTCCGCTACCTGTGTCGCTAATTTGTACTTCCTTGCCATATGTATCTATTATTTCATCAAGAATGCTTGGGTCAACAATCATTTCTACTCTTTCATCATTACTGATATCTAAATAAGGCTGTGTTGCAAGCTGGTTATAATTTATGCCTCTTTCGTACCTTTTAACCTGAGTTAAACGATAAAGCGATTCGTTATCAACCTTAATTTTAGTTATACGGTCAAGCCTGAAATAGCTAATGCTGTCGCACCCATCGCTTTTAGCCAATAAATAATATTTTTGATTGTGCAAAATCAACTGATATGGGCTAACCTTGTGCTTTGAAATTTTATGGAGCTTTTTGTCCTTGCCATATTTATTATAATCGAAAGTGATTTTTTTATCAAGACAAATTGCCTCATTTATGGTGTCAATATTGTAAAAAACCTCTTGATTGTCAGTTTTGTTCCATTCGTTTACGGTACAAGTATTTTTAATAAGTGATTTAAAATACACATTTGATAAATGAGATAGCTTATCAATAAGACCACTTGTTTGCTTAGGCGTAATATACTTGCTTGAAAGCACGCTGTCAATAAGCAGCTTAATTTCCGAATTCTCAAACTCTCTCGTTTCAAGGTAGCTACCCCTTGGACTTGAATTGATTTCATAGCCCGCCTCTCGAAGCAAGGAGAAATTACGACTTACCGCCTTACGCTCAATGGTAATGCCGTAGTCATTTTTTAATCGGCAAATTATTTCCTCTTGGGTAAGGGGATGGCTTTCATCACTATACCTCTTAAAAATTTCAAGTATTCTAATTAGCGCAAGCTTTTTTGACTCCAATGAATTCATATGATTTCCCCCTCGTTTTAATGTATCTTGTGTATTGATTTTATCACTAAAATCAGTATAATTCAACTTTTTGGTGTACCAAAAATGCACCACTAAATCATGGTGCAAGAACGAATTGCAATCGCCTGCATCAAGTATGTTCGCTACGCGTAACAGCCGTCAGAAAAGCCTTCCTCCGGGAGGAAGGGGGGGATTCCCCTTTTAGGGGAAATGTCGCAAAGCGACAAAAGGGTACCGCCTCGGCAAGAGGACGGAATGTGGTGGAAGGAGCAAGCGTTTTAATGCATTCTCCCTCAGTCAGCGTTGCTGACAGCTCCCTCCCAGAAGGAGCCTAAGGGTTAGCAGTCAGCAAAATTAGATTATATGAATAAATCAGCCAAAGGTATTGCCTTTTGGCTGTTTTTGGTGTACAATGGTGGCGAAAGAGGGAAGGATAGAATTTTGTATTCCAACGACGGTTTAATATTCATAACATATGACCACTATAAAACCTTTTATGAATTAACACCATAGGAGAAAAAATGGAAAAGAAAACATATATAATTGATTTCACAAATATTGAATATTATTCAGAGGTACATTCAGTAATAAAATCGTCTCTTGACTTTCCGGATTATTACGGTTGCAATTGGGATGCGTTTTGGGATTGCCTAACTGACATGTATGGCGAAAAAATGCACATTAAAATTACGGGATTAGAGACAGTAAAGCGTAAATTTGATGATATAGCGGATAAGCTTGTTGAAATTTTAAAGGAATTTAAGCACGCATACAAAATGTTTGAAAATGACATAACTATTGAAATAATTGATAATAATGGAAAAAGCGTAGCGTTAACATAATAGGAGTAAAAATGAAGTATATAGATATAGTGAATAAGCTGTCAAGCTACGGCATTGAGGACAGTGAAACCGAAGCGGAAATAATTTTAAATCATCTTTTCGGTGTCAACAAGTCAAATATAATTTTTGACCGTGAAAGAGAATACGAGGATGGTAAAATTTTACCGATTTTAAAGAAAAGAGAAAAGCATATTCCCATTCAGCATATTATTGGCAAATGGTATTTTATGGGGCGTGAATTTTATGTGTCTCCCGATACACTAATACCAAGACCTGACACGGAAATTTTAGTGGAAAATGCTCTCCGCGAGCTAAAAAGCGGGGGGAGTGTGGCTGATTTATGCACCGGAAGCGGTTGCATTGGCATTTCTATGCTTGTTTACCGTGAGGATATTTCATCTATGCTTCTTTGCGATATTTCAAGCGAGGCTCTAAAAATCGCTAAGAAAAACGCCATTTCCAACACAGTTTCAAGTAAATGCGAGTTTCTGTGCGGGGACATCACAACAGATTTGCCAAATCGCAAATTTGATATGATTGTTTCAAATCCCCCATATATACCAACCGAGGACATAAAGAATTTATCTGAGGAAGTGAAAAAAGAGCCTATGCTCGCTCTTGATGGTGGCAACGATGGGCTTGATATTATCCGCTTTCTTGTGGGCGAGGGACTTACCTACCTTAACAAAAATGGCAAAATGCTTATAGAATTTGGCTACGACCAAGGGAAAATTATGGATACGCTGTTAACCCAAAAGCAAAAGGAATGCAAAATTAAGCATTATGAAATTATAAAGGACTACGGAAACAATGATAGGGTTGCCCTTATCATTGTTTAGTGGTCAGTGCGCGACAAAGTCGCTATCACGCGAAGCGTGTATATCATCAATCCGTAGGATTGTATATCATCACACGAAGTGTGTATATCATCAAGGCAGAGCCTTGTATATCATCAGCCGTAGGCTGTATATAGAGCTTTAG
>JAZSHT010000161.1:0-2536 GCA_045533435.1 Eubacteriales bacterium | reverse complement strand
ACCTTCCCCTCAAGGGGAAGGCTTTGAGACTGGCTACTCATGTTAAAGAACTACATCGATACCAGAAATAACTAATTTGGAAAAATTGATAAAAATGCAGATTGCAAGTCTGCTATGATAAAAGCATAAGACTTAACTTATATTGTAGGGGGACAAAATTATGGATTTAAAGATTGTAGGTTGGACTGATTTTGAGTCAGAGTATCCAAGCATTACTGTTTCAAACGAGGAAATTGGCGAGGTAATTGGTGTTGTCGTTGATGAAATTAAAGCAAAAGGATATGCTTTTTCAGGCGAGGAGCACCAAAGTTCATACACAGGTGTGCCTGTTTTTGATAACGGCACTTGTTTAAGAGCAAGCATGCGCTCATGGGGAATGATTATGACATTTGCTTATCCTGAGGTTGATGGAAAGATAACTCAGTATATGGATTTCTATATGTCAAGCGCAGTTACAAAGAAAATGCCTGAGTCATCTTCCATTGATATTCAGCCTGCTGATAGCGACAACTTTAACGCTATGATTACACAGCAGGATGGCGAAATGATTTCTCAATCATTACAAATGGGTATTCCATTTATGACAACTGATAAAGCATTAAATCGCTTAATGGATGAAATTCAAGAATCTATGGGAGAAATAGACGAGGATTGCGATTGCGGTTGTGATGATGATTGCGACTGCGATGATTGCGATGGCGAGAAATAATTTTTACATAAAAAAGAGAGCAAAACGGGTTTCCCCGTATTGCTCTCTTTTTTTAGATTATTAGCTTTTTTCTGTAAATATCGCCTGATGCGTCAATATCGTTTTGCTCGGTAATTTTAGATACTGTTGTATGATACTTTTTGGCAATTTCCCAAAGTGTATCGCTTTCGGTTGGGAAGCAAACGCGGACACATGCAAGGTCGCTTTTTATTTCCTTGTCTTTTTTTAGTATGGCTGTGTCAACAACCTTGTGCTTTGATTTTTCTACTGTATCGTAGGACACAAAAATTTCGCTATTTACCAAAAATCTCTCTTCATCATATTTTCCGCTTATTTTACCTACCATGAAGCTACAACGGGATATTACTTCCTCATTATTTGATTTTAAGTCTGCCTCGTATTTAATTGGAAGCTCATAGCTTTCGTAAACATATTCCTTTTCCTCATCCTTTTGATTTACGCCTATAACTACAATATCAAGCTTGCCTGTAAATTGTGATTTTGAGACTTTTATTTCTGCTTTTTCGTACACAGGGGTGGCTATAATTTCAACTATTTCAATTTTATCGTTATTTTTGCGCTTTAATGCTTCGCTTACTGTAAATGAAGCGTTTTGGCATTTTACGGCGGAGTATGTGTCGATAATTTTGTAATTTACATCAGTATCACACTTTGTTGAATATATGTCCTCGGTTACATATTCTTGATTATTTGAGTAAACCGCGCCCTCAATTTCAATATTTAAATCATAGAATAATTGGCTTTCGTTTTCGTTAAGCTCGTTGGAAATTGATAGGCTTACGCATCTTGGATTTACGCTAACTAAATCGCCCTCTTTACATTTGTCAGCTTCAATTTCCTCAAAGATTGAAATATCGTTTTCTAAGCATACGGTTGTATCGTTTACTTGGCAAATGCATTTTACCTTTCCGTTTCCGCGGACTAAAACAGAGCCATTTTGAGCTTTACACTCTGTTACTACCGCTACGGCATCGCACCAAATTGGCTTGGCGTTTTTGTAGCCCTGCATATCTAATTTATCGCTTATGCGAATATTTTGCATGCTTATTTGGCTAATTTCTACGGTGTTTACCGATTTGCTTGCTCTTTGTAGGTACATTTCATCAGCTACCGACTTAGGCGTTACATTTTCCTCGTATGTTGATTTTCCATAGCCTAAAATTCTGCTTTTTAATCTGGTTTTGATTGTTAGCTTTCTTGGGGCGTTTACTCTTAACGATGTATTATCAACGGTTGTATCAATAAATACTATGTCGGGGTGGCCGTTTAGCGAAGCACTTGATTCATACTGAGAGCTAAGGGGAGTTGAGCATAAATTGCCATCATCATCAGCGTATATTATTAGGTATGTAACCGTGCCACTATAATCTAAGGTGCTACTACCGTTTTTATCGCTTAAATACTTACTTTCAGGCAAGGCTGATGATTTTACGGTAAGCATTTTTCTAATTTCAGGCACATAGTCAGGTAATGTAAACTCCTCGCTTACCTCACAGCTTGATACTGTATCATTAACTAATGCGGTGTGGGTCAGCTTTTTTTGCGCTACTTCGTTTAAATTTATTTTCTCCATTGGCTTTTTCTCCTTGCATAAATTTTCAATATAAATCTATGCAGTTAAATGTTGTATTATTACTTGACAATATGTTTTTTTGGTGTTATAATGCACTTATTAAATAAAGATATATAATAGCGAGAGGTATAGTATGTTAGACATTAAATTTCTAAGAGAAAATCCAGAAATAGTAAAGCAAAATATCAAAAATAAGTTCCAAGATAATAAGCTTCCTTTAGTTGATGAGGTTA
>JAZSHT010000184.1:0-2288 GCA_045533435.1 Eubacteriales bacterium | reverse complement strand
AAGAAAAATGATAAATATTTTACTATTGCTGTTTATTCGTTTTTAGTGGTTGCTGCTCTTATTGGATTGATTTTCATTTTTATGAATTTTGGCAAAATAACCACCTTTTTTGAAGGTCTTATAAGTGCTTTGATGTCCTTTGTGTATGGCTTTACCATTGCTTATTTATGTAATCCTATTTACAAGAGACTACACAAGTATGTTTTTAAATTTGTTGAAAGAAAAAAGGAGCGTCCAAAAACAAGAAAAGGTCTTTCTATTCTTCTTACCTACATTATTTTCTTTGCTTTGATTACGCTTTTACTTTTTGCCATTATTCCACAAATTGCTAACAATATTGAGGATTTAGGTGCAAATATTGTGGTTTACGGCGAAAATCTTATAAACGGACTAACAAACCTACTAACTAAGCTTTCAAACATATTCCCTGCTATTCACCCTGATGAAATTATTACAATGATACAGGATATGCTTATTAGCGAGGGCGAGGGAATTCTTTCTAAAATTGCCAACTATATTTTACAAAATACAGGCAGCATTTTAGAGGCTGGCTCTGCGGTTATCGGTCATGTGTTTGCCTTCTTCGTTGGTATTATCTTATCTATATACTTTTTGATTTACAAGGAGCTTATGGTTGCAAGATCAAAAAGAATCCTATGCTCCATTTTCAAAAAAGAACCCTATGAAAAAATCATAAGCTTTGCAAGATACACAGATACTACATTCGGCAGATATTTGCTTGGTGCATTACTTGACTCAATTATCGTGGGCTTAGTTGTATTTGTCATACTTGCTATAATCGGTTATCCTCTTGCTCCACTTATTGGAGTTTTAGTGGGCGCTACGAACATAATTCCATTCTTTGGACCTTTCCTTGGCGGTATTCCATCTGCTCTGCTTATTTTAATTCATAGCGACGGCGGTCTTATGTGGGCGCTTGGCTTTGCAGTAATTATAGTAGTTGTTCAACAAATTGATGGCAACATTATTGCACCACATATTCACGGCTCATCAACAGGCTTAACACCTATCGGCGTTATTCTTTCTGTTACTGTTTGCTCACATGTATTTGGATTTGTGGGTATGCTTATTGGTGTTCCGCTATGGGCAGTTGTTTCATACTTATTTACGATGCTTATTGAAAATAAGCTTAAAAAGAAAAAAATGCCTGTTAATGTTGATTGCTATCGTGCTAAGGACATTTACTCAGATGAAAGCTTTATTAAAGCTAAGGGCGCTATTGAAGCACAAGAAAGAATTGAGCATCATGAGGCTGTTGAAAAGGCTAAGGCTGAAAACAAGATTTCCGAAGAAATTATCCATCAGGTTGAGGAAAGAATTGTTGATGAAATTATCAATACGGTTGCCGTAGAAATCATTCAAAAGGCTGAGGCTGAAAACAAGGCTGAGGTAGAAACTAAGCTATGCAATGAAAAATTAGATGAACAAAAATCTGACAATGCGGATGATATAAGCATTGAGGTTATAGAAGATACTATAACCGATACAGATGGCGAATAGTATTTAAAAGCATTTTGTATTTTTTGCAAAATGCTTTTATTTTCAAAAGTATTTGTCAATAATACTATAAAAATTGTTCTACAAAAGGAGATTATTATGGATTTAAGAATTTGTTCAGTAAAAGCAAGAGAAATAATTGATTCAAGGGGAATGCCAACTGTTGAAGCAACGGTTTGCTTATCATGTGGGGCTATTGGTGTTGCTTCTGTACCTTCTGGAGCTTCAACAGGAATTTTTGAAGCAGTTGAGTTAAGAGATAATGACAAAAGCAGATATTTTGGAAAGGGCGTTTTAAAGGCGGTAAACAATGTAAACAGCATTATCGGTCCTAAGCTTATTGAACATGGTTATATAGACTTCTATGGAGCTGACAAGATTATTAGAGAGCTAGATGGCAGCGACAACATGAGCAAGCTTGGTGCAAATGCTTCTCTATCTGTATCGTTAGCACTTGCTAAGGCTCACGCTTGCGCTTATAAATTACCGTTTTACAGATATTTAGGTGGTGCTTTCGGAAGAACACTTCCCTATCCTATGATGAACATTTTAAATGGCGGAGCCCATGCTTCAAATAATATTGACATTCAAGAATTTATGATTGTACCGATTGGCTTTGGCAACTTTAATGATGCATTGAGATGCGGCTGTGAAATTTACCATACATTAAAAACAATTTTAAAAAGCAAGGGGTATTCTACCTCAGTTGGAGATGAGGGTGGATTTGCTCCTAATTTATCAAGTGAAAGTGAAGCTCTTGACTTAATAGT
>JAZSHT010000084.1:0-10470 GCA_045533435.1 Eubacteriales bacterium | reverse complement strand
TCGTTCTTCACGGCGGTACAGGTATTCCTGAGGATATGATTAAGAAGGCTATCTCTCTTGGCGTTTCTAAGATCAATGTTAATACAGAATGTCAATTAGCATTTGCTGCTGCAACAAGATCATATGTTGAGGCTGGTAAGGACTTAAGCGGTAAGGAATTTGACCCAAGAAAGCTTCTTGCTCCTGGCTTTGAGGCTATTAAGGCTACTGTTAAGGAAAAGATGGAGTTATTCGGCTCTGTAAACAAGGCTTAATTGAATTTTATATGCCAAATCCTCGATTTTTAATCGGGGATTTTTTGTTTTGGTTGTGAATTGACAAAAGGAAAATCTTGTGGTAAAATTTATGTAAAGAGATTTGGAGATGTAAGGTGGAGACACAGAACTGTCCGAAAGATACATAGTAAAATTTGAGGATACAGGCGAATATTGTATGAATATTTTAACGGATACTGTTCCACTGTTTTGAGAGGATAAAATGTTAGTAGGAAAACGATTTAATTATAGCAATGACGACAAAAGGCTGTTGGATATCAGGGATTATTATCGTTATCATAACGATGAAGTGTTTAATTTTAATCCTGAAGAGGTCAAAGGTGTAGAAGCAATCGGTGCGTATTTCTTTGCAGGATTTAAAAATCTTAGAAAAGTAAACATACCAAAGACTATAACTAAAATAGGCAATTATGTTTTTCAAGGGTGCGAAAACTTAAAGAAAGTTGACTTTTTACATGAAGATATAGAAAGAATTGGTGCGGGGGCATTTAGTGATTGTACCGGACTAAAGAGTTTTACTGTTCCACCAAAGATAAGAAAAATTGAGAGGGGTGTATTCTATAATTGCACCTCGTTAGAAGACATTTATTTACACGATAAGATTGGAATAATAGAGCCTTTTGCATTTGAAAATACGAATATTAAAGCTATACATCTTCCTGAAAGTATAAGAAGCATAGGTTATTCTATTTTTAGAGGTTCGCCTCTTGAATATATTAATCTCCCAAAAGCAGTGAGTGTGTTGCCTTCTTTTGCCTTTGAGCACACCAAGTTTAAGCAGTTTGTTATACCTGACACAATAATCGAGGTACAACATAACGTCTTTTATGGTTGTGAACAATTAGAAAAACTCTATATAACAGAGGGAGCGACATTAAAACATATAGGTTTTAGTGAAAATCAAAGGACTGTAATTTATGCAAGTGCGAAAAGTAGTGCCTTTAAAATTGCAGAAAAGGAAAACATACAACTTGTAGAGATTCCGTCTTCGAAGCAAATTGAGTTAATATGTGAAAAGGATAATGCTAAACTTTTGGCTTTTCTTTTAAATAAATATTCAGTCGAGGAGTGGTTTTTTGATGAGTTGCTTATAAAGCCTGCAACAAAAGCTAATGCGAAAAAGTGTCTTGAATTTCTAAAACAATGGAAGATGGATAAATTCTGCTAAAAAACTAACGGAGTTATAGCTTTGTTCTAACTCTCTACATATAACGCAAAACGGAACAGATTAAATCTGTTCCGTTTTTCTATTATGCAACATCTTCTTCATCACATCTCGTGCAGGGATAGTAATAATAAGCGTCTTCGGTATTAGTTGCTTCCTTATAATGAAGCTCTGTTGAAAAATCATGTCCTAATGCATGCTCTGTTAGTACTTCCCATGTTACCCCACATTCCGTGCACAAATATCTATCATAGCCGTCATTTTCACATGTTGCCACACACTGTTGAATTAAACTTTCACTATGAGAAAGTTGAGGAATAATAGTTGTCCTACCTGTTGCACCACACACCTTACACGCTGAAGATACTAAACCAGGAGCTTCACATGTAGCATCTACTCGTGTTTCTTCATAATCGTGAGACCACATAATTAACTCAGTTCTACCATTAGGATCAACCACTTTACAAACTGTGCAAACTGTTTGCTTTATTCCGTTTTGTTGTTTGCCACAGTCTGGCTTTGTGGTAAATGTACTCGTGGTAAAATCGTGGGGGATCTTTTCAAGCACTCTTTCTTCCGTTGCTCCACAATGACATCTATAAAGTTCCTTTCCCGCCTCAACACAGCTCGCTTCCTTTATGACCTCTGCCTGTTCGTATTGATGCTCTTTTACGCTTCCGTATTCTGCGTTACAGCTTTCGCAAACCGCTCTCATATCGCATTTAGGTTCTTCGCCTGTGCAATTTTGGAAATCTATATCTTTTTCATCGTATTTACATACCTTTTGATGTATACCGTTACGGAAGGGCACATAGATATATTCGTGATCTCCTACTATACCAAATTCAAATGTGTCCGTTCCTTTTTCTCCGCATTGACAGGAATAGTAGTATTGCGCACTTTGCTTGCAGGTTGCCTCTTGCTTTAAATATGTTGCATTAACAACTTGATTATTGAAATTATGTCCTTTTGCTAAAGTTGCTCTTTTCTCGGTATATTTGTTACATTTAATGCAAATTCGTGCTTCGTTTCCGTTTTCTGTACAGGTTGCTCTTTCCTGTTCACTCCATTCACCTAAAACGTGTTCGCATTTACACGACGTTATCATAAAAATCGCTAAAATAGACACAACTATTATTGCTAAGGCTAAAAATCGTTTCATGTTTTTCTCTTTTCTTAATTTCTTTTTTCAATTTTAGCACACCTTTTTATAAAAGTCAAGTAACCTGCGGTTGACAAATGTAAACCGCAGGTTAGAATTTTAATATAAATATTGACTTTTTTTATTACATATATTAAAATAAAATCAATAAATATTGAGGAGATTTCAAATGAGCAATATAAACGTTGATTTTTCAAAGATCTCGGGCAAGATTAAGGTTATGCACGCGGTGAATAATGGTCCTCACGTAACGAGGGGGGATCAAGTAAGAGGTAATCAAGACTATTACAGGGCGGCGCGCATTCCTTATGCAAGGACACACGATGCTGCGTTTCACGCACAATATGGTGGGGAGCATAGTGTGGATATTCAAGCTATATTCCCTAATTTTGATGCAGATGTGAATGACCCTAACTCATATGATTTTGTGTGTACGGATAAGTATATTTCTGAGATATATGAGTTTGGTACAAAGCCCTTTTACCGTCTTGGGTCAAAGATTGAGCATTATGTGAAAAAGTTCGGTACATTTCCACCTAAGGATTTTAAAAAGTGGGCGCAGATTTGTGAGCATATTATTGCCCATTATACAGAGGGGTGGGCTAACGGCTTTAATTACGATATGGAATATTGGGAAATTTGGAATGAACCGGATTTAGACCCTGATGACAGTCCTAACAAGCGTTGTTGGCAAGGAACAGAGGCTCAATTTGCAGAATTTTATACTGTGGCTTCTACATATTTAAAAAACCGTTTTCCTCACTTAAAGATTGGCGGTCCTGCTATTGCTTGGAATGAGGATTGGCTTGAAAGATTTTTTGAAAGAATTAAGGATGAGCATCCCCCTATGGACTTTTTGTCTTGGCATTGGTACGGTGTTGAGCCTAAGAAAATGTCTAAAAAGGGTACGAGAATTGCAAAGATTGCAGAGCGTTACGGATATGGGGATGCTGAAATCATTCTCAACGAATGGAATTACGTGCGTGGTTGGGGCGATGAATTTGTATATAGTATTGAAACCATCATTGGTATGAAGGGTGCTGCTTTTACCGCAGCTTGTATGGCAGAGGGGCAAAAAAATCCTAATATTGATATGCTTATGTACTATGATGCAAGACCTTGTGCTATGAACGGAATGTTTGATTTTTACACTATGCGTCCGCTTAAGGGATATTATCCTTTCCTTATTTACTCTAATATTTATGAGCTAAAAAAACAGGTTAAAGCAAAAATCGACGATAAGGAAATTTATGCGGTTTGCTCAAAAAATGACGAGTATGCACGAATGATGGTTACATATTACAGCGAAAACGACAATGCTTCGCCTAAATTTGTTACTATAAATACTACGGGTGCGGATTTTAGCAATGCAAAGATATTTGTAACTGATGCAAATCAGACAATGGCAGAAAATTTAATTAACAAGTTTAAGGATGGCAAAATTACACTTCGACTTGAAAGAAACAGTATTGTATATATTGAGGGAAAAATATGAGTAATGTTAAAGTAAATTTTAATAAAGAGATTGGCAAAATTAAGGTAATGCATGCGGTAAATAACGGCCCTTGTGTTGCTAACGGAAGCGAGCAAACACGAGGAAATCAAGACACCTTTAAGGCGTGTCGTATTCCTTATGCAAGAACGCATGATGCTTCATTTCATGCGGGGTATGGTGGAAATCATACTGTTGATGTGAATTTTATTTTTACTGATTTTGATGCGGATGTGAATGACCCTAACAGTTATGATTTTGCTTGTACTGATAAGTATATGAAGCAAATTATTGATTATGGTGCAAAGCCATTTTTCCGTCTTGGGTCAAGAATTGAGCATGAGGTAAAGAAATACAACACATTTCCGCCAAAGGATTTTAAGAAGTGGGCGGAAATATGCGAGCATATTATTGCACACTATACTGAGGGTTGGGCTGACGGCTTTAAGTATGATATGGAATATTGGGAAATTTGGAATGAGCCTGACCTTGATGCACACGAGGAAAAGAATAAAAGATGTTGGCAGGGTACATTTGAGGAGTTTGTGGACTTTTACTCTGTTGCCGCTAAGCATTTAAAGAGTCGTTTTCCACACTTAAAGATTGGTGGTCCTGCATCCTGTGGAGATGAGGAATGGAGCGAGGAATTTTTAAAGGAAATTAAGAAAAAAGACACTCCCCTTGACTTTTTTAGCTATCATTGGTATTGGACACAGCCTTACGATATGACTGACAAATGCACAAGAGTAAGAAAAATGCTTGACAGATGCGGTTATGAAAATGCTACAACTAATTTAAATGAATGGAATTATGTACGCGGATGGACTGATGAATTTGTTTATTCAATTAAGCAAATTATCGGTATTAAGGGTGCGGCTTTTAGTCTTGCTTGTATGAGTGCGGCACAAAATTGCCCTGATATTGATATGATGATGTACTATGATGCAAGACCTACTGCATTTAATGGTCTTTGGGATATGTACACATATGAGACATTAAAGGGTTATTATTCCTTCTACACCTTCTCTAACCTTTATGAAATGGGCAATCAGGTGGAGTCTATTTGTGAGGACAAGGATGTTTATGTGGTTGCTGCTAACGGTAATGGAAAGTGTGGTATTGCTATAACATATTATACCGAAAATGACAATGAGGGTGCAAAGAGGGTAACGCTTGATATTGAGGGCGTTGATGCTACAAAATTGAAATTCTATTTGACAGATGAAGCACACACATATGTGCCTGTAACAACATATAGAATTGAAAATAATACTGTTACAATGCGACTTGAAAGAAACAGCATTGTATATATTGAGGGTTAAGATGGAATATACTAAGATTACAGATTTATTTACCGTTTACGGTGATTTTGAAAGAGCTTTGGGGGACACTCAAAAAAATGGGGACACAGTTTACTATAAAAACAGTGAAATTGAAATAGTAAGCAAGACTATTAAGCATTCAAGTGGTGTATATGAAAGGCAGGATGTAATTAAGAATATTTCAAATAGAGATATTGAAATTAGCACTGCTTTATCTAAATTCACATTAAACGGTGGCGAATATCAGGTTTACACACAGACAAGCAAGCATATTAAAGAGGGTATTGGCGCTTGGCAGAGTCTTGTTAGCGGTGTGTTTGGAATGAGTGATGAAATCCGTACAAATCAGGATGTTAATCCCTTTGTGGCTCTTTACAATGAGCAAAACGGACATGGTATTGCTTATCATATAATGTCAAGCTCGGGATTTGAATACAGAGTTAGCCGACACGGAGAGTTTTTAGACCCTAAGGTGGTAACGGTTGAGCTTGGTATTAAAAGTCAAGATTTTAGATATGTGCTTAAGGTGGGAGAGGAATTGAAGCTTCCTGTTATTCTCTACTACACATTTAAGTCTAAGCTTGATATGGATGCGTATAAGCTACATAGATATTGGAATGAAAAATATCCTTCAAAATTGCCTATTGTATATAATACTTGGATGAGCCATTTTGACTATATTGATTTTGATAATTTAGTATGTCAGCTTGACAAGGCTTCCCTTCTTGGATGTGAATACTTTACGGTTGATGCCGGTTGGTTTGGCAAGACGCAAATGTGGTGGGATGTTGTTGGCGATTGGCAAGAATCAGATGAAAGTGCGATGAGGGGCAGACTTAAGGAATTTGCCGACCTTGTAAGAGCAAAGGGACTTAAATTTGGTTTATGGTTTGAGATTGAAAGAGCAAATCCTAACTGTGAAAATGTGAAAAAGCATCCCGAATACTATTTAACTGAGGGTCAGCATTGCTTTGTTGATTTTGCGAATAGAGATGCTTGTGATTTTATTTACGGAATTTTGAAAGCAAACATTGACAAATACGGTGTTGAGTTTATTAAGTTTGACTTAAACGGTCCTTTATACTACGATAAGACAAGAAATTCATTTGTAAAGTATTATGAGGGATATAATTACTTCCTTGGCAGAATCAAGGATGATTATCCTAAGTTACATTTAGAGTGCTGCGCAAGTGGCGGTGGCAGAATGTCCCTTTCAAATGCGCCTTACTTTAATTCATTCTGGATGAGTGATAGCCATGGAATTTATACTCAGCTTGAAATTTTCAAGAATGCACTTATTCGTATGCCATCAAGAATGCTTGAAAGATGGGCGACCATACGAAGCGTTGAGGGATTTACTCCGACATATCCTGTTGGCGATACACAAGAAAAAATACTTTTAAGCTCTACTGCTAACTGGCAAAGAGCTGAGGAAGCAAGTCTTGATTATATTAAGAAATCTCTTGTAGGCGGTCCTATCGGTGTTAGCTGTGATTTAACGCAGGTGTCAGATAATACTATCAAGGAATTAGGCGATTTTATCGACACATATAAGGCTGAAAGAGAGTTTTGGGCGAACAGCGAATGTCATATTCTTTGCGATACTCCTACACTTTTGGTGCTTCAATTTAACGATAAGGACTTTAATGAAATTAAGGTTTACTCTTATACAGAGCATCCTATACAAGAATATGCTACTGTATATCCTTTCTTTGATAACGGTTTGAATAGCATGTATGAGCTTACCTATAACGGAGAAAAATCTACCGTTAGTCAAGATGAGCTTAACGAAAGCGGCGTTGAAATGCTTGCAAACTATTTGCATATGGCAGATAGCTTTACATTAAAGAAAATTTAACATAAAAAATCAGCAGATTGCTCTGCTGATTTTTGTTTTATTCCTCGGGGTCTAAGAGGCGAAGGCCTGCGGTGTCGGATACGGGCAAGGAAAATACGATTGTATGTGCTTCGCTATCGATGCCTGCATTATCCATAATTGCACGCATAATTTCCTTTTTTTGATTTTCGCCTGCGACAATATATATCATTTCCTTTTCCTCGGCAATTGAAATGCCAAAGAATTTATTTGTATATTTTGAGCCTGTGCCCTTTGCATGGACTACCGTGCCGCCTCTTGCGCCTGCTTCTCTTGCGGCATCCATTACGGTTTCGGTATGTCCCTTTTCGCATATAGCAACTATTAATTCCATTTGCTTATCTTGCATAATTTGCTCCTCTTCATCATCGTTTTCGTGTCCATTAGCATACATATCAAGGGCTCTTTTTCCGCCCATGCTTGTTAGGGGAATTGAAACGGCAATTCCTCGGTTTGGTAGGTCTATTGCCATTTCACGAGTTAGTCCCTTGATTAATTCATTTTTCTTATTGTTTGTAACAACACAATAATGAACTGTTTTTAATGTTTTTTCGAAGCCGAAAAGAGATAAGGTCCTTTCTCTTACTGTGCCCTCGCAGGTTGTACTGTAAATTACAGGAACTTCCTTTGAGTTAAAGAAATTTGTAAATTCATCGCTATCATCTCTTTGAGTGATTGTTATCAAAAGATACATTTTTTGCATAGTATTCCCTCTCTCCTTTCTAAAAGTCAATGATTTCGTCTCTAATTTCAAGCGGAATTGGTATTGTTAATGTGCCATCAAGCGGCAATTCATCAACAGAGATAATATCCTCTGATTTGGTAATCTCTTCCTCGGGAATGATTGCTCCGTCAATTTTCTTGATGCGGATTTTATAAACGATACCTAAAATTTGAATTGCAATAAGCGGTGTCATTGCTACCATTGCAACTGTGCCGAATGCATCAGTCATTATGCTCTCTGTTCCACCATTTACGCCATAGCATACACCTACTGCAAAAGCAAGTAGGAATGTTGAGGTCATTGCACCAGAGGCTACTCCGCCTGAGTCAAATGCAATTGATGTAAAGATTTCGGGGACAAAGAATGTAAGGACTAATGCTATAAAATAGCCAATAATAAGTGGTATCATAATTGATATTCCTGTTATGGCTCTTAGCATTGCAATTCCTACTGAGATTGATACGCCGAATTCAAGGGCGAATGCAAGGGCTTTTTTAGGAATTGCGCCTGATGTTACATTTTCAACCTGTGCTTGTAACACCTGTACTGCGGGCTCTGCGGCTACTATAAAGAAGCCTACTATCATACCGATTGGAATTACTATCCATACATATTCGCTTTTACCGAATATTTCGCCAAGGGCGCTTCCTGCGGACATAAAGCCTACATTTGCGCCTGTTAAGAATAAGACAAGACCGATGATTGTATAAACAAGACCGATAATGATTTTAATTAAGCTCTTTTTGTTTAGCTTGCCTGTAAATAATTGATAAATAAAGAAAAATGCGGCGATTGGTAATACAGATTTTAAAACCTCTAGCATATAGTGAGGTAATGCTACTAAATAATCAAGACCAAGGTCTTGGGAAAACAAGAATTTATCTGCTACGATATACTCGTAATCGCCTGTATTACCACCTAAAATAAGTCCTAAAACTAAAACTGCGGCAATTGGTCCTACTGAGCATAATGCAACAAGACCGAAGCTATCGTTATTTTCCTGTGAGTCAGAACGGATAAATGATACACCGACACCTAAAGCAATGATAAAAGGAACGGTCATTGGTCCTGTGGTAACTCCGCCTGAGTCAAAGGCAACTGACCAAAATCCCTTATCAACGAAAAATGCTAAAACAAATACTGCTATGTAGAAGCCTATAAGAAGGTACTTTAATTTAATGGCGAAGATGATACGAAGCATTGCTACTACTAAAAAAGCACCTACGCCTACTGATACTGCCACTGTTAAAAGTATGCTTGGATTGATTGAGGCGTGTTGGGCTAAAATTTGTAAATCAGGCTCAGACATTGTAATAAGGACACCTACAAAGAAGGATAGGATTATAATTAACCAAATTTTCTTTGAACGGGTCATTTGTGCGCCTACATATTCTCCCATTGGAGTCATAGACATATCTGCTCCTAGGTTGAATATGCCTGTGCCTACAACAACAAGCACTGTTCCAAAAATAAAAGAGGTTAAAACTGAAACCTCAACGCCCGGTACTAAAAAGCATAGCAGTAAAACTATTATAAATACGGGCAAAACTGACTTTAATGATTCCTTTAATTTATCTTTAATAAGATGGGATATATTTTTAAACATTATATACCTACCTTCGCTATTTCGTTATGATAATTATATCAAATAAAAATACACTTATCAAGGGTAAAAAATATATATTTATAATTTTTGTTATAATATACATATATTTCTTGACATATTGGTTTGATTTTGCTATAATTTATATATTATTTTTAATTGGCGTATTAAAAGGAGAAAGACAATGGGACTTACTATTGCACAAAAAATAATTAAGGAGCATTTAATATCCGGCGAGATGGTTGCCGGCAATGAAATTGCTTTAAGAATTGACCAAACATTAACACAGGATGCTACCGGTACTATGGCGTACCTTGAATTTGAGGCTATTGGTATTCCAAGAGTTAGAACAAAGCTTTCTGTTGCTTATATTGACCACAATACATTACAGTCAGGCTTTGAAAATGCTGACGACCATAGATATATTCAATCTGTGGCAAAAAAATTCGGCTTAAGATTTTCCCGTCCAGGTAACGGTATTTGCCATCAAGTACATCTTGAAAGATTTGGCGTTCCCGGAATGACACTTATTGGCTCTGATAGCCATACACCTACTGCGGGTGGTATCGGTATGCTTGCATTTGGTGCAGGTGGACTTGATGTTGCTGTTGCTATGGGTGGCGGCGCATACTATATTACTATGCCTAAGATGTTCAAGGTAAACCTTACAGGTAAGCTTCGCCCTTGGTTTAGCGCTAAGAATGTAGGCCTTGAAATTCTTCGTATTCTTTCCGTTAAGGGTGGCGTTGGTGCTATCATCGAATGGGGAGGCGAGGGTATTAAGACATTATCAGTCCCAGAAAGAGCAACTATTACAAATATGGGTACAGAGCTTGGCGCAACAAAAGTCG
>JAZSHT010000040.1:0-18509 GCA_045533435.1 Eubacteriales bacterium | reverse complement strand
ACAGAACGACATGGCTACGATCCGACTTCCGTGAGTACCTCTCCAAGAAGTCCGTTTGGATCTTCGGTGGAGACGGTTGGGCTTATGATATCGGCTTCGGCGGTCTTGACCACGTTCTTGCATCAGGCGAGGATGTAAACGTAATGGTATTCGACACAGAGGTTTACTCTAACACAGGTGGACAAGCTTCTAAGGCTTCTAATGTAGGTCAAGTTGCTCAGTTCGCAGCAGCTGGTAAGGCAGTAGGTAAGAAGAACCTTGCTGAAATCGCTATGTCCTACGGTTATGTATATGTAGCACAAATCGCTATGGGTGCTAACCCTGCTCAAACAATCAAGGCTATCGCTGAGGCTGAGGCTTATCCAGGACCATCACTTATCATCGGTTATGCTCCATGTGAAATGCACGGTCTTAAGGGTGGTATGACAAACTGCCAAAACGAAATGAAGAAGGCAGTTGATGCAGGCTACTGGAACCTCTTTAGATTCAACCCAGCTCTCAAGGCTGAAGGCAAGAATCCATTTGCTCTTGACTCTAAGGAGCCAACAGGTGACTACCAAGCATTCCTTGCTAACGAAACTCGTTACGCTCGTCTTGCTCAACAGTTCCCAGAAAGAGCAAAGGCTCTCTTCGTAGAAAGCGAAGCACAAGCAAAGGCTAAGTACGAAAGACTCACAAGATTTGTTGATCTTTACAATACAAACAAATAATTAAATAAAACAGAAGGCAACCGAGCAATCGGTTGCCTTCTGTTTTTAGTGTGAAATTTCCAAAACAAAAAGCACGGAAATGAATTGAACTATTTGGGGTTCACTTCAAAAAATCCGTGCTTTTTTATATCTGATTTTATAAACTGCGCTTCCAATACATGTCGTAGTATTCGTCGGCTAAATTTTCAGCATTTGTTTTAGTATCTGTTACAGAAATATCTGTTCCGGTGGTGCTATCCGAGTTGCCTGTTATGTACCAACCGCTTGTATTTTCAAACATTACGCTTTCAAGCTTTTGACATGAGAAGAATGCATATGTACCAATAGATGTAACAGCCTTTGGAATAGTAATGCTTTTTAGATTATCACAACGGTAGAACGCATTATTTCCAATAGAAGTAACGTTCTTTGGAATTATAACACCGTCAAGATTATCACATTCATAGAATGCATAGCTACCAATAGATGTTACGTTTTCCGGGATGATAACACTTTTAAGACTGCTACTTCCATAAAACGCGCGGTCATTTATAGCGGTTACTCCGCTAGGGAAAATAGCGTTGATTATGCCCTTTACGTAGGAAAGAGTGTAAGAATTTCCATTTATAGACTTAGGTAAAGTAATCGTATCCTTTGTCCCGCAATAAGCAATCAAGCTGTATTCATCATTTGCAAGCTTATATAAAAAGCCATCATCGGTTAAAATATATTCATAATCAGTTTGTGCAAACATAGTAACACCTTTTTGCATAAGAGCAGTTGCATATAATGTTACGTAGCCGTAGCTTGAGCTGCCTAATTGTAGCTTTAAGCTACTGTTGTTTTTTACCAATTTAATATTACAAGAGCCAAATGCATTATCGCCTATGGTTTTAAGGCCGCTTCCTATGGTAAGAACAGTAAGATTGTCGCAACCGTAGAATGCAGATTTTCCAATGGCTGTAACACCGTTTCCAATATCTACACTTGCAAGGCCGGAGCAAGAATGAAATGCACTATCTCCAATGGTAACAACGCTATTGGGAATTGTAATGCGAGTAAGCCCAGAGCAGCTTGAAAATACACTGTAATCAAGAGAGGTTATACTGCTTGGAATAACAACGTTATCAAGTGAATGGCATAAACCGAAGGTGTTTTTACCAAGAGTCTTAACACCGTCTTCTATTGTAACGGATAAAAGATTTTCACAGGAAGCAAACACGCTGTTTCCCATAGATACAACGCTACCGGGAATTGTAACGGCTGTTAAATAATAGCAATAATTAAATGCATTATCCCCAAAGGATGTAACTCCCTTTGGAATTGTAACCTCTGTAATGTTTTCACATGCATAGAATGCATATGGCCAAATTGATGTTACACCGTTAGGTATTTTAAAGCTTGTGTCCTTTTTGCCAACAGCATACTGTACAAGCTCCTTGCCGCCCTTTGTATAAAGGTTGCCATCTATTGACTCAAAAACAGGATTGTTTTTATCCACCGTAATATTTATAAGAGATGTGCAATAGGAAAATACAGGCTTTTCAATAGTTGTAACCGTGCTTGGAATAACAACGCTTTTAAGATTTGGACAGTTATAAAATGCAGATTTAGAAATTTCCGTTACAGGCAAGCCCTCATGCATAGCAGGAATAATAACATCCGCGTCCTTGCACGTGCCTATTCTGTTGAGCTTATAATATGTAGCGTCCGTGCTTAATATGAAGTAAAGTCCCTCACTTGCTTCCTTTAATCCGCATACAGTACATACCTTGTTTGAAAAAATATGGTTTTCCGTTGGTTCTTCTTCAACTTCTTTTTCTTGATTACATACAGTGCAGAGATATAGCACCTTTTTTTCTTGACAATTAGAAATTTCGCCATCTTGCTCCCAATTATGTAATTCTGTTGGTTCAGTATAAGCGTCTTTAAAACTATATTCACAAAGAGTACAGTTATGTAATGTGTATCCTTGCTCGCCACACGTTGGCTCAAAAATTGTTGAACCGTACTTATGCACACCGTTTTTTTCTATAACACCGTAGTCAGGTTCGTTACATTTTAAGCAAATTCTTATCTTCACACCCTCACTGCTGCAATCTGCCTCTGTAAGCGGTTTCCAAGCATAGAAGGAGTGCTGACAAATCAAATCTACGCTACTTGAATCCATCATACTATCGGTATTGTTACTGTCGCTTTGCGTATTTTGATTACTATCGGTTTGATTTTTGTCTTTTTTACAAGAGAAAAGAGTAAAAACAAGAATAAAACAAATAAAAATAACTAATAATCTTTTCATTTTCTCACCTTAAAATTCTTTCATTAATTATATTATATCAAACGTCGAAAACAAAATCAATACAGTTAGTAATTTATCATTCACGGCGCTTGAATTTTAATCATAATATCACTTGATTTTCAAAAAATCAACTAACTGTAGGTTTACATCTGTCAACCTTAAGTTTACATTTGATATTAATTACACTTAAAAAAGGTCAAACCGCCGTAAAAAGAAAGCAAATTAACGGTTTTATTGATATTTAGCACTCTAAACGCTAGTTTGCTAAAAAAGTTAAACTTTTTGGAAAAAACCTATTGACAAATATTTAATTTCATGGTATATTAAATTACGGAGTTTAGCAGACTAACAAAAAGAGTGCTAAAATCTCAAAAACACAGAAAAATTGCTAAAAAAAGCAAATTTTCTTAATAAAATAGCAAGTTTAGAAACGGAGGGGAGTATGGAAACAGAAAACTTTGAGTTAAGCGATAGAAAAAAACTTATTTTAAAATCAATCGTTGAGGCTCATATCAAGCTTGGCGAGCCTGTTGGATCAAGATATCTTACACAGGAAGCAAAAATTCAGTATTCCTCAGCCACCATAAGAAACGAAATGGCAGAGCTTGAGGCTCTCGGTTATCTTGAACAGCCCCATACCTCATCAGGTAGAATTCCGTCGGAGCTTGGCTATCGCTTTTATGTTGATACTCTTGTAAGTCAATATGACAGAACCAAGAGAGAGGAAGCGGAGCTTGAAAATCTGTTGAATGTAAAGAAAAACGAAATTGACAAGATTTTAGACAAAGCCACTAAGGTCGCATCTGCAATCACAAATTATACGGCGCTATCACTAAGACCAAGACCGTCAAGCATCACAATAAGACGCTATGAAACGGTTTACTTAGATTCAAGCAGCTTTATAATAGTAATGGTAGCTTCCTTGCATGACACGGTAAAAACTAAAAACATCAAGCACAATTTTAGCGTTTCATCGGAAATTATCACAAAGCTTTCAAGAGTGCTAAACGATAATCTTGCAGGAGCATCTATTGAGCAAATCAATGTGCCTGCTATGATGAAAATGGAAAGCGAGCTTAATGAATGTCCTGAGCTTATTTCGGTTGTAGTAAAGAATATTTACGAAACCATGAATGAGTTAGGGTCAGAAATCAAGTTTGAGGGCGTAAACAGACTTTTACAGTATCCAGAATATTCAAATCTTGATAAGCTACAAAAAATGATATCCACCATTGAGGAAAAGAACGATATCATAAAGGCGGTAAGCACCATTGACCAAAGCGATGATGATACAAAAATCTTTATCGGATCAGAAAATATGGTAAAGATTATGGATGACTCAACGCTTATTTACAAAAACCTAAAGCTTAACGGAAAAACCATTGGAGCAATCGGTATTATCGGTCCTTGCCGAATGGATTATTCCAAGGTTTTAGCAACCATTGATAAGCTATCATACGAGATAAGTCAACTATCAGATATCGGTCAGCTACCTGAAGCGCTTGATATTGATTTAAAAATTGATGAAAACGAGGAATAAAATGGAAGAAAGCAAGAACACACCAAACGAGGAACTCGAGCAAAACGCAAGTGAGGAAGTTAATGAAGAAATTTCAGAAAATCCTTACAAAGAGTATGAAGATAAAATCGAGGAGCTTGAAAAGAAAAGCTATGACTTAAACGATAAGTATTTAAGAGTTGTAGCAGAGTATGACAACTTCCGCAAGCGTTCACTAAAGGAGCGCGATGGAATTTACGCAGATGCTTATATTGATGCGGTTAAGGAAATTCTACCTATTGTAGATAATATGGAAAGAGCCGAAGCATATTTAAAGGATGATGCATCAAGCGAGGGCATAAAAATGATAATGAACTCAATCCACCAAGCGCTAATAAAAATGGGTGTAAGTGAGATTGAAACAAAAACATTTGACCCAAATTATCACAATGCAGTAATGCATATTGATGATGAAAATTATGGCGAAAACGAAATTATTGAGGTATTCCAAAAGGGATACAAAAAAGGCGATAAGGTCATTCGCTATGCCATGGTGAAAGTAGCAAATTAGGATATAGGGTATAGGGAATAGGATATAGGGAAAGTTCCCAATGCCTAAACTACAAAACTAAAATTAAATCAACTTAATAAAAAAGGAGTTAAATTATTATGGGAAAAATTATTGTTATTGACTTAGGTACAACAAATTCATGTGTAGCGGTATTCGAGGGCGGCGAGCCTGTTGTAATTCCAAATCCTGAGGGAGCAAGAACAACTCCATCTGTTGTAGCATTCACAAAGACAGGTGAAAGACTTGTAGGTCAAGTAGCAAAGCGTCAGGCTATTACAAACCCTGACAGAACAATCAGCTCAATCAAGCGCGAAATGGGTAGAGACTACAAGGTAAACATTGATGACAAATCATTAACACCACAAGAAATTTCAGCTATGATTTTACAAAAGCTTAAGAGCGATGCAGAAGCATACCTCGGCACAAAGGTAACAGAGGCTGTTATCACAGTTCCTGCATACTTCAGCGATGCTCAAAGACAGGCAACAAAGGATGCAGGTAAGATTGCAGTCCTTGATGTAAAGAGAATTATCAACGAGCCAACAGCAGCAGCTCTTGCATTTGGTATGGATAAGGAAGAGGACCAAAAGGTAATGGTATTTGACCTTGGTGGCGGTACATTCGATGTATCTATCCTTGAAATTTCCGGTGGCGTATTTGAGGTTCTTGCAACAAACGGTAACAACCGTCTTGGTGGCGATGACTTTGATAAGAAGATTATTGACTGGATTGCAGAGCAATTTAAAGCAGAAAATGGCATTGATTTAAGACAAGATAAGATGGCTCTCCAAAGACTTAAGGAAGCAGCTGAGAAGGCTAAGATTGAGCTTTCAGGCGTAACAACATCTAACATCAACCTTCCATTTATCACAGCTGATGCAACAGGTCCTAAGCACTTTGATGCTAACCTTTCAAGAGCTAAGTTTGATGAATTAACAGCTGACTTAGTTGAAGCTACAATGATTCCAACAAGAAAGGCACTTTCCGATGCAGGTCTTTCAGTAAGCCAAATTGATAAGGTAATCTTAGTTGGTGGTTCTTCAAGAATTCCAGCCGTTCAAGAGGCTTTAAAGAGCTTTATCGGTAAAGAGCCATTCAAGGGCATTAACCCAGATGAATGCGTAGCTATGGGCGCAGCTATCCAAGGCGGCGTTTTAGGTGGCGATGTAAATGACCTTCTCTTACTTGATGTAACACCACTTTCATTAGGTATTGAAACACTCGGTGGCGTTTGCACAAGGATTATTGATAGAAACACAACAATTCCAGTAAAGAAATCACAAGTATTCTCAACAGCAGCAGATAGCCAAACATCAGTTCAAATCCATGTTCTCCAAGGCGAAAGAGAAATGGCTGCGGGCAATACAACTCTTGGCATGTTCACTCTTGATGGTATTGCACCAGCTCCAAGAGGAATCCCACAAATTGAGGTTACATTTGATATTGATGCAAACGGTATCGTAAATGTTTACGCAACAGATAAGGGTACAGGCAAGGAACAGCACATCACAATCACATCCTCAACAAATATGAGCAAGGAGGATATTGATAAGGCTGTAAACGAGGCTGCTAAGTACGCTGAGGAAGACAAGAAGGCTAAGGAAGCTGTTGAAGTTAAGAACAGAGCAGAAAGCATGATTTTCCAAAGCGAAAAATCACTTAACGAGCTTGGCGACAAGGTAACAGAGGATGAAAAGAAGCCTGTTCTTGATGCAATTAACAAGCTTAAGGAAACAGTAAAGGGCAACAACACAGAAGCTATTAAAGCAGACACAGAAGCTCTTGAAAAGTCCTTCTATGCAATCAGCGAAAAGCTCTATAAGGCAGCACAGGAAGCGCAAGGCGCACAGGGTGCAGGTCCAGAGCAAGGTGCAGATGGCACATACTACAACACAGACTTTGAGGATAAAACAGACAAATAACCATCTCAAGCACTACCCAAACGGGTAGTGCTTAGAGTTGTTATTTAGAATATAGGGGACAGGAGACAGGAGACAGGGAGCACACTTTGTGTGCGAAGTAATTTTCCCTGTGAGCGTAGCGAACCCCTATCCTCTATCCCCTGAAAGCGACTAAAAGGAGCGACAAATGGCAGACAAAAGAGACTACTACGAGGTTTTGGGCGTTGATAAAAGCGCAAGCGCTGATGAAATTAAAAAAGCATACAGAAAGCTTGCAATGAAATATCATCCTGACAGAAACCCAGATAATAAAGAGGCAGAGCAAAAATTCAAAGAGGTAAATGAAGCCTACGGAGTTTTATCCGATGCAGATAAAAAAGCAAAGTATGACCAATTCGGTCATAGCGCATTTGATGGCTCAGGCGGTGGCTACGGTGGTGGCGGCGGATTTGGCGGCTTTGATTTTGGTGGCTTTGATATGGGAGATATTTTCTCCTCATTTTTTGGCGGTGGCTCTTCTCGAGGACAAAATAGAGCTAACGCGCCTATTCAAGGTGATGATATCGGCGTAAGAGTTATTTTATCCTTCGAGGAAGCAGTTTTTGGCTGCAAAAAGGAAGTAAAATTTGCAAGAATACAAAAATGCGATGATTGTGGTGGCACAGGCGCAGAAAAGGGCACTCATGCTGAAACATGCTCACAATGTGGCGGTAGCGGTCAGGTCCGTGTTCAACAAAGAACAGCATTTGGTATTATGCAATCAACCAAGGTATGTCCAGGCTGTAACGGTAGCGGAAAAATCATTAAAAACCCATGTAATAACTGTCGCGGCAAGGGCTATGTAAAGGTTAATAAAACACTTGAGGTATCAATTCCTGCGGGCATTGATGATGGACAAAGAATTGCACTTCGCAATCAAGGTAACGAGGGTAGAAACGGAGGAGCTGCAGGCGACCTTGTAATTCAAGTTAATGTACGCCCACATGCATTCTTTGAGCGCGATGGCATGGATATTTATTGTGATGTGCCAATTACCTTTGTAGAGGCAGCACTTGGCGCAACTATTAAAATTCCAACACTTGATGGCTCAATGGAATACGAAATCCCCGAGGGCACTCAAACAGGCACAACATTTACCGTAAGAGGTAAGGGCATAAATGCAGTAAATGCAAGAGTCAAGGGAAATCTATATGTAACTGCAATAGTTGAAACACCTAAAAACCTATCCGAGGAGCAGAAGAAAATTCTCCGTTCCTTCGGCGAAAAATGCGGCGAGAAGAATTTCTCCAAGAAAACAAGCTTTTTCAGTAAGTTTAAAAAATAGGATATAGGGTATAGGATATAGGGTATAGGGTATAGGGTATAGGATATAGGGGTTGCTACACTATACTGTTTACTCTTGACTAAAAGGATACAGATATGAATGATTACAGAGATTTGATTGTATGGCAAAAATCAATGGATTTGGTTAAGGACATATACGAAGTTATCAATGAGTTACCAAAGGAAGAAAAGTTTGCTTTGGCAGATCAAATGCGTAGAAGTGCAATTTCAATTCCATCTAATATAGCAGAGGGGTATGAAAGAAAAAGCACAAAAGAATATATTCATTTTTTATTGATTGCAAATGCATCAAGAGCAGAACTCGCAACACAGTTAGAACTATGTAAAATGTTAAATTATATGGAAGACATAGATGAAATATTGTCGCAGTGTAATGAAATAGCCAAAATGATAAATACAATTATAAAAAAACTTAGTTAAAACAAGGGAAAGAGATGGAAGTAGGCAAATGGGAAATCTCCCTATATCCTATATCCTATCCCCTATCCCCTAAAGGAGCGACTGAAAGGAGCGACTATGACTTGGTTACAAATTAAGGTAACAATAAAAAGCGAAATGCTTGACCCTGTGTGCGCAGTTATGAGTATGATTTCAAACGGACTTCAAATTGAGGACTATTCCGACATTGAGGACAGAATACTTGACGGCGTATATGGCGATTTAATTGATGAAAGCGTTTTAAATGCAGATAGAGAGCATGCAAGCGTATCTGTTTATGTAAGCGCAGATAAGCCTATTGAGGACTACAAGCTTTTCATTGCTGAAAAGCTTGATGCCTTAAAAATCCAACACACCCTCGAGGTTTTTTCACTTTCCGAGGAGGACTGGGCAGACTCATGGAAGCAATATTATAAGCCAATTAATATTGGCGAAAAATTAGTTGTTGTGCCTATGTGGGAAAAATACGATGCAAAGCCACATGAGGTTATAGTTAAAATGGATCCAGGCATGGCATTTGGCACAGGCACACACGAAACGACCCGTTTATGCGCAACATTACTTGAAAAATATGTAACACCTACCTCAAAAATGCTTGATGTAGGATGTGGTAGCGGTATTTTAGCAATCTGTGCTTCCAAGCTTGGAGCAAGTGAGTGCTACGCCTATGACATCGACCCTGTGGCTGTAAAGGTAGCAAGGGAGAATGTAAAGGACAACGATTGTACCAACATTGAGTGCGATGTTGCCGACTTACTTAAAGGTGTTAAGGGAATAAAATACGATGTAATTACCGCAAATATCGTAGCGGATATAATTATTCGTATGCTTCCAGATATACATAACTTCATGCATAAGGATACTGTCCTTGTGGTATCAGGCATTATTGATGAAAGATGCGAGGATGTTTATAAATCAATCAAGTCAAACAACCTTGAAATCATAAACGAAATCCACGAAAACGGCTGGTGTGCGATATCATTGCGTATGCAATGATATCAGCTAAATTTGCGTAACGCAAGTTAAATTCGGCAAGCCGAGCTAAATTCACTGCGTGAGCTAAATTCGGCAAGCCGAGCTATAAGAAGCAAATTTAATTTAGCTTTACAAAGTAAAATTTAGCTAATACAAGCGAAGCGAGTATTAATTTAGCTGCGAAGCAAAGCGAAGTAATTTAGCTTTATTCATATCACCACCATTTAACAACAAGCTTAAGCCCACTTGAAAATCAAGTGGGCTTTTTTCTTGACAAAATTTACAAATCGCGATATTATATACTTATATAATAAATCTTAAGGAGAAGTATATGAAAAAGATTTTTCTAATTATCGCAATGATATCAGTTTTAGTGTGCTTGCTTACAATTTCTGCATTTGCAACTGAAATCAACGGTGTTCATTACACTCTTGATAACGACGGCACAGCAACTGTAAATACAGATAACAGAAAAGCAACAAGCTTAATTGCTGAAATCCCAAGCTATGTAGAATATGAGGGCAAGACCTATAAGGTTGATACAATCGCAACCGATGCATTCTACGACAACACCACTGTTACAGAAATTAGAATTTTAAGTGAGTTTATCACTAAAATTCCATCTAACATGATTGCTAACACTTATAGCACAGGCGCTTTAAAGAAAATCTATATTGATTTTTCTAATATCACATCAATTGGTAGTGCGGGCTTAAATCCATCAAACCAAACAAACGGTAATGCTCCTAAGGCTAATAGCTTTTATTACTATGATGCAAAAGCATATTTGAAGGATAAGAGTGATGTTATAATCACGTGTCCTGATTTTTCAAACTGCACATCTATCGGTGCGGCGGCATTCCAAGGTGCAAACTTTGAAAAGCTTGTAATTCCTGAGACCGTTTACATTAATAATCAAGTGTTCAGAGCAACCACCATTAAGGAGCTCGTTCTCCAAGGCGCAAACAGAGAAAAAATTGATTTTTACTCATTCCAAGCATGTAATCAGCTTGAGAAAATCACAATTGAGTCAAGAAATCTTAAAACAATAAGCAACGATGTTTTCTCAGGCTCAGGCGCAGTTAAGGAAATTTATATTGATTTATCAAAATGCACATCTATTTCCACAAGCGCATTCCAAATGGGTAATAAGGGCTACGACCAAGGTAATACACAAACACAGTGGTACAACCTTGAGGGAAAGAAAATTGTAGACTTGAGCAGCATGAAAACAATTGGCGATAGAGCATTTGCTTCATCTAACTTAGGCTCAGCAGAAGTTATTTGGCCAATAGCATTAGATTCCTTAGCTGACCAAGCATTTAGAAGATGTAATATCAATACAATGATTTACTTAAATGCATCTGAGGGCAAAACCATCACCGCTCCATTCTGGTGCTTTAACGGCAATGCTCCAACTCTTATCGTTTACGGTGAGGGCGTAACCACGGTAAATAACTCATTTGAGGCTGAATGTACAGCTATATTCTTAGCAGACTCAATTACATTCGGTGACAAAGCAAAATTTGATAAAGCAGGTAGCACACTTTATTGTAAATCAAGCGTTGATTCATCAAAATATTCAAATGGCACAGTAATTAACTTTACATCAGGCACAGTGGATTATTTTGGTGGATGTGGTTTAATTGCAGAGCTTACAACAGCAGGCGGCAATGTTGTCCTTGATAAAACAACACATAAGTATAACTTAGTAGATTACGATAACACATATTGCCCAATTAACACAATGGGTAACTATGAATGTGAAAAGTGTAAGGATACAAAGCAGGTAGCAAACGAGGGAACAAATCCGGTTAAGGACGGACACTCCTACGATACTTTAAAGAGTGTAGTATATGAAAAAGGCTATCTTTCAAGCGGTGTTAAAGCATTAGCTTGCAAATGTACTCTAGAATTAACTGAAGCAGTAAATGCTATTTTTACATTTAACGGATATTCCACAAATAAGGAACAAAATGCAATTTGTGTAGGCTTCTCAGTTGATAAAGTTGCATTAAAGGAATATAACGAGGTAAATCCTAAGCTTCAATTCGGTGCAGTTGCAGCCCTAAGCACAGAAAACATTCTTTCTGTTGATAACGGCAGCGTTGTAGGCACTACAAACACAGTTGTAGCTGAGGTAGATGGCGATTATGCATCATTTGACTTCGTTCTTTCAGGCTTTAGCTCATCACAATACGAGCTTGCACTTGTAGTATGCGCATATGTATATGATGGAGAAAGCATTTCCTATCTTACAGATGCAACAAGCGCTACTCCAACAACCGTAACACTAAAATCAGTTGTTGAAGCACCTGAAAAAGAGGAGCAAGAATAAAACTCCTATACAGCTTATAACCTTTTATATTATAGAAAAAGCGACCGCGTGTCGCTTTTTTGTTGACAAAAAATGCAAACCGTGTTATTATATAAGTACAAATATTTACATTTAAGGAGTTAAATATGAAAAAGAAAATTCTATTACTTGCTATAATGGTAGCTGTATTAGCTTGTCTTTTTGCTATTTGTGTAGGTGCTGAGTCATATAAGGCGGAATCATCCTCAATTGATATGGAAATCAGCTTTTTTGATGCAAGCTACAACGAGGTTAAAAAGACAGCTAAGGTTGACGAGCTATTCAATGTTGATTTTAAAAACGATAGCGAGGGCTATCACTTTAAGCTTACAGGTGTAAAAAGCTGGACTGTTGATGTAGATGGCACAAGCTACAATATCAAAACTCAGCTTGCAGGACTTTATTTCCCAGAGGGAATTACTCATATGCCAAAGGTTGCGGATGGATATTGGGGCTTTACTGGCGCAACCGTGGACCATCCAAGAAAGCTTCATTTACCTGAATCACTTCAAAATCTTGGTGGCAACTTCCTTCGTGGAATTGGCTATGTTACTCTTGTTAATGAGGATGGCACAAATGATGATTATATGCCAGAAAGCCTAACAACTGTTGAAGACCATCTTTTCTGTAACTGGACAATTTGTAATACCGTTCTATATTTCCCTGAAGGCTTCCACAATATCGGCTCATCAGCAAGCACAAAGTGGCATTTTGAGGGCTTTAAGGCAGCAAGCGGCTCAATTACAATGGTATTTTTAGGCAAAATGACATTCATTGATGTTGACACATACGAAAAGAACTTTAACCCTAC
This sequence comes from Eubacteriales bacterium, assembly GCA_045533435.1. Taxonomy (GTDB): domain Bacteria; phylum Bacillota; class Clostridia; order Oscillospirales; family CAG-272; genus RGIG2000. Next base: position 5,627 of record JAZSHT010000040.1, on the reverse strand, counting down.
ATTCATCTTTGCCAAGAATAAAGCAAGCGACCTATGGGGATATGCTTTACCAATGGTAGAGGGCTCAACAAATGTTGCAAGCACCGCTTCATATGTTAATAATACAACATCAGCGCAAACCTTAAGACTGTATTGGCCTGACAGAGACGGTACAAACGCATCTATGGATAAGGGCAAGCAGACAGCAACAATGGGCTCAACTGCTCCAAGACTTGTATTCTGCGATGGCGATAAGATTGAGTATGTAATGACAGCGCGCTTTAGTACAGGCTCATCCTATCCTGCGCTTTATGATGCAAATGGTGTCGCGTTAAATGCTCAAGGCATTACAGGCTACGGCTCATCCACCTGGATGCGCTTCTACACAACTCCAATCGCATACGATATGAATACACACACAAGCGGCACAGTACACTATAATAGCATAGTTTACCAGCCAGTTAACTGTGGTTATGATGAAACAACATCTACAACATGCGTTATATGTAAGCTTCAAAGCGTAATTGTTGGCGAAAAAGCAACAGGCAACCACAAATATGAGGATGACTTTAATTGTGAAACTGCACTTGAATGTGACGTTTGTAAAAAAACTTTAACAGATGCTAAAACACACGTACTCAAAACAACGGTCGAATATAAAGACGGTTTTTTAAGTGCAGGATTAAAAACGGTTGGCTGTACAAATAAAGGTTGTATTAATAAAGAGGAAACAACTCTTGATGCGATTTTTGTATTTGAAGGCTACTCAACAAATAAAGATAAAACTTCAATTTGTGCAGGTTACAGAATTGAAAAATCTTCTTTGAATGAATACAACGCAGTAAATGAAAAACTTGTATTCGGTGCAGTTGCTTCATCTAAAACAGAAAATATCCTTTCAGTTGTTGATGGTAAGGTGGCAGGTTCAACTAATACAGTTGTTGCAGAAGTTGAAGATGATTACACTTCATTCGATTTCGTTATTTCTGGCTTCAATTCAACACAGTACGAACTTGCACTTGTAGTATGCGCATACGTGTATGACGGTAAAAACATTTCATTTATGCAAGCTAATCTTACTCAAGACCCACCAACAGTAACGTTACAAACCGTTATTGATGCAGGAAAAAAATACGAATAACAATAAATTAAGCCCACAAAATGTGGGCTTTTTTAGTCTAAAATATTTTAGTATGTTGACATATATAAGAAGTTATGATACTATAAAATTACTAAAAAGGTAAACTGAGGTGATTTTAATGAAAAAAACAATACTTTTTATCATAATTGTATTATCATTTATATATCTTTTTGCAATAAGTTCCTTTGCCGTGACAGGCAAAGTGTCAAATGAATTTGGAGAAATAACTTACGTTGAAGGATTAAGAAGTGACACACAACTTAAAGACAAAACCTCAAGAGTAGTGCTTTTAAATAGTGACGGCACTTACTCAACCTATCCGACCTACTATATTTGCGATGTGAAGCTTCAATGGCAAGGAACAACTCAATATAAATTCGATGCTATCAATTCTGCACTCGGCACAAATTACGATATGATGTCAATAGTTAGAATTGAAATCATCACCGACGCAACAATATGGAATCCAAACGGCGGAGTTTTACACGGCAATACTAATTTATTAGAGGTAATTTTCCCGGAAGGCACTCAAATTACGGAAATAGGAGGTCAAACCTTCAAAGGATGTACAAGCTTAAAATCAATAACTATTCCAAAATCTGTAAAAACACTCGGTTGGCTTTGTTTTGAACATTGTTACGGACTTGAGACCGTTATTTTTGAAGAGGGAAGTCAACTTACAAAGCTCGGTGGTCCGACCTTCCAAAGATGTGATAGCCTTAAAGAAATAAAATTCCCTGATTCACTAACGTCTGCGTCAGGAATTATACTTCAGTATTGCGGTTCTTTAGAAAAGGTTTTCTTTGGAAGAAATTTCACCTCGGCTTTATCATCAAACGCATTTCAGGGTACACCTACAACGGGACTTCAAATTTTCTTGCCTGAAAATGCGAATTTCGCAAGTGTTATTGATGCAGCTCCAAAATCTACAATTATAACGATGTTAACTAAAGAAAAAGCAGAGCAAGTAGGAATAGGAAACGTATATTCCTATGATGAACTGTTAAAGGCGGGAAAATTTGCAGAAAGCACCATAGTTTACGGTTGCCCAGGTTGTATGATGTTTTCTGACGGTGGTTCACATAAACTTGAAAATATTAATACCTGTGTCGGCAAATGTTCAATTTGCGGATATATTGATAAATTTGAAACCCCTCAACATATCTTAAATACTTTCTGTACATATGAAAACGGATTTACTAAAAATGGTGTAGCATATGAAAACTGTGCAAACGAGGGATGCGGACACTCACGCACCATTGAAACGGTAAACGCATTAATAAACTTTATCGGTTATTCTGTCAAGGAAGATAAAAGTGCTATGTGCGTAAGTTATTACGTCGATAAAACTGCAATTAATACCTATATGAATTATAATGAGAATGAACAAATTACTTATGGCATTTATTTTGGTCTTTCAAACGGAAATACTGATAATTTGCTGTCATATAATAACGGTGTCATAGAAGCCACAAACGAAAAAAGTGTAAACATAAATCTTGAAAGCAATATTGTGGGATTTGATTTTAAGGTGTCAGGTTTTAACGAAAGTACGATAAATACAGATTTAATGATATTTGCATACATCGGTAACGGTAGCAAAATTGAGTGCGTAACATCTAACCCCATAAAAATATCTCAACTATAAAAAAGCGACTAAGTCGCTTTTTTTATTGACCTTTACTGAATAATGTGCTACAATAAAAGAAGAATATTTTAGCGAGGTAAAGTATGATTAAACCCGAAAAACAGTTTTTTATATTCGGTATGGGCAACCGTGAAAAGCTCATATATAAAGAGGGCGGAGAGCTAATAAGGTTTGACACAAACGAGATTATATTAAAATTAGATATAATCACAGAACAGTTTGCTTTTGATAGATATACGATTATTATTTGGACAAGAATTGGCAAAATATACCGTCTTTACGAAAATAGCTACGGTGTATATCTTGATGATATTACAGGTGGGGAAATAAATTCAAGTAAGTGTCTAACAGGCGGAGACTATATTAACCTTCCTGATTTTGAGGATTATAAATACCCTAAGCAGCTAAGAATTTTACATCACGAAATTTTAGTAAGCTTTTTAGGCGATTACCCCGTTCCTAATATTTATGTATATAAAAAGCCATGGTACAGAGATGGTGCTATGATGGCAATGTGCCTTGAAAAAACAAAAAATCTACATTTAATGCGCAATTGGGCGTTAAGTATAACCGACCTTTACGACAGAAATAATAAGGGCAACTGTGAGCCTGATAACTTAGGTCAGCTTGCATTCGTGCTTTCATATTTCGTGGATAAAAGCTATCCTATTATAAGCGAAATAGAAAAGGAAGCAAGTCGCATCATGGAAAATGGCCTTTTAACAGGACTTACCGATTACAGTCACCACGAAATTTATGCCACATTGTGGCTAAAATTAGCATATGAAAGACTAAATATCGACACATCCCCCATCAAAATCCCAAAGAAATTTGACTCATATGCAAGAATGTTTTGGATGGATAAAAATGACATTGAAACAGAAATCCCATTTGAAAATGAATATGATTCAAAATATCCATATCTATCTTGGGCGCGCTACCACTTTAATGGCGATGAAATAGATGAAAAGCTATTTGAAATTAAGTACCCAATGAGCTGGGAAATTGAAGCGTCCGAAGCCATTTACGAAAACATCGCGCCACTTAGTGAGGAATATGCAAGACATAAATGCGCCGCCCCTCATTCATGGCATGCAGCAGAAATGTTTCTTTATCTCATTGAAATGAGATAGCGGTTAGCCGCCAGCCGCCAGCAGTTAGCAAGATTTGATTATTGAATTTTTTTAAAGTTAAATTTTGCAGATTTTCGGCACTAAATTACATAATAAATAGTCAAAAGCAGATAGTTTTTAAAGTTAGGCATTTGGTAAAATCGCTGACTGCTAACTGCTAACTGCTGGCGGCTAAAAATTCGACAAAGGAGAAATTTTACAATGCCCGGCTACGGAGATTACAACAAATTATATTTTGAAGAGTTTAGAACAATGAAATGGGAGGGCTACGATGTTGATAGCTATATCAACAACGATGTTAATAGCGATAGCTTTATGCCATCCCTTGAAAATAGAGACACATACCCAAGTGGAGATGATTTTTGGCAAAAGCCATACGAAAATCTTGTAAAGCTTATGGATACACCACTTCGAAGCGACTATCCATATTATGAGCCAAACGATTTTGATGAAATCATGAGAGAAGCCCAAGAAGCCCCCACCCTTGAGCCACTTACCGATGAGGAATACAAAAAGAGAATTTACGGTGCATTTTATGGAAGAATTGCATCGGTTATCTTAGGTAAGCCTCTTGAAATGGGACTTAGCAAGGAGTTTATTAAAAAATACCTTGAAAGCGTAGATGCTTATCCACTTAATGACTTCGTTCCTGAATATTCCGAAAAGCTTAATTTTAGATTAAGAGAGGATTGTATTTACAGCGCTAAGGGACATGTAAAATTTGCGCAATCCGATGATGATATACACTATACACTTTTAGGCTTGCTTCTTTTAGAATGTTACGGCAAGGACTTCACAAAGGAAAATGTAGGCTGGGGATGGGCAAATAACATTCCGTATCTTTGGTGCTGGTGTGCTTCCCGTGTGGCATACTATCACTTAGTAAACGGAACAGTACCAACGGACAAAATTCCATATACACTTAACCCATGGCGTGAATGCATTGATGGTCAAATTAGAACCGACATTTACGGCTATGTTTTCCCAAGTGATTACAAAAGCGCCGCTAAATATTCACACAGAGACACCTCTTTTAGCTTAACCAAAAACGGTATCTATGGCGGTATGTTTGTCTCAGGCGCACTAAGTGCTGCACTATCCAAAAATCCAACAGTAGATAAAATTATCGACACAGGTCTTGCCTGTATCCCTAAAAAATCACGCTTATACGAAGCAATTACATTTGTTCGCGATACATATAACGAAAATAAGGATTGGAGCAAAACCGCAGACGCATTGCTTGAGAAATATAAGGAGATACCATGCGAGGGAACAATTAACAATATGGCAGTCGTTGCCCTTGGCATTATCGCAGGCGACCTTGATTACACAAGGAGCATAACTATTGCCACAATGTGTGGACTTGACACCGACTGTAACGCAGGCACAGTAGGAAGCATCATCGGTGCAGCAGTTGGCATTGATAACATCGAAAAACGCTGGTACGAGCCATTAAACGATACCATCAAAAGCGTTGTGGCATCCTTCGGTACTTGCAAAATCTCAAACATTTGCGAAAGAATTATTGCTCAGAAGAATAGGCTGAATAAATAAACAAAAAGTGAGGTGGCACATAGCCATCTCACTTTCTTTTGAAATTGAACACTGCAAACATACAACCTACGGTTGCTGATATACACATCTATGATGTGATGATATACAAGGCTTCGCCTTGATGATATACATTCCTACGAAATGATTAGCAATAAAAAGACAGTCCATGTGA
>JAZSHT010000151.1:0-39506 GCA_045533435.1 Eubacteriales bacterium | reverse complement strand
AATTGACATTCTGTATTAACATTGATCTTAGAAACGCCAAGAGAGATAGCCTTCTTAATCATATCCTCAGGAATACCTGAGGATACAGGGGGTGGTCCCCTGTCTCCCTTACTTTATAGTTTACAATAGTAACTTTGTAGTTCTCATATTTTTTATTTTCATTACAAATTAATTTTCATATATCTTTATGATTCTGGATATTTCTGTATGTTTAATATGATTCTACTTTTAGGGAGATATTCAAACCCCACTTTATCACCAATTTTTAAATCATTCAAATACATAATATAGTATTCTTTATTATTAACAATAATGTCATATGCAAAAACATTTTTTCCATTATATACATATTTATTGTTCCCATAACTCTTTTTGATATTGGTAATTTCTCCAACACATTCTACTTTATCAAATTCTTTTTCTACGATTAAGTGTATTCCATGCCTAAAAGGAAATAAGCCAGTAGAAAATAAATAAATTAAAATAATAACTGTAACAAAATACAAAATCAAAGAAGTATTTGTTTTTGTGATTGTTTTGTTATGAATGAATATACAGGAACTGATCAAAAGCATAATTACAGAAGCCACCATTATGCATAATGAAGCTACAAATAAAATCTTATAATATTCATTATAGTCAAATTTCATATTTTATTCCTTAAATATTGTTGAATTTCCTTTCCTTACGGAGACAGGGGACGGTTCTATGTCTCCACAAACGGGAAAATTTTATCATTCTTAATTCATATTTAACACGAGGCACGCCTCGGTTTTTCGATAATTTCTAATAATTCTCATTAAATAACCTGTAAAATCGTTATCTATGATTTACCTTTTAGAATTAGAATAAGTGGTCAGAAAACTTGCCACTTATTCTAATTACAATTCTCATAAAAGTATAATTCACTATTGAAACAAAAATCATAAATTAGAGAATATTAAAATTATAACCCCTAAAACAATCATTATGCTAAATATTAAAAAATTAATTATTGCCTTTGTTTTATATAGATGATTACGATCATTTTTAAGTTCAGAATATTCATAATCAGGTATTTTATTCACATCAATTTCTATAATTTGATGTGCTTTGTATCCATTAGAATTTATTTTTGATTTTTTTTTGTTCACTCCAAAATGCGTATCCAAAAACGGATATCTTAGAGGGATACTAAATCGTCCTTCGCTTTTGTAAGGCGAATCAGCAGAATATGTGAAGTATTCTTTTTCCTTTGGTACCCCTTTTTCAAATAAGAAAGAAAAAAGTCCACAATCGACTATATGCCACCCTTTTGCACTCATCTGTTTCAGCCATTTATCTAAACGATGATACATAAATTGAGGATATATTCGATATATTTTTTTATACTGTTTCAAAGGATTTTTTGAAAATTTTTTCATTTTTTCACCATAATAAGGGGAGACAGGGGACGGTTCTGTGTCTCCGATTTCTTTTTTACGGAGACAGGGACGGTTCTATGTCTCCACCTTACATCTCCAAATCTTTTACATAGATTTTACCATAATATTATCGTTTTGTCAATTTACAATCGAATAACAACAAAAATCCCCGATTAAAAATCGAGGATTTTTGTATATAAAATTCAATTAAGCCTTGTTTACAGAGCCGAATAACTCCATCTTTTCCTTAACAGTTGCCTTAATAGCCTCAAAGCCAGGAGCAAGAAGCTTTCTTGGGTCAAATCCCTTACCGCTTAAATCTTTGCCTTCTTCAACGTATTTTCTTGTTGCAGCAGCAAATGCTAATTGACATTCTGTATTAACATTGATCTTAGAAACGCCAAGAGAGATAGCCTTCTTAATCATATCCTCAGGAATACCTGTACCGCCGTGAAGAACGAGAGGCATATCGCCAACCTTCTCAGAAATAGCAGCTAAAACATCAAAGTTAAGACCTGCCCAGTTTGCAGGATATTTACCGTGAATATTACCGATACCTGCAGCAAGCATTGTAACACCAAGATCTGCAATTTGCTTGCACTCATCTGGATCTGCACATTCGCCAGCACCTACAACGCCATCTTCCTCACCGCCGATTGAACCAACCTCAGCCTCAAGAGAAATACCAAGAACCTCACATGCATTTACAAGAGCCTGTGTCTTAGCGAGGTTTTCCTCGATTGGATAGTGTGAACCGTCAAACATTACAGAAGAGAAGCCTGCGTTGATACAAGCCTTTGCACCCTCAAATGAACCGTGGTCCAAGTGAAGAGCAACCGGAACAGTGATGTTAAGGCACTTAATCATACCCTTAACCATACCAACGATTGTGTCATAACCACACATATACTTACCTGCACCCTCAGATACACCAAGAATAACAGGTGAGTTAAGCTCTTGAGCTGTTAAAAGGATAGCCTTTGTCCACTCAAGGTTGTTGATGTTAAATTGTCCTACGGCATATTTGCCTGCTTTTGCTTTTTCAAGCATTTCTTTTGCTGAAACTAACATTTTAATTTCTCCTTTATATTTATCTAAAATTTATAACAAAATTTTTACCGCACATATTATACACTAAATTGAACTTAAAATCAATACCTTTTTCAAAAAAATCAAACACACACGGTTATTATATAACCGCCCTCAATAATTGTATTGAAATTTTCCTTTGTTGTGTCAATGCTTAACGATAAAGCAACACCTTGCCCATTCTTTTTTCCATAGGCTTCCTTACAGGTCCAAATTTTAAGTAGCTCTGTGTCATCATATCCGCATTTTTCCATTTTTTCTATCTCGCCACCAACAAAAAATCTTTTGCAAAACGATACCGCATTTTCCTTTTTCACTATTTTCTCGCAGTCAATTCCACATTCTTTATCCGCCACCACGCAACAGACAAGCCCCTCGGTATGTGCTATACTAAAATGCACATCACACCCCTCAATATAAGGCTTCCCAAGCTCCGTTTTTTTAATCTTATAGCTTGAAATCCCTATATCCTTTAGCATTTCATAAAGTAGAGTATAAGCACAATTGTGCAAAAAAATAGTCTTTTTTAGATTATTTAAAGACTTATCGTAATTTACAAATCTGTATTCAATTTTTAACAAAAAATCACCCTCTTTAAAATAAATTTGGTACTTTTTCATAAAAAATTCAAAAAAACATTGATTTTTTTGTAAAAATAGTATAAAATAGAATAAACACAAAATAATGACTAACAACAAATACAGTCAGATAAGCAAGGAGGCTTTATTATGAGCGACAATATTATAGTAACCATAGCAAGACAGTACGGTAGCGGAGGACACGCGGTAGGACAGTTAGTTGCAGAAAATTTTGACATGGCTTATCATGATAAAAGCCTTATTGAAAAAGCCGCGCAAAAATTAGGAGTAAGCGAGGAAATGCTAAAGAGCGCCGATGAAAAGGCAACCCCAAGCTTTCTTTATTCTATTGCCACAGGCAACTATGATGTATATCCCTTGTCTATAAATTTTGCTCCCTACGAAATGCCTATCAATGATAAGCTTTTTAATCTCCAAGCAGACATTATAAGAGAGGAATCTGAAAAGTCCTCATGTGTAATCGTAGGCAGATGCGCTGACTATATTTTAAACGGAAACTCTAAGCTTGTCAAGGTGTTTATTTATGCCGATATGGACTCTCGTGTAAAAAGAGTAATGGAGCACCACGGCATTAGCGAGCAGGATGCAAGAGTAATGATTTATAAAACCGATAAAAAACGTGCAAACTATTATAACTATTACACCTCACTTAAATGGGGCAAAAGCGACAACTACAACCTAATGATTGACACAAGCAAAATCGGAGTAGAGGGAGCCGCCAAAATCATCGGCGAATATATCAAGCTTCTACAAACCAAATAAATTAAAAGGCTACCATTTTAGGTAGCCTTTTAACTAGTCGTAGGGCTAGCGAAATGAGTGCAGAAGACTCGAACGCAAAAGCGTCGGCGTACTAGTGTACATCAGCGCTGCGGTCGTGGCTAAAAAGCAGAAAAAGAAGAGAACTTGCAGCTGCAAGTTCTCAACCTTAATAAATGCTTTACTATTTGACTGATTTTGATTTAATAACATAATCTGCTTTTGGTCTGTGCCATTGCAGCAGCCCTATGTAGATTATTTGTTAGCTTCAATATATTCAGCAACATCACCAACAGTGATAAGCTTGTGAATATCATCCTCGCTAAACTCAATACCAAACTCATCCTCACAAAGAAGAACAAGGTCAGCAAGATCAAGAGAGTTTACACCAAGGTCATTAGCAAGCTCTGCATCTGGTGTGATATCATCTGGGTTAAGTGAAAGCTCCTCAACAAGAATGCTCTTTAATTTTTCAAACATGATTAATTCCTCCAAATTTTAAGGTGTCATAAAATCCTTTAATATGATGTGTCATATTTATTATAATCTTATGATATCTGATTTAGTCCAAAATAATTTTGCTTTATTTTGGATTTTGTTTTTTGGGTAAATGCCTTAATAATTATATATTTTTTGGTACATTATGTCAATAGTCAAAATGCACAAAAAACAAACGCGAATTTTGTCAATATTGCATGAAAAATACACATTTTTTTGACAAAATCAACTATTTTTCATCCTTTTCCCCACGCTTGCCACTTGCCTTAACATTAGCTAAAGGATTATTGTTAATAGCCTCTTCCATGCCTCTGTTTGAAACATGAGTATAAATTTGTGTGGTATTTAATTGCTCATGTCCAAGTATTTCCTTAAGCACTCTAACATCAACCTTGCCGGTTTGATACATAAGCGTTGCCGCCGTATGTCTTAGCTTATGAGTAGAGTAATGCTTATAGTCAAGCCCTGCCAAGCCTAAATACTTATAAACTAACCATTGCACAGTTTTATTGCTAAGCCTCTTATATTGCTTGCTTATAAACAAAGCATTGGTATTCAGCTTTTTATATTTAGGGTCTTGTCTTACCTTCAAATAAGTCAAAAGCGCATCCTTACATGCATCGTTTAAATAAACAATTCTTTCTTTATTACCCTTACCAAGCACACGAAGTGAGCGAAGCTCCCTGTCAATATCATTAAGATTGATACCCACAAGCTCCGAAAGACGCATGCCGCAGTTTAAAAACAGCGTAATAATGCAGTAATCTCTTTCCTTAGTTTTAGACTCCGTATCACTCTCAATAGCATTAAGTAAGCTAACGCTTTCCTCAATTGACAAAAACTTAGGTAACGATTGCTTCTTTTTAGGCGCTTCAATATCAGAAGCGGGATTTTGCTCCATTAGCTTCTTTTTGTTGCAAACATATTTAAAAAACGCCTTAATAGCAGAAAGCTTTCTTGATTTTGAAGAAGCATTATTTCTTCTATCCACGGAAACATAAATGAAAAAATCATAAATTTCATCAGTAGAAATAGAACAAATAAAATCCTTATCTAAATTATGTATATCTATCTTTTCAAAAAGGTCCGAGCTTACATCAATAGAGCTTCTTTTAGCGTATATGTATCTAAAAAACAAGCGCAAATCCGAAAGATATTCGTTAATAGTCTTTTGAGAGCAGCCCTGAATAGTTAGCTTATATGATGCAAAATCCTTCGCTAAAGAGGGCATAGTTTCAATAGGAAATTTAGCCATAATATTCCCCCTTAAAAAATTTACATTACTATTCTATCATAAAAAAATTCACTTTTGTATCAAATATTTAAAATTTTTACAATAATGTTGAAATTTCAGCTCAAATAATATATAATTATACCATCACTAAAAAAGGAAAAAGATAAATGGAACAATCAAAGGAAAATAGAAGCTTAATATCAAAGCTTATTGTAAATCATATTGCCATGTCAATTTTCGGCTTAATGATGGCAATCACAACAAGATTTTTAGCCAACCGTAACGGCGGCAATAAAACACTTTATTATATCGCAGGCATACTTGCAATATTACTATATGCAGTAGTATTATATGTGAATTTTTGGGAAAAAGGCGCAAAAGACAAAATAAGAGTTGACAGCGGCAGAATGAAGCTTAATATTTATTACGGACTTTGGATATCATTTCTTGCCAATATCCCAACCATTATATTTGGTGCTTTTGCCATGATAAACTGCTATGTCCAAAGCAATCTAACAGGCTTCTTAGCTGCAATATCTCCCCTTTATAACGGAATGTACACAATCTTTACAGATATGGAAGGACTTGCCTTAGGCACATACTTCCCACCTATCTTTATTTTTCTATGTGTCCCCGCACTTGCAGTAAGCTTCGTATCCTACATTTTAGGCGTTAAGGGCTATAAATGCTTATTCCCCGAGCCTAAAAAACAACAAAATCAAAATAGAGAATAGACCAATATTATTCCCCAAGGGTTAAAATATTCGTGAAATGAATGTAGCAAAAAACGACACAAATAGCATTTGCTGTTTGTGTCGTTTTTTTTATTTCTTTAATCTAATCTTAATTGAACCGTAATCAACTATATCGTTCCAACCGCTATCGTCAGTATCGTTCCAGCTGTGAATAAGCACCTCGCTTTTGCCATCCCACTCAACAGTGTACTCGCCATACCTGTAAGCAACGATTTTATCATTTTCAATAATAAAATTCTCGCTTAATAATTCTTCCTTTTCGTAGCTATACTTAACATCATCAATTCCACCATCATTACGGGCTTCCAAGCCATATGCACTTGATGTGTAAATCTCAAATTTTTTAATAGCCTCATTTATCATTCTTAAGGTGTCCATATCTTAGTTGCTCCTTATTGCAAATTTTAGCATCAATTTTTCTAAATACAGGGAACAAAAGCGGATAAACACATACTGCAAAAAGCACGATAATCATATATCTAAATGCATCTGCACATGCATGACCGTTAAATATAAATCTTAGTATAGGCTTAACCCCCGCCTTAATTCCAAGAACTAAGCCAAGACCAAGCGCAACCTTGATAATATTTATATACCACTTGTCCCTAGTTTCAAATTTAATGTATTTTTGCTCAATAGGATAAGCAATAATCATACCTGAAATTGCACCAAGAAGCGTATAAGCATTTTTAAGTCCAGAAGCATAATTATGCGAATCAATATCACTTGGGAAATTGTATAGCTCCACATAAAGCACAAACGCAATTGATAAAGCAAGCATACATCCTAAGAAAATATACATAACCATAGGATTTTTATCAACCTTATCAAAAATAGGCTTGATAGCAAAAATTAAAATCAAAGCAATACCAATTGACACACCAACATCAAGAGGCGTATGCACGCCTAAATACATTCTTGAAAATGGCACTAAAATCGCAAATACAATGCAAGTAATTCTTATCCACTTTGTTTTAAAGAGATAAGCAATACCACCAAATGTACCGACTGAATTTTGCGTGTGTCCTGATGGGAATGAATATCCCGTTGCCGCCTCCCTTGCACTTTCCACAATAGTAAAGGTAGGGTCCTTTACCCAAGGGCGAGGAATTCTAAAGGTAAGCTTCAAAAACTGATTTATAATAGTTCCAACAAAGCCAACCGACAAAATGTAATATCCGTCTTTTTTAGATACACACCAAAAAAGAATTATGGCAATAGCCATGAAAACTATCTCATCACCACAATAGGTAACAAGACTAAAGATAAAATCAAAGAATGGATTTCTTATCTTTTCAAGTAATTTTAAAAATTCCATATCATCACCTCATAAATATTTTAATACATTTTAAATAAAAAATCAACCATTACTTGACATCTAACCTAATTTACAGTAAAATTATATAAAAGTCTCCCTTGTGTAAAGAGAGGGAGACCACGAAAGTGGTGGAAGGATTGTTAAAAGGAAATAATATGAACAACTGGATTTGGATAAAGGAAAATGACTATAAGCCATCATTTTGTATGGCAGAATTTAAAAATACATATAACTTAAAAGAAAAAACAAAAATCAAAATCTGTGCCGACACACGCTATGAGCTATATGTAAACGGCAAATTTTTAGGCAGAGGACCATCATCTCCAGGCGGCGACTACACATACGAAAAATTAACATACTCCTACTATGATAATTATGAAATAAACGATACAGGTAAGGTGGAAATCAAAGCCATAGTAACCTCAGTGCCTACCGTAATGAACGAATATACCTTTAATTATCCGGGGCTTTTTATCGAGCTTTCGCAAAATGGACAGGTTATCGGAAAAACCGACAAAACATGGCAATGTCGCATCTTGTCCGAAAGAATAGATGTATTAAAATCCGACTATACCATAAAACCAAACAATTATACTGAGCCAAGCTACATTCCAAATGTGCATAAAATGCTCCCAACTATGATTGAGCATTTAGTTGAGGAGAAAATTACCCCAAGCACATTTAAAAAATTAGAAATCAACAAAGGCGAAAAAACCACAGTAAAGTACGATTTTGATAAAATCTATTCCGCCTTTACATCTATCTCAGTAAAATGTAACGGCAAGGTTAAAATTCAAATAGCCACCGAGGAGCTAGATGGCATCGGCTATCTTAATGAGGAAATTATAACCGATAAGGACATCAACCACACAAGCCAAAGAATGTATAGCGTGGGCGAAGCCACAATTACAGTAGAAAATATATCAAGTGATGTGTGTATAATTGATGATTTTTCACTTATTTATTCATACTATCCCGTAAAAAATGAAGCATATTTTAATTGCTCTGATAGCTTTATAAATAAGCTCTTTAATGTCTGTATGCATACATTAAAAATTTGTCGCCAAAACACACATCTTGACTCCCCAACCCACCAAGAGCCAATAGCCTGCACAGGCGACTATTATATCCAAGCGTTAATGGAATACCTAAACATCTATGACCCGTCCTTAACCGCGTTTGATATTTTTAGAACAAGCCAAATTTTAACACACCAAAACGGCAAAATGTTCCATACCTCATATAGCTTAATTGTACCTATGTGGCTTTATGACTACTATATGTACACAGGCGACAAAAAGCTCTTAAAAAAGTCAAAAAACGCCTTAGAGTGTCTTTTAAATGCATTTGACAAATATGTCGATAAAGAAAACGGTCTAATTGAATACGCCCCAAACTATATGTTTGTTGACTGGATAGTAATGAAGGATGCACCCGACCCATACGGCGATGCAAGAGATATGATGTCCCACGGCAAAATGGACGGCTTTAGCTTGCACCATCCACCAAAGGTCTTAGGACAAAGCGTTCTTTGTATGTTCTATTACCAATCACTCATTTGTGCTTCTAAGCTTTATACACTCTTAAATGATGAAAAAAGTTGCATGGAGTGTCTAAAAAAAGCAGAAAAGCTCAAAAAATCAATCAACAAACACCTCTATGACAAAGAGAAAAAGCTTTACATAGGCGGTCTTAATACACCAAACAAGGTAGAATCAAATATGTGGCTACCCGACAATATTGAAAGAACATTCTATCTAAAGCAAGCAAATGTGTTAGCGGTGCTTTTTGATATTGCCCCTAAAGGACAAAAAAAGAGCATTTTAGACTTTGTCATAAATGATTTAAGAAAAGAGGAAATGCAACCCTATTTTTATCATTTCTTGTTTGAAGCAATCTATAAAGAGGGACTTTTCGGTAAATATGGCTTAAAGCTAATTCACGCCTACGAAAGCCTTATAGATAAAACGGAAAAGGGACTTTGCGAAGCATGGGAATATATCAAATGCGACTGCTCCCACGCATGGGGCGGCGCACCTGCCTATATCCTCAAAAAAGCCATGTCAGGCTTTGAAATGGTAGAGCCAAATTACAAAAAGGTAAAGCTAAATCCCAACCTCTACACCCTTGACTTTGCCGACTTTGAAATTTCCACCCCCCACGGCAACATCAATATAAAGCTTGAAAAAGACAAGGAACCTCAAATTTCAGCACCAAAACAAATTAAAATTATCCAATAAAATTAACACACCGTGCTTTTTAAGTACGGTGTGTTTTCTTATCAGTAAATAGCAGGAACTATCAAAAGTTCTCTAATTAGTGTTCCCACTATGAATGTAAACAAATGCGCACCTAAATGGCAAAGTACATATTTTCTCATCTTATAGTTAAAAATTTCAATATATCCTGCACTCATATACGCAAGCAAAATTGAAATAACAAAGAATGGAAACCAAGGTATAAACCATAAATACCCACCAGGCACAAGTAAAGCAACCAACATAATAATATATATCGGCGCAAAGCTCATTACATACCCTAATTTTACAAGCTTATGACTAAAATCAAGAGGTCTTTCTCCCCGTATTTGCTCCTTTGCAATCAATGATTGAGTATAAATTAAATCCTTACCCACTGACATTGAACTGAAAAAAGCAAGAATAATACCGAAAAATGAACCACCTGCTATAAACGCCCAAAATCCACCGTAAGCAAATATAACTCCAAGCATAATAGCCGATAAAATATAGCAAATTATATTTATCGCAATTCTAAGCTTCGATGGTCGTCTATACATCTGTTGCTGACCAACACCCTTAAAGCGAAGCCCTATTAAATAGTACATCCAACGGTTCATATTTTATCCTTTCACAATCGTGTGTCCACAATACTCACATTTTTTGCTATCACTACTTGAAAATTCCCCACAAACAACACAAGTCAAGCTTTCCTTTTCTTTCGAATATACCTGACAGAATTTAGTGCCAGAAATAAATATTACAGTATCTCCAACACAGTATTGATTAGAAAAATAACTGTCAACGCCACTTTTTCTATGCTTAGGCGGAATGTATAATCCCCTTGTCCTTTTAGAAGCAATATCCTTGCGAATTTTCCTTCCGTTTGCAAGCTCAATGGTAGCATATACCCAAATTCTTCTGTAAAAGGATTCAATAAGACCCATTCGCATATCATTGTCATTTTTATGAACAACATTAAGCGCAACAATTTTACCGAAAAAGGATTTTCCGAACATCAGCTTAGGAATACCAAAAGCAAATACGGATACCACCAAAACACCAATAAAAATTACAACTCTTATTTCCGTATAAATGCTTTCACTTATACTGTCCCAACTGCTAAAAAATGCAAAAGAGAATAGCATCATGCATAAAAGCCACAAAGCAACACGCAAAATCCTTCTTTTTCTCACATATCGCCTTATATCCTTAGGAATTTTCATTTTTTACCTCAATATCAGTTTATCATAAAATCCGATAATATTCAATCTAAAATTTAATAGAGTTGATTGTATCCACATTTCCAAATACAACAACGTTAACCTTCAATCTTGATATGAAATTTTTTGCATGACCTTCATAGAAAAGAGAAGCATCATCTCTGTTTTCAAATTCATATACATATGCATAGTCAAGACCATTGATATTTTGCTTTACCAAATGCGTGATTTTTGTTATTTTGCCTTCAATATGAATGTTAGCATTTTCCAAATTCGCCTCAATAGACCGAATTTGCTTGTAATCATAAGCCATGGGCTCAAGTCCATAATCCTTTAACTGTGATACCGCCTTGCTAAAATAATTTCCACCGCAAGAAAACAAGCATAATGTTATGACAAGAACCAATGCGGTTGCCAAAATCTTTTTCATTTTATTTCTCCTTAATTTAATTTTGTAAATTCATCGATGAAGATGTAAAATGCAATATTGCTTTTTACAATTTAATTATAACATTTTTTAAAACAGAAATAAATATCGCCAAGCGCAAAATAACCGCATCTATTTTAGCAAAAAATGCAAAATACACCACCTTATTTTGTAAAAAGTGCAAAATAAAAAAGCCTTCCCCTTGAGGGGAAGGTGGATGCGTTAGCATTCGGATGAGGTGTTTTTAGCTTTCTTTTTTCTTCTAATTATCAAAATCAAGCTTGAAATAGCCATTAAAGCAGGGAATATAAGCGTTACCATAAAACCGTATCTTATATCATTATTAAATGCACTTGATACACTACCGGCAATAGCAGGACCAACAAGACATCCCGCATCCCCTAAAAGTGCAAGCACACCAAACATTAAAACTCCACCGTTAGGAATTCTCTGTGATGATAAGCTGTAAGTCGCAGGCCATAAAACACCACAGCCAAAGCCACAGGTAGCGCAACCAATAAGCGATAAAATAGGATTTTGAGAAACAATCGCAAGAACATATGTAGCAAAGCAAATCACAGCAGAAATGCAAATAGCAGTATCAAGCTTTATTTTCTCACAAGCCTTTGCGTAAAATACTCTTGTAAGTGCCATTGCAAGCGCAAACATACAAGGACCAAGTAAATCGCCAACCCATTTTTCAACACCAAGACCACTCTCTGCAAAGAATGATGCCCATTGGCTCATTGTAATCTCAGATGCACCTGCGCAAAGCATCATTACAAGGAATAACCAAAAGGTAAAGCTCTTTAAAAGTGATTTTAAAGTTGCACCCTTGCCCTCTTCAATTAAGTGATTTATAGGAGCGAATGTAAATAATACTAATCCAATAAGAGGCACAATAGCCCAAAGACAAGCAATTATGTACCACTTGTCAATGCCAACTGTTCTAAAAAATACAGTAGATAAAAGCACTACCGCAAACTGTCCCCAACAGTAAAATGAATGGAGTAGGCTCATAAATCCTGCCTTGTTTTTAGTAGGACACGCCTCAACAATAGGAGAAATAAGAACCTCCATAAGACCGCCACCAATACCGCAAAGCATCATAGCAATCATAAACCCGTAAAAAATCATATTTTCAGAGAAAATAACAGGAGCAAGCGCCATAAATATAAGACCTGTTGCCCCAAATGCATCGGCGCAAATAACCATTTTGCGGTAGCCCCATTTTTCTGCATTTTTTGAAGCAATAACATCAACAATAATCTCTAAAACAAAGTTAGAAACAATAAGCGCCGTAATCTGAATAGGCGTAATACCAAACTCGCTTCCAAAGAAAACAAAAAGAAGCGGCGGAAAATTAAGCATAATAGCCTGAGTAATATAACCTAAAAAGCTTGCGGTTATAGTATATTTAAAATTATTCTTAATCATAACTACCTCGCAAAAAAATTGTACCTTGCTATTTTAACATAGCAAGGTACAAAAATCAATACTATATAAGATTAATTTTATATTTTTCCATCCAATAATCAAACTGAATTAGCCAAGCCACCATTTGTGGCGCACTCATTAGCTGACCAAACCAAGTGCCACTACCATTTAATACCTCATCAAGCTTCTGTCTGTCAAGCACCTCGTTTAAATACGAGCCTTTTTTCAGCCTGCATTCAAGCATTTTAATAACTGCTTTTGTATATTCGGGATTATGGGTTTTTGGATAAGGGCTTTTCTTTCGCCATAAAATCTTATCAGGCAAATATCCCACCATACTGTTACGAAGCAAGGATTTTTCAACGCCATTTTCAAACTTGTATTTCCACGGCACATTGAACACAAATTCATAAATTCTATGGTCTGCAAAGGGCACTCGTATTTCCACTCCGCTTGCCATACTCATTCTGTCCTTCCTCTGTAATAAAGAGGTCATAAAGTAATTTACCGATAAGTATGAAGCGCGCCTTGATGTTTTCATTTCCTCTGTATCAGTATCCAAAATCGGACACTCCTCAAAGGATTTTTTGTAAATTGACCTTATATACTCATATCCATCATCACTGCTTGACACACTGTCCTTAAATAATGAAGGTCGCAAGCGTGGATTGTGTATCCAAGGGAAAAAGTCTGAATATAGCATTTCAGGACGGTAAAACCAAGGATATCCCCCAAAAATTTCATCGGAGCATTCGCCACTTAGCCCAACCGTGTGCCGCTTTTTTATCTCCTTGCAAAAATACAGAAGAGAAGAATCAATATCCGCTTGCCCCGGTAAATCCCTATACCCTGTGGCTGCAATTAGCTCATTTGCTAACACATCATTTTGACATGTAAGCACCGTATGATTAGTGCCTAAGTAGTCTGCCACATAAAGTGCAAAATCATCATCCTTCTCAGGCTGAAATAAGCTATTTTTAAATGCTTCCTTGTTACCCTCATACTCAAAGGAGTATGTGTCAAGCACCGTGCCTTTTTCCTTGCAATATTCTTGACCTACCGCAGATACCACACTTGAATCAAGACCACCTGAAAGAAGCACACAAAGTGGCACATCCGATACCATCTGCCGCCTAATAGCATCACACATTAAGTATCTTGTTTTCTCTATTGCATAGTCCCTGTCCTTAAAAAACGGTGTTGCATTAATCTCCCAATATTTCCATTTTTTAGCATCACATTTGTCAAAAGTCATACACTCAGCAGGCTTTAATTCTAAAATATCCCGAAAAACACTCTTTCCCGACACAAAATTCGGACTTAAATACAAAATCTCCCAAAGTCCGTGTTTGTCAACATTTGATGAAATTAAAGGATTTTCAAGCATTGACTTAATTTCCGAGCCAAACACAAATGTACTTCCTTTTATGGAATAATAAAGTGGCTTAACGCCAAATCTATCCCTTGCTAAAAATACGCTTTCCCCATCATAAACACAAAATGCAAAAATTCCATTTAAATGTTTAGGACAGTCATTTCCGTAAATAATGTAAGAATAAAGCACTACCTCAGTATCGCAGTTAGTCCTTAACTCAATTCCTCTTTTTTTAATATCCTTTCTTATCTCATCACAGTTGTATATCTCTCCATTATATACAATAGTGTATCGCTTATTCCCATAAACAACACTCATAGGCTGATGCCCGTTTTCAATGTCCATAACGCTTAGTCTGTTATGCCCAAGACACACATTTTCATCATAGAAAATATCACTGTCATCAGGACCTCTATGCTTCATAACAGAGTTCATTTTCTTAACCGTATCATATCTTTTATCCGAAGGCGATATAAAATCAACCTCTCCACAAATTGAACACATATAATTACCTCGCATTTTAATATCGCTTTTACTATTATATGTAAAAAAAGAAAAAATATCCCAAATCATTTTGGGATATTTTTAGAGCTATCTATTTTCCTTAAATAATTTTAAGGCATCATATATACTGCCAATAGAAATTAGCGATACATCCTTAGGCGTTTTTAAATCGCTTGTAATAGATTTTGAAGGCACCGCAATAGTGTCAAAGCCAAGCCTGTACGATTCACTAATTCTTTTTTGCATATCACTAACAGAGCGACATTCTCCTGCAAGACCGATTTCTCCCATAGCAAGCACGCTTTCAGGAATAGGAATATCCTTTATGCTTGAAATAAGCGCAAGAGCAATAGCCAAATCCACCGATGGCTCATCAAGACTAAGACCGCCTACAACATTTAAGTAAATATCATTTTGTGAAAACTTAAGCCCAAGTCTCTTTTCAAGCACCGCTAAAAGTAAGCACAGACGATTGTAATCAATGCCATTTGCAGTTCTTCTTGGAGCAGGGAATGTGGTAGGAGTTACAAGTGCTTGTATCTCTGCAATCAAAGGTCTGCTTCCTTCCATTACACACACCGCACAGCTGCCGCTAACACCTACGGGTCTTCCCGAAAGAAGCATTTCCGAAGGATTAGGCACTTCCTTTAATCCCTCATCACTCATTTCAAAAACACCAATTTCGTTAGTAGAGCCAAAACGGTTTTTTATAGCGCGGATAATTCTATAAGATTGAAATCTTTCGCCCTCAAAATAAAGCACCGCATCAACCATATGCTCTAAAATCTTAGGACCGGCAATGGTACCCTCTTTGTTTACATGTCCCACTAAAATCACGGAAAAGCATTTGCTTTTTGATGTGGCAATTAGCTTTATAGCACATTCCTTAACTTGATTTATGCTACCTGGAATAGAAGCGCAATTCGGGTCAAACATAGTTTGAATAGAATCAATAATAACTACCTTAGGAGAAATCTTTTCTACCTGCGATAAAATATTATCAACATTAGTTTCGGTCATGAAGTAAGTATTATCTCCATTTAGTCCAATTCTTTCTCCTCTTAGCTTTAATTGCCCCTTAGATTCCTCACCGGAAACATAAAGCACTCTATTTTCAAGCTTAGAGCAAATTTGCATAAGTAAGGTTGACTTACCAATACCAGGCTCTCCTGCAAGTAAAACAACACTTCCGTCAACAATTCCACCGCCTAAAACTCTGTCAAGCTCCCCAATACCTGTTGATGAACGAATATAAGCAGGAATTTCCATTTCATTATATAAAACAGGCTCAGAAAAATCTGAAATTATAGATGCTCGTGGATTTTTAGGCTCAACCTTAGGCTGATAGGTTTCCTCAACCATAGTATTCCATTTTTTACAGGAAGGACATTGTCCTACCCATTTTGG
Organism: Eubacteriales bacterium; assembly: GCA_045533435.1. Taxonomy (GTDB): domain Bacteria; phylum Bacillota; class Clostridia; order Oscillospirales; family CAG-272; genus RGIG2000. The sequence goes on along the minus strand of JAZSHT010000151.1, from coordinate 23,241 downwards.
ATGCTGATAATCGCATTCCGTGCAAACGAAAACCTTCTTTTCTTTCATTTTATTTTCCTTTTTTAAAAAATTTATCCTTCTAAAATTGAGCTAAATATAGTAATTGCTAATTTAGCTCTATAATCATTATCCTTTAAATTTGTAAGCTCCTCATCATTTGACAAAAAGCCACATTCAACCAAAACCGCAGGCATTTTAGCCTTGTGTAAAACATAAATAGAGGAGTCCGCTCTTTTAATCTCTCTTTTATTATCCTTTTGTAAATATAGCCTTGTATTGTCTCTTATTTTGCTTGCAAAGTCAAAGCTATTTTCGTTGTTAGGGGAATAATAAACCTGCAGCCCCTTATATTTAGCCACGGAAAATTTATTCATATGTATCCCCACATAAATGGAATTTTCATATTCCTCAGCTATCCTCAAACGATTTTTTAAATCATAAACCTTCTTTTGCCCTGTGTAATCCTCTAAATCATTGTAATAATCATAGAGCAGAGTATCGCTGTCCCTTGTCATTTTAACATTATTTCCATTTAACTCCAAAAGCCCACACAGCAAAGTAGCAATTTCCAAATTTAAATCCTTTTCAAGAGTACCATCGTAAGCTATCGCACCTGCATCCTCGCCACCATGACCGGCATCAATAACATATGTAACCGTATTGCTCATTGCAGATACAGCTTTGCTTTTTTCATGTAAGTCCTTTAAATATTTGCCAAAATAAAGACCAATCAGCAAAACTAAAATACAGGATAAGATGGCAAGAAGAGCAAACAAAAAAGTATAAAGCAACGGTTTATTTTTCATATTATCACCTCAATTCACTATAAATTTTATGTGATAATAAAAAATTTTTGACTATTTTATTCTAAAAACTCTTTTCGCATTTTCAGTAGTGATTTTCTCAATTTCCTCAATGGAAACACCGCGCTGATTCGCAATTTCAAGCGCAGTAAAATACATATATGTTGAGCGATTTAACTCTCCCCTGTGTGGTACAGGCGGTAAATATGGAGCATCTGTCTCAATTAAAATTCTATCACTTGGCACAACCTTGCATGCTTCCTTAGGCTGCTTAGCATTTTTATATGTAACAGGACCTGAAAATGACAGATACCAGTCCATTTTTATAAGCTCCGTAGCCATCTCAGGCGAGCCGCTAAAGCTATGAAAAATTCCCTTAACCGTTGGAAATTCCTTAACTACATCAAGGCAATCTCCGTGCGCCTCTCTGTCATGTATAATAACAGGAACATCAAGATTGCTTGCAAGCTCCATTTGCTTTCTAAAATAAAGCATCTGTGTTTCTCTTGGCACATCATCCCAATGATAATCAAGACCAATTTCCCCAAGAGCCACCACCTTAGGATGAGAAAGCATTTTTTCAAGCTCTCCCATTACAAAATCAACATCATCGTATAAAAGTGCATCCGATGGATGAATACCAACGCTTGCATAAACCTCATTATATTTTTCTGCAAGCTCAATAGACCTTTTTGAATTATCTAAATTAGTGCCAATATTTACGATATTTCCAACACAGTCATTTAAACAGTCAAGTATAGCCGAGTCAGTGCCACCCTCATATTCATTTATAAATCGCACATCATCATAATGCGCATGTGTATCAAATAACTTCATTTTTCCTCAATTTTCATAAAAAAGCAGAGAAGTCTCTGCTTTTTTATCTTTTTCAATTTATCTTACCCTTTCGCCGTTAGGAGTATCCTTATCAAGGAATACAACTCTGATTGTTTCCTCGCCTGAAGCAAGAATCATACCGTTGCTATCAACACCACAAAGCTTAGCAGGAGCAAGGTTAGCAACAATAATAACCTTCTTGCCAATCAAATCCTCAGGCTTATAGAATTTAGCAATACCGGAAACAACCTGTCTCTTTTCGTATCCTAAATCTACTTGTAATTTTAGAAGTTTTTTCGCCTTAGGCACTGGCTCGCAAGCAATAATTTCAGCTGTACGAAGCTCAACATCCATAAACTTATCAAAGCCTATAATTGCACATCCCTCAGGCTTTTCGATGGCTTTTGCCGCCTCTTCCTTAGCCTTCTTTTCTGCCTCAATTTCCTCAAGCATTTTCTTTTCATCAATTCTTGCAAATAATACCTTGCTCTCTCCAACAGTAACACCACTCTTTAATGTGCCAAATTCCTTAATAGAGCAGTAATCTGTAAGGTCAGTATTTATCTGAGCAAAGATTTCCTCACATGTAGCAGGGATAAATGGTGTAAGTAAAACCGCTCCCACTCTTATAACCTCTAAAAGATTATAAAGAACAGTGCCAAGGCGGCATTTTAATGCTTCATCCTTAGCAAGAGCCCAAGGTGTAGTCTCATCAATATACTTGTTAGCGCGGCTAAGCATATCAAATACAGTTTCAGCCGCCTCTGCAATTCTAAATTCATCCATTTGTGCGCAGAATTTTTCGATTGAAGCAGAAACAGTTGACTTTAACTCCCCATCAACGCCCTCGTCTCCCTGTGGCATAGGGATAACACCATCAAAATACTTCTTAGTCATTGCAATAGTACGGTTCACTAGGTTACCGAGATTATTTGCAAGGTCAGTATTAAAGCGATTAATAATATTTTCGTAAGTGATAGAGCCGTCATTTGCATATGGCATTTCGGAAAGCGCATAGTATCTTACGCCATCAACACCAAATCTTTCAGCAAGCTCATCTGCATAAACAACATTACCTCTTGATTTTGACATCTTGTCAACACCAAAGTTAAACCAAGGATGTCCGAATACCTTCTTAGGTAACTCAACATCAAGAGCCATTAACATAATAGGCCAATAAATAGTATGGAATCTTACAATGTCCTTACCGATAATATGAACATCAGCTGGCCAATATTTCTTAAATAGCTCTGGCTGCTCCTCATTGTCAGGGTCATATCCAAGACCTGTAATATAGTTTGATAAAGCATCAATCCATACATAAATAACATGCTTAGGGTCAAATGTTACAGAAACACCCCAGTTAAATGATGTACGAGAAACGCATAAGTCCTGAAGACCTGGCTTTAAGAAGTTGTTTATCATTTCCTTCTTTCTTGACTCAGGCTGAATAAAGTCAGGATGGCTCTCAATATATTCCATAAGTCTGTCGCCGTACTTGCTCATCTTAAAGAAATATGCTTCCTCACGAGTTTTTGCAACCTCTCTGCCACAGTCAGGACACTTGCCGTCAACTAACTGTGTCTCAGTAAAGAATGACTCACAAGGAGTACAGTACCAGCCCTCATAATAACCCTTGTAAATGTCGCCCTTATCATAAAGCTTCTTAAAAATATGCTCAACGGCAGTTTCGTGATAATCATCAGTAGTTCTTATAAAGTGGTCATAGGATGTGTTCATTAAATCCCAAATTCTCTTAATTTCCCCAGCTACATTGTCAACATACTGCTTAGGTGAAATACCTGCTTCCTCTGCAAGATTTTGCACCTTTTGACCATGCTCATCAGTACCTGTCATGAAGCGTACATCGTAGCCTCTTTGTCTTTTGTAGCGCGCAATAGCATCAGTAGCAATTACCTCATAGGTGTTACCAAAGTGTGGCTTTCTTGAAGCGTATGCTATGGCAGTAGTGATATAAAATTTTTCTTTGTTGTGTTCCTTACAGTCTTTACACATAATCTATCCCTCAATCTTTCTTGCACCAACATAAACATCTAAAATCTTAGGCGCATTAGTATCATTTATTACAATAAAGTCAGCACGATAATTCTTTTCAATCTTGCCGACAAAATCTGCATTTACCATCTTAGCAGGATTTATAGTCGCATATTTTAGCGCGTGAATGAGCGGAACATTGCAGAATTTCATAAAGTTAAGCATGCCCTCAAAAAGAGTTAAAATGCTTCCCGCAATAGTGCCATGCTCATTTATACAGCAACCATTCTTTACAATATATTTAGCTCCAGAAAGCTCATATTCGCCATCAGATTTACCTGCCGCCGCCAAGGAGTCGGTAATAAGCACCATCTTATCCTTAGGCTTTGCTTTATAAATTAAATCCACAATAGCAGGTGCTAAATGCTGCCCATCGCAAATAACCTCTGCATAAGCATCATCACAGGTCATAGCGCAAACAGTAGCACCAGGATTTCTATGATGCACAGGAGTCATAGCATTAAAGGTATGGGTAAATGAGGTTGCGCCCCATTTCTTAACTGCCGTATATGCTTGCTCATATGTTGCATTAGTGTGCGCAATACCAACCGTGCCACCAAGCTCCACAATTTTCTTTATAAATTCCTCACTACCCTCAAGCTCGGGAGCCATAGAGAAGTGCATAGGAGCAGGAAGCATAGCACTGCTTAGTCTTTCAAGCTCATTCATATTAGGCAATGCTAAAAATTCGGTAGCGTGAGCGCCCCTCTTTTCAGGACTTAAATATCTACCCTCCATATGAACGCCAAGAATGTTAGCGCCCGTGTATCCCTCATTTAATCTGTTAGGATTTATATTAAAAACAGAATTGATAAGATTAGAAAGTGATGTAGAGGCAAGAGTTGCCATTACAGAGGTAGTACCATTTTTTGCATATACTCTGCACATTTCTTTTATATTTTCCTCACTTGCAGCGGTAAAATCATACCCGCCAATACCATGCGTATGCACATCAACCATGCCGGGAATAAGATACTTGCCACTTATATCTATAACCTCACATCCATGAGGCACAAATCCGTTTGTAATATCTATAATAAAGCCATCCTCGCAAATTACATTGCGCCTTACAAAGCTTTCCGTGTCAGTATTAAAAACATAACCATTTATAAAAGCAGTCTTTGCCATATTGACTCCCCCTTTTATAATATAAATCTTTTCAATACTATATTTTAACAGAAAATATATAATATATCAAGTATAAATATAAAAAATGCCCATAATTTTTTTAGTTGCCCACGACAGTGAAAAAAAGCCTACAAGATAAGTGAAATAAAATAGAGAGCAGATAATTCATTCTGCCCTCTATAACTAACTCAGCAATTAACTTCCTTATAAACCTCATTCTTTGGCAAATCTCTATCCTTAGCCACCGCTTTAATAGCATCCATCTTTTTCATTCCTTGTGAAATGTAATGCTCCACATGCTCCGAAATAGACATGCTTGCCCAAAAAGCATCATTTTTAACTGCACCTTCATCAGCGCCCTCAATTACAAGCACATATTCACCTCTTGGCGCATTCTCTTGGTAATACTTAATAGCACCCGAAAGAGTGGTCCTTATAACTTCCTCATTTAACTTAGTAAGCTCTCTGCAAAGGGCAATTTTTCTGTCTCCAAAAACCTCAATTATATCATCAAGAGTTTTTGTCAGCTTGTGAGGCGCTTCATAAAAAATGTGGGTACGTGTGTCGTTTTTTAACTCATTTAAGCGTGTGTTTCTCTCATTTTTGTTAGTGCTTAAAAATCCCTCAAAGCAAAATCTACCTGTCGCAAGGGCAGATAAAGCAAGCGCATTTACACATGCACAGCAACCGGGAATAGATGTTACAATAACACCCTTTTCAGCACATAGTCTCACTAAATCCTCTCCGGGGTCTGATATGGCAGGTGTGCCTGCATCGGTAACCAAAGCACAGCTCTCTCCATTTAATAGCCTTTCTACAATAACCTCACCACGCTCACGCTTGTTATGCTCAAAATAGCTAACCATAGGCTTAGAAATACCAAAATAAGCAAGAAGCTTACCTGTATTTCTCGTATCCTCTGCCGCAACAAAGTCAACTCCGCCAAGCACCTTTAACGCTCTTTCACTTATATCGGACAAATTGCCAATAGGCGTAGCCACCAAATAAAGCGTGCCACCTACAATAGCATTTTTATCCTCATATGATGCATTTCTGTTTCCTGAAACTCTCATCTTATATCCTCAATTTCACAATTTTCGTAAATCTTAATAAATTCCTCTGTATATTCAGTAGTGCCATCCTTGTATATGTAAATGGGCTTGTCAATTATAAGTCCACCCTTACCGCCCTTTTTGCCTTGAATTAACAAAAGAGAAGGGGATGTGTGCGTATTTGTATGTATAAATGTAAGTCTTTTAGGCTCAATTCCGTTATTTCTCATACTCGAAATTAAGTCAATCATCCTATCAGGCCTATACACCACATAAAAGCTTCCGCCATGCTTTAATAATAGCCTTGCACATTTGCAAAAATCATCTATATCTCCGCAAACCTCGTGTCTTGAAATGTTTTTAAAATCATTTTCGTTGGCTTTTCCTGAATCACTTTTCATATACGGCGGATTAGAGAAAACAATGTCAACCTCGTTTCCTATATCATTGATGCAAACGTCTCTTAAATCCTTGTTAATTATAGAAAAAACGCCACCAAGTGTGTTTAATTCGCTATTTCTCTTAGCAACAGAGGCAATTTCCCTCTGTACCTCAATTCCGTAAACTCGCTGACACTTATTTTTAGTTAATGCAAGTAGAGAAATAACTCCACTACCGCAGCCTAGCTCTACACCGATAGATTTTTGCCTTTTCGGTAAATAAGCAGATAAAAGATAAGCATCTGTGCCAAAGGTAAGAGAATCCTTTTTCTCAATTAGCCTTAAATTTTCATTTATTTCATTTATTCGTTCATTTTCTAAAATTTCCATTAGCTTAGTTCATCATAGCATGCGCTTATATGAAAACGGAGCTACATACTCGTAGCTCCGTTTCATTGTATGTAAGAATTAAATTATTCTTCAACAGGTGCGCCAACTGGGCAAGCGCCAGCACATGAACCGCAAGAAATGCACTCGTCTGCATTAATTACGAATTTGCCATCACCTTCAACGATGCAGTTGCATGGGCAAGCATCAACGCAAGCGCCACAAGCAATGCACTCATCAGTAATCTTGAATGCCATGATAATTACCTCCGTGTAAATTTTACAATCTTATTTTAGCACAAAAATCTTATTTGTCAATAGCATATGTGAAATTATAAGAAATTCCCACAAAAAAGTCGAAATTACTCCTCAACCTCATCATTGCTATCATCCTTCTTTTTAGGCAAGGATAGTATCTTAACCTCATCTCTATGATATGATTTTATTGAATCATTTATGTGTACCTTAACAGTTCCCGCAAGTGGACTTATTTCAGTAACTACACCAGTTCCATCAGGAGTTTTTACAGTTGAATCAACAGGCGGAGTTTTCTTTATTTCTTGCGCATAAGTATCATGCTCAAATTTTAAGCAACACATAAGCCTACCGCATGCACCTGAAATCTTTGATGAATTAAGAGATAAGCTTTGCTCCTTAGCCATCTTAATTGAAACCTGACAAAAATCAGGTAAAAATGTACTGCAACAGAACGGACGACCACAAACACCAAGACCGCCCATAAACTTTGCCTCATCACGGATACCAATTTGGCGTAGCTCAATTCTTGTCTTAAATGTAGATGCTAAATCCTTAACCAATTCTCTAAAATCAATTCTGCCATCAGCAGTAAAATAAAAGGTAAGCTTAGCGCCATCAAATGCATATTCTGACTCAATAAGCTTCATTTCAAGACCGTGAGAGGCAACCTTTTGCTGACAAACCTTTATAGCCTCAGCTTCCTTTCTCTTGTTTTCCTCGTTAGTCTTAATATCCTTCTCAGTTGCAATTCTTATTACAGGGCGAAGAGGTGGCACAATATCATTCTTTGATACAAGCTTATTTGCTTGACATACCTTTCCAAATTCAACGCCTCTTGCAGTTTCCACAATAGCAAAATCTTGAAGAGTACCCTTGCATCCGTTAGGGTCAAAATAGTACACCTTACCGCCATCCTTAAAGCGGATACCGATAACCTCAACAGATTCGTTTTCCTCGTTTAAATTATTTATAATTTCCTCTGACATATTAGTTTCCTTTCTTTTTTGCATTTATGAGAATAGAGGTAAGAGTGTTCGGCACATTAGAATTTGAACCGAAATCGTAAAGCCCCTTCTCAATAGCATCGTATATACCAAGTATCTTTTTTAAGCTGTGCCTTGAAGCAAGCTTGATTACATTTTCTCTTGAAGCATAAAAGCAAAGCGCGGCATTTTTATCCTTCTTAATAACCGCCATATCTCTTACTGCAATAAGAGCAGAGGAGAGAAGCTCCTTTAATGCATCTCTTGACATAGAAAATAATGAGGTAATCATAGAGTATGATGAAATATCATTTGATAAGAGAGCTTCCGCAAAGGATGAAATTTTCTCTCGTGAGCTAAGCAGCTCCTCGGCCCTTTTCTCATCAAGCATATCAAGAACATATCCAAGCGAGCCACGGGAAGAAACAATAATCTCATTTAAGCTTTCATCGCTTAATGAAGAAAGCATATTATCTCTTATATATTTAAAAATCACACCATTACTAAGGGGCTTAGTCCTAAGAAGCTGAGCTCTTGACCTTATAGTTTCAAGTAAATAGCTTGCATCCTGACAAAGCAAGAAAAATACTACATTTTTCGGTGGCTCCTCAAGGGAAATAAGAAGAGCGTTTTGAGCCTTAATATTCATTTTGTGAGCATCGTTAAAAATGTAAATCTTGTAAGGACATTCCGTTGAGCTTTCATATAGCGTTTCCTTAATCTTTCTTACATCATCAACCTTGAAGGCATCAAAAAATCTAACATCTGCGCAGTTATCATTTAAAATTTTTCTGCAAAAATCGCATTTGCCGCAAGGCAAATCCCCACCACCCTGACACATAATCGCGCTTGAAGCCAGTCTTGCAATAGTATGCTTGCCTGTACCTCTATCGCCTTCAATGATATAAGCATGGGAGAATACCCCGTTTTTAATAGCAGAGCCAAGAGTATTCTTAATATCATCATTGCCAATTAAATTTTTAAAAATCTCCATAGCTCCCCCAAAACAATATTTTTACAGAATACATTATAACAAATAAAGTAGATAATGTCAAATAAAAAATACAATATTATTTGGTTGAAATGATAAAAAAACCAAAATTTACCTCAATTTTATTATGCAAAAGGGAAAAAATGAGAAAAATTAAAAAAATACTTGTAACTTAGTTAAAAATAGTATATAATATATCACTGGTAGGGAAGGAATATTCCATACACAATTTATTTTTTTGGAGGACATAAAAATGTCAGTTAAAGTTGCAATTAACGGCTTTGGCCGTATCGGACGTCTTGCATTCAGACAGATGTTCGGCGCAGAAGGCTACGAAGTAGTAGCTATCAACGATCTTACCAGCCCAAAGATGCTCGCTCATCTTCTTAAGTATGACACAGCACAAGGTAAGTACGCTCTTGCAGATACAGTATCTTGCACAGAGGACAGCATCACAGTTGATGGTAAGACAATCAAAATTTACGCAGAAAAGGATGCTGCAAACTGCCCATGGGGTGAGCTTGGTGTTGACGTAGTTCTTGAGTGCACAGGCTTCTACTGCTCCAAAGAAAAGTCAATGGCACACATCACAGCTGGTGCTAAGAAGGTAGTTATCTCTGCTCCTGCAGGCAACGACCTTAAGACAATCGTATTCGGCGTTAACGAAAACACATTAACAGCTGATGACCAAATCATCTCTGCTGCTTCATGTACAACAAACTGCTTAGCTCCAATGGCTAAGGCTCTTAACGATGCATACCCAATCCAAAGCGGTATCATGACAACAGTTCACGCTTACACAGGCGACCAAATGATTCTTGATGGCCCACACAGAAAGGGTGACTTAAGAAGAGCAAGAGCTGGCGCACAAAACATCGTTCCTAACTCAACAGGCGCTGCTAAGGCTATCGGTCTTGTAATTCCTGAGCTCAACGGCAAGCTTATCGGTTCTGCACAAAGAGTTCCTACATGCACAGGCTCAACAACACTCTTAGTTGCTGTTGTTAAGGGCGCTGATGTAACAAAGGATTCTATCAATGCAGCAATGAAGGCAGCTGCTTCTGCTTCATACGGCTACAACACAGATGAAATCGTTTCAAGCGACGTTATCGGTATGACATACGGTTCATTATTCGATGCAACACAAACAATGGTTGCTAAGATCGATGATGACACATACCAAGTACAAGTTGTTTCATGGTACGACAACGAAAACAGCTACACAAGCCAAATGGTTCGTACAATCAAGTACTTCGCTGAAATCTAATTTTAGTAAATACAAAAAATGCTTCGGTTTTTCCGAAGCATTTTTTTATTATCGACAAGGTTTTTCATGAAAGTATAGGGATTTATTTATCGCTCTAAATCAAATTCAATTAGCTATTCATATTTATAAACTGTCAAGCTCTGATATTCTACCGTGTTTCCCTTCGTTTGTGAATGTAAGCCGGCATACACTAAAATTTGTAAATTTCCGCTTTTTATATCAGGTGTAACAAAAGACCATTCAAACCCGTTTTGTTTACAGAAATCTAAATTAAAAACATAACTTGAAATTATTTTTTGTGAGTCCTTATTATAAAGAGCAACAGTAACCCCGTCAACGCCCTCATTTGAACAATTTATATTATCAAAAGAAACGGTGTATTTTGTATTGTAACTAAGACCTGATAAAACTGCTTTATAGTAATAATTACTGTTTGATTGTAACTTAAACGATTGGTTTTTAACTATTTCTATTTTTTCTGTTTGATTAGTGTGATAGCGTGCTTCATCAATACCGAATTTTTGGTATTTTGTTTCACCGAAAACAGAAGGATTTATCGACATGATTACAATATCGGGCTTTGAAACATTTACATATTCTGCAATAGTACATTCAGTAAAATATCTTGCATCAATTACATCTAATTCTTTTACTGAAGTTGATAAAAATGCTTGTAAAGGTAATGAAAAGCTATCTTTGATAATCAGCACCTTTAAATCGTTTGACGCATTATTATTTATATGATTAACTAAAGGATAGTCTCCGCCAATATATGAGCAATAAGGATTTTCATGAAAGTAATCTCGCTTATCGAGAAAACTGTTATCCATAACAGTGTTTTCAAAATTTCCGTTAAAGAATTTTCTGTGATTAGTAACATACATTGACATATCAGTATCAAATTTAGGTGTCAATAGCGTTAAATCATCAACACCTGCATATAACTTGCCAACTCTTTTACCAAGACTTCCTAAAAACCAATCCTCATATACGGTAGCGTTCCAATTATTTATATCGGCATTAGATAAATCAAAGTCTTGTTCAGGAAATTCTTCATCAAGGTAATTTAGAACAACTTTATACGCTTCAAACGCACCGTAGGTATTCCAATGGTGGTCAGTACGGTAATAATATTTTTCAACCTGTTCAGGAGTTGAAACGATATATTTACGCATATCAATAAATGAAACATCATTTCCTAACTTTCCAAGTAACTCGTTAGCATTTTGATTGGCGTAATTTACGTATCCGTCATAAATAAGTGAGTTTTCTAAATCAACCTTCATCGGCAACTGAATGTAGACAAATTTAACGTCATTTTCTTTTAAGTGAGAGTTAAATTGTTTTATACTATTTGCCAAATTGCTTGTATCTCTATAAATAATATTTGAATTTACAAGCATACCGTTTTTCATTTTATCCACATTGTTAGTAGTTTTTTTACCTATAAGGCGTGTAAATAAACCGTTTAAGTTTATAAAGCTTTCCCTTGCAAAGAAATTAGAGGTATATTGCTTCTGTGTATCATCGGTGAACTTTTCAAAAGTATAATCTTCATTATCTAATTTTTTAAAAGGGTCAATAACCAAGTGAAAATTCAACACAAATGCAAGTACAATGGAGGTGCAGATTAAAACCACAAAACAATATAAAGGTATATTCTTTTTCATATCTGCCCCCTTAAAAATTAAAATAGATAAATGGATTGTGGGCATTCATAATTAAATACGATACACTCACTAAAAATAGAATAAATTGAACTGCATATCCAATACTGTCAAAAATCAATTCACCGTTTTTAATTTTTGGCTGTAATTTTTTTCTTATAGAAGAAATAAGTGGAGTAGAGCAAATGATACCAACAATAATAAGGACTACAAAATCAAAGAAATAACGAATAGTAATGCTGTCTGTAAAGGTATTATTAGTAGCACCAAACATAGATTTAATAAAATACCAAGCAGAATTAAGGTCGGTAGCACGGAATAAAACCCAACCTAAAACAACCATTAATATAGAGAATATTTGATATGGAATTCTTAAATAAAGATTATTGTCCGCTTTTTTGGGAATAGATAAAAGCTTTTCAAATATTAAAATAATACCGTATAAAACTCCCCATAATATGAAATTCCAGCTTGCACCGTGCCATATTCCCGTTGCCAACCAAACAACGGATAGATTTAATATTAATCTAAATTTTGATTTTACTCTTGATCCACCAAGAGGGAAGTATAAATAATCCCTAAACCAGGATCCTAGAGACATATGCCATCTGCGCCAAAATTCTGTGATTGTTTTTGAAATGTAAGGATAGTCAAAGTTTTCAAGAAAATGGAATCCCAACATAAGACCAATGCCTATTGCCATTTCTGAATAGCCGCTAAAATCAAAGAAAATTTGTAGCGTATAACAAATAGCGCCTATCCAAGCAAGTGAAACGCTTAATTCTTCAGAAGCAAAAGCAATATCCGCTACCTGTGACAAAAGGTTTGCTAAAAGAACTTTTTTATTAAAACCTCGTACAAAACGCGCAAAACCCTTGCATAATTCTTCTTTTGTAACAGTTCGTGATACAATTTCATCAGCAACGGTAGTGTATCTTACAATAGGACCTGCGATAAGTTGAGGAAACAGCGAAACGTACAAACCCAAATACGCAAGATTTTTTTGAACAGGAGCGCCTCTATATACATCGATAACGTAGCTCATTGATTGAAATGTAAAGAAGGAAATTCCAATAGGTAGCGCAATTTTAGTAATCTCTACATTTGGGAAAAAGTTATTTAATATTCCAGTTGTAAAATTAAGATATTTAAAAGCAAATAAAAGTCCTAAATTAACAATAATTCCAATAACTAAAAATAATTTTTTGTAATTTTTTTCTTCATCTATTCGCAGAGCAATGAAAAAGTTAAATAGAATAGAAGATATCATTACAAGAACAAAAATCGGCTCACCCCAAGCATAGAAAAATAGGCTGATTAAAAGAAGCCAATAGTTTCTGTAATTTTTAGGAAGCAAAAAATTTATTCCCAATGTTAAAGGAAAAAATAAAAATAAAAATTCTAAACTTGTAAAAAGCATTTTATCTCCTTAAAATGTAAAATGAAAAATCAAGAATAAACGCAAAAATGCTTTTTATTGTTTTTTCTTGCTTCTTGAAAAAATAATAAACTTGCTAAAAAAGTAATTTAAAATAATAACAATTACAGACATTATTGTTTTTGCAATCAATTCTCCGGTTATATTAAAACCGAAAATAACTTTGCTGAATTCATTGAAATTAAGTAAGTCAATAAATAAAATCAAACCTAACTCTTCAATTATAAGGCTGAAAACTCTTGCACCTAAAAATTTTGGAATTTCACTTGATAATTCATCTTTACCCCATTTTTTAGATTCAAAAACAAATAGCTTGTTGGTTACAAAAGCAAATATAACCGCTATTACCCAAGAAATTACATTCGTAATCAAATATAGCTCTTGTGGAATAAATAAGCTAAAAAACCAAAATGAGAAAATGCTAACTGCCGTTGTAAGAACTCCAAATATTAAATACAAAAGTATTTCCTTATATTTTATAATTAACTCTTTAATTCTTTTCATATTTACCTTATATAGTTATACTCTTGATGTGATTTTAAATACATCGGTTGATTTACCAATTACAACAACATGGTCATCTCTGCCAAATGTATAATTCGCCCCCGGCGCGGGATTTAATGTAGCGCCCACCTTGATAGCAATAATACTAACATTAAAATTCTGTCTTACATTAATCTCAGCAATTGTCCTTCCAATCCATTCCTTTAAAACAGGAATTTCATAAATAGAGTAGTCACTTGTTAATTGAATGTAATCAAAAATGTTATCTGTATTGTAGCGCATTGCGATTTTTTCTGCCATTTCCTTTTCAGCATAAATTACCTCATCTGCGCCGATTTTTTTAAGCAAATCAGCCTGAATATCCTGATTAGCCTTAGCAACAACACATTTTGCCCCCAATGATTTTAAATAAGATGTAATGACTAATGATGATTGAAAATCCTCGCCAATGGTTACAAAGCAAATATCAAATGCGCTAACATCAAGTGATTTTAACACATTTTCATTTGTGCAGTCCCCAATATTGCAATCAGGACAATAAGATGACATCATATCAATAATTGAAGCATTCTTGTCTATAACCATAACATCATTTCCCATGTCAAGCATGCGAAGCGCAAGATGCCTACCGAATCTTCCCATGCCTATAATTAAAACTGATTTAGATTTACTCATATAAATACCTAACCTATTAAAATTTTCTCGTAAGGTCTTTCAAGACTTGCACCGGGTTGCTTTTCAGCAATAGCGAGAAGTAAAGTAAGACCGCCTAAACGACCGAAATACATAGTAAAGCACAGAATTGTTTTCGATGCTACTGAAAGAAGAGGAGTAATACCTTGAGTTAAGCCAACCGTTCCAATTGCGGAAGCAACCTCAAAAATAATGTTACCAAGAGAGAAGCTATCCCCCTCAATAAGACATATAGCAACAGTAGTAGCGCAGACAGCTAATAAATAAAGCGTCATAATTGCGCAAGCCTGCTTAACCGTAGAATCACTAATTCTCTTTTTGAAAATAGTTATGCTATCCTTGTCTCTTGCAAAGCTGATGGTGTTTAATATAACAACTAAAAATGTTATTGCCTTAATACCGCCAGCTGTTGAGCCGGGACAACCGCCAATAAGCATAAATACAACGGAAATAACGCTTCCCCCGCGGCTTAAGCTACCTTGACTAATTGAATTAAAGCCGGCGGTGCGTAGTGTAACCGATTGAAAAAACGCGTTTAACCATTTGTCTCCCTCACTAAAAGAGCCAAGACTTGCATTTCTTTCTGTAATATAAAGCAGTATCCAACCGCCAAATATTAAAATTAATGTTATTAAAAGCGCTAATTTACTGTGAAGCTTATATTTTTTGAAATGGAATTTGTAAGAAATAAAATCATTCCATACAAGAAAGCCTATGCCACCAATAATAATAAGCAATGATATGGTAATAAGTATAAATGGATCACTGCTATAATTTATCAATGAATTATCGCCTAAAATATCAAAGCCTGCATTACAAAATGCTGAAATGGAATGGAAAATTCCATACCATAAGCTATTTAAAAAGCCATTTCCCAATGATAAAAATCTAAACATCAAAAGCATAGCGCCAGCACCCTCAACAAGCATAGTACCTAATGCAACGCGCTTAATAAGATTGATAATACCCCGTAGCTCAAGAGAGCCAGTAGATTGTACCATAAGCTTTCTTTCATGTAAGGAAATATTTTTGTTTAAAATAATTGCACTTAATGAAATAAATGTCATAAAGCCAAGACCGCCAATTTGTATTAGCAATATAATAACAATCTTACCAAATAATGTCCAATGTGTAGCTGTTGTTAATGTTACAAGACCCGTTACACATGTTGCGCTTGTAGCAGTAAATAAAGCATCAACGAATGATGTATGTCCCTCATAGCTTGCAAAGGGCAAGCATAAAAGCGATGTGCCCAAAAGAATTATCCCAAGAAAGCCTAGTGCAAGAAGCTTTGCAGGAGAAAGCGTAAATTTGTGTTTCATACATGCCCCCTTCATAATAAATTTAAGTATAGTATATCACAAATTATATAAAAATGGAAGAGTTTCAAAAAATAAAACAGACAATCAATGTCTGCTTTATGAATTTACTATAATTTTTTCCATGTGCGAGGATTAAAAAGTAAAATCACAGGGAAAATTTCAAGTCTGCCAATGAGCATAGTAAATGTTAAAATGATTTTTGAAAATCCATTATAATCTGCATATGATGCATAAGGACCGACCGCCTCAAAGCCAGGACCTATATTTGAAATACATGCAAGGGAAGCAGAAAAATTAGTAAAGAAGCCATGCTCTGTAATATCGCTAATAGGGTCAAAGGAAAGAACAAGAGCTGTCCCTAAAAGAATGAACACATATAGCGTTACAAAAGAGAAAACATCATTAGTCGTTTTTTCCTCAAGGCTTTTACCCTCAAATTTTGCCTTAGGCACATATCTTGGATTTATTAGCTTTCTTATGTTTATAAAAGTACCCTTAACGGCTATTACAATTCTTGATAGCTTAATTCCACCGGCAGTTGAGCCTGCCATAGCACCGGTAAACATAAGAAGAATAAGCACCATTCTGGAAACTAATGGCCATAGATTGAAGTCTGTGGTTGAGTATCCGGTGGTTGTAATAATAGATGCTACTTGGAAAAGAGTATGTCTAAATGCTTCCTCAACCGAATAGCCTATTGCTTCAAGCCTTAACGATAAATTTATAAATATCAAAGAAATTGCAGACACTAAAATAACAACATATGTTCTAAACTCCTCGCTTTTTAAAACCGCTTTTATTTTTCCAATTAAAATGAGGTAGTAAAGACCAAAGTTACAACCAAATAAAATTAAGAAAATTGAAACTACATATTGTGCATATGGCGTGAAAAACTCAAAGCTATTTGGAATAAATCCAAATCCGCCAGTGCCCGCTGAGCCAAATGCTGATAGTAGAGCGTAAAATAGCTTATTTCTATCATATGGACCATAGCCAGCTTCAACAAGTGAGGTGTGGTCAATTAGTGGACCACATAATAAGAATATAACCTCTAATACTGTTAAGCAGAAATAAATAAGGTAAAGTATTCTTGCAGTAACCTTCATTTTTGAGGAAATCTTACCAACCTGAGGACCGGGAGACTCTGCACGAAGAAGATGCATTGATGAGCCATCATTACTTTCAGGAATAAATATAAGCACGAATACAAGAATTCCCATACCACCAATCCAGTGCGAAAAGCTACGCCAGAAAAGTGAAGAGAATGAAATTACTGTAATATCTGTTATAATGCTTGCGCCCGTTGTAGTAAATCCGGACATAATTTCAAAGCAAGCATCAATATAGTTTGGAATATCCCCATTTATAATAAACGGAATAGCACCAAAAAGTGCCATAACAATCCAAACCATCGCAGTTAGCGCAAAGCCCTCCTTTTGATAAAGGGATGTTCGCTTAGGCTTAGGCAGCTGCAATAAAGCGCCACATAAAAATAGCGCAAAAATAGGTACAATAAAGGCAATATAATTTATAAGCCCTTCCTTATAAATTATGGAAACAATTAAGGGAGCAATCATTAAAACGCCCTCTAAAATCATAATTTTGCCAAGCACCTTACCAAGCAATTTATAATTCATATAACACCTTAATCAAGTATATCGTTTAAATCGTCAAAGTTTTTGTGTGTAGTAACTACGATAACATTGTCCCCTAACTGAATATGAGAATTACCATCGGGAATAATAACCTCATTTTCGCGAATAATGCAAGCAATAAGACAGTTTTCCTTAGTTTTGATGGTTTTAAGTGGCTTATTAAAGAATTTTTCTTCCTTCTTAGCTAAAAATTCAAGAGCCTCAACCCTGTCATTTACTAATCTGTAAAGAGTTAAAACATTACTTCCTCTTTTGTTTGTCAAAGCTCTAATATAGCTAATAATTCTGTCAGCTACAATTCGTTTTGGAGAAACGGTATTTTCAATGCCAAGCTCCCCAAGCATATCGTAAAGCTCATCATTTTTAATTTGAGTAATAGTTTTCGTTACATCCATCTTATTTGCAAACATTGATACAATCATATTTTCCTCATCAATGTTAGTAAGAGCAACAAAAGCATCCATAACCTCAATACCCTCTTCAATTAAAAGGTCATGCTGAGTACCATTTGCATTTATTACTGTAACCTTAGGAAGCATTTCAGCAAGCTCCTCGGCCCTTTCAAGATTGCTTTCAAGAAGCTTAATGTTAAATTTCTTTTTAGATAGCTCCTCTGCAAGATAATAGCCGGTTTTATCTCCGCCAATTATCATAATGTTCTTAAATGGTAGCTTTTCAAGCTTAGCCTCTGCCAAAAAATCACGAAGAGAGTTAGCGTCAGATGTAAAGTGAACCCTGTCGCCCTCCTTAAACATAAAAGTACCTGATGGAATAATAACATTGTCTCCACGCTGAACAGCACATACAAGCACCTTTGTCTTTAATTGCTTACCTAATGAAATAAGAGTTTCGCCAATAAGAGAGCAGCCCTCATCAACAACAATTTCAGCAAGTAAAGCTTTGCCCTTAGCAAAATGCTCCATTTGTGAAATGGACGGAAGGTTAATAAGATTAAAAATTTCCTCAGCCGTTTCCTTTTCAGGATTTACAATCATAGAAATTCCAAGCTCATCCTTCATATCTCTGATTTGCTGTCTGTAATCAGGATTTCTTACGCGGGCAATGGTGTTTTTTACCCCTGCCTTTTTAGCAGTAAGACAAGCAAATACATTAAGCTCATCACTATTAGTCAAGAAAATAGCAAGGTCGGCATCCTGAGATCCTGCTTCTATTAATATATCCATGCACGCACCGTTACCAACAACACCGGTAACATCGTACTTTTCAATCATGTTTTCTACCTTATCCTTGTTTTCATCAATGATAACAATAGTATGTCCCATATTAGAAAGACTTCTTAATATGGTTTTGCCTATTGTGCCCAAACCGACAATAACGATTTTCATAAAGCTACCTCCAATCGTATGACTATAAGCTATATTATAGCACTTTATTTTAAAAAATGGAAGAAAAATCTAAAATTTATTATAAATGTAACAAACGGCGAAAAAAGTCATAATATGTAATGAACGACAAAAATCGTTCAGAAGGAGACAAAGTATGAAATTTGACGGAAATAGCAGATATTCCCAAAGAGCGGATTATGAGCAATTTTCTCAGCTTCTTGGACTTAATGTAAGACCCACCCCAAGAATGGAGCAAAAGCCAAATTATCCGACAAACACCGAACCCTGTGTGTGCCAAAACAACACTCATTTAGCAATGGTATATCCTGTAAAGCAGGAATTTTGTGATATTTACGATGTTGAAATAGCCCTTATAAACGGAACGATATTCACACAGCTTAACAAGTCGTTTTACCCAACAGGCTGCTCCTGCAAAATGAAGGAGGGCTGCTTATGATGAATAACAGAGAAAGACTTTTAAAGCAAATTCAAGCCTACGATTTCGCTTTATACGATACACTCTTATATCTTGATGCATATCCAGACTCAAAGGAAGCCCAATGCTACTATAATAAATGCAGTAAGCTCAGCCAAAGAGCAAAGCAGGAATATGAGCAAAAATACGGCCCTCTTACAATGCCCTATGAAACAGATAATTGGCAATGGACAAAAGGCCCATGGCCATGGCAGATTGAGGAAAGGAGATAAGAGATGTTTTTATACGAGAAAAAATTACAGTACCCCGTTAAAATAAAAAATCCCAACCCTAAATACGCCCAAATCATTGTTAGTCAGTTAGGCGGTCCTGATGGCGAGATTGGTGCATCACTTCGTTATCTTACTCAAAGATTTGCAATGCCATACGATAAGGTAGTAGGCATTTTAACGGACGTTGGAGTAGAGGAGCTTGGTCACGTTGAAATGGTTTCATCTATCCTCTATCAGCTCACAAGAAACCTAACTCCCGATGAAATCGTAAAGAGCGGCTTTGATACCTACTTCTTTGACCATACAACAGGCATATATCCCGTTGCCGCAAGCGGTTATCCATATACCGCCGCTCAATTCCAATCAAAGGGCGATGTGCTTGCCGACCTTCATGAGGACTTAGCCGCCGAGCAAAAGGCAAGAGCAACCTACGATAACATCCTTCGCTTAGTTGATGACCCCGATGTTTGCGATGCAATTAAATTTTTAAGAGCAAGAGAGGTAGTTCACTACCAACGCTTCTGCGACGCCTTAGGCATAGCTCAAGACCATATGGACCAAAAGAACTTCTACGGCTACAATCCTGCATTTGATAAGTCGAAAAAACAATAAAAATGAAAAACAAACGCGAAATGCGTTTGTTTTTCATTTTTTTAATTGACAAACATATAATTAAATGTTAAAATATATTACCGTAATATGAAAGAGAGGGCAAAAATGAAAACCGCAGTAATTATTCCTAACTACTTAAAGGAAAAAAGCCTCGCATTTTCAAAGGAAGCAGAAAAGGTTCTTAATGAGGCTGGATATAACCCTATAATTTTAGGCGAAAATGAGCAATTTAAAGGTAATGCTGATTTTGCCCTAGTCTTAGGCGGAGATGGCACAGTTTTAAGAGCAAGTAAACAGCTTTATCCAAGCAATATCCCTGTTTTAGGTATAAACTTTGGACACTTAGGCTATCTTACTGAATGTAATCCCGATGGCGCAATAGAAGCGATAAACAAGGTTATCAAGGGCGAATACATTGTGGAAAATCGCTTAATGTTAAATTGCGAAATTATTCGTGATGGCAAAGCGCTAAATAGCTTTATATCACTTAACGAGGTTGTTTTAAACAGAGCCACTCTTATGAAGGCGTTTAAAATGGAGCTTTACATAAACGGCAAGCATACCAATACAGCGCTCGGCGATGGAATTATCGTTTCTACACCAACAGGCTCAACATCGTATAATCTTTCAGCAGGCGGTCCTATTCTAACACCAACTGCAAATAATATGGTTATAACTCAAATTGCTCCAATATATTTTCCATCAACACCATTAGTTATTGCAGGGGATGATGTGGTTGAAATTAAGGTTACAATAGATAACATTATTAAAAAGGGCAATGTAACTCTTGAGGTTGATGGAAGTGATAGCATAGACATCAAGGATGGCGACATAGTTAGAATAAAAAAATCAGAGGGAAGCGCAAAGGTTATTAAGGTAAGCGAGCGTAGCTTCTACCAATTATTAAAGGAAAAATTATCAAAGGCGAATAATTAATATGTTTAAAATAGTAAAAAAGCAAGAATTAAACCCAACAGTTACACTTATGGAAATTGAAGCCCCACTCGTTGCTAAAAAAGCCGAGCCGGGTCAATTCATCATTTTAAGAACTGATGAAAATGGCGAAAGAATTCCATTAACAGTTGCAGATTACGATAGAGTAAAGGGCACAGTTACAATCATTTTCCAAATTGTAGGTGCAACAACTGAAAAGCTAAACCACTTAAACGAGGGCGATTATTTACAGGACTTTGTAGGCCCACTCGGTAAAGCAACTCACACAGACGGACTTAAAAAGGTTGCCGTTGTTGGCGGTGGTGTAGGATGTGCAATAGCCTACCCTGTGGCTAAAAAGCTCCATTCCTTAGGCTGTGAGGTGCATGCAATTTGTGGATTTAGAACAAAGGATTTAGTGATTTTAGAAAACGAATTTAAAAACGCATCATCAAAATATGTTTTAATGAGTGATGATGGCTCAGCAGGTGAAAAGGGACTTGTAACCGATGCACTTAAAAAACTTATTGAAAGCGGAGAAAAATACGATGAGGTTATTACCATCGGTCCACTTATTATGATGAAATTCGTTTGTCAATTAACAAAAGAATATGGTATTAAAACAGTAGCATCAATGAACCCAATTATGATTGATGGCACAGGTATGTGTGGCGGATGCCGACTTACCGTAGGCGGCAAAATGGTATTTGCTTGCGTTGATGGTCCTGAATTTGATGGACACCAAATTGACTTTGATGAGGCAATGTCCCGTTCAAATATGTATTACGGCTTTGAAAGACATAAGCACGAGGATACATGCAATCTTTTTAAGGAGGTAAAATAATATGCCAAATATGTCCTTAAAAAGAAATCAAATGCCAGTACAAGAACCAAATGTAAGAAATAAAAACTTTAACGAGGTAGCATTAGGCTATACCCCCGAGCAAGCCATTGATGAAGCAAAAAGATGCTTAAACTGCAGACATAAGCCTTGCGTTAGCGGTTGCCCTGTAAAGGTATATATTCCCGAATTTATTGCCAAGGTAGCAGAGGGCAAATTTGAGGAAGCATATGAAATTATTTCAATTTCATCCTCACTCCCTGCCGTTTGTGGTAGAGTTTGTCCACAAGAAAACCAATGCGAGGGCAAATGTGTAAGAGGCATCAAGGGCGAAAGCGTAGCCATAGGCAGACTTGAAAGATTTGTAGCCGATTACCATAACCAAAATTGCAAATCTTGGCCTGAAAATATATCAAATAACGGACACAAGGTGGCAGTAATTGGCTCAGGACCATCAGGTCTTGCTTGTGCATCGGACCTAATAAGAAAAGGCTATAAGGTAACAATTTTTGAAGCGTTACATACTCCAGGTGGAGTTTTAGTTTATGGTATTCCAGAATTTAGACTTCCAAAGGAAATTGTTAAGAAGGAAATCAAGGGACTTGAAGCATTAGGTGTTGAAATTCAAACTAATGTAGTTGTAGGCAAAACAATTACCATTGATGAGCTTATGGATGATATGGGCTATGAAGCTGTATTTATCGGCTCAGGTGCAGGACTTCCTAAATTTATGAATATCAAGGGCGAAGGACTTAAGGGCGTTTACTCTGCCAACGAGTTTTTAACAAGAATGACTCTTATGAAAGCCTACGAAAATGATAGCGATACACCAATTATGCAAGCCAAAAAGGTTGCAGTAGTAGGTGGCGGTAATGTTGCAATGGATGCAGCCCGTTGTGCAAAAAGACTTGGTGCAGAGGTCTATATAATTTATAGAAGAGGCATTGAAGAATTACCTGCAAGAGCAGAAGAGGTTGAGCATGCACAAGAGGAAGGCGTTATATTTAAAACATTAACCAACCCAACCGAAATCCTTGGCTACTATAACGAAAACGATAAAAGAGACCCAAAAAATAACACAGTATGTGGCATCAAGTGTGTGAAAATGGTACTTGGCGACCCTGATGAAAGCGGAAGAAGAAGACCATCAATCAAGCCTGATAGCCATCACATTATTGATGTTGACTGTGTAATTATGGCTCTTGGCACATCTCCAAACCCACTTATCAAATCCACCACAGAGGGACTTGATACACATTCATGGGGCGGTATCATAGCCGATGAAAACGGTAAAACCTCTCGTGAGGGCGTATTAGCAGGTGGCGATGCCGTAACAGGCGCCGCAAGCGTAATCCTCGCCATGGGCGCAGGCAAAGCCTCCG
>JAZSHT010000021.1:0-3531 GCA_045533435.1 Eubacteriales bacterium | reverse complement strand
ACATCTCTTGATAAGGAAGCATTTCCACTTCTTCGTTACCGCACACGCGATATTTGTGTTCTTTCAAGAAAAAAATGCTCCTGTGGTCGTACATTAGTTAAAATGGCTAAGCCTATGGGTAGAACTGATGATATGCTTATTATCCGTGGCGTAAATGTATTCCCAAGCCAAATTGAAACAGTTCTCTTAAACGAGGGCTATCAGCCAAACTACCAAATCGTAGTTGACCGTGTAAACAATACAGATACCTTTGAGGTAAATGTAGAGCTTGCGCCTGAGCAATTTACCGACAAGGTGGGTGAAATCATTTCTATGGAAAAATCACTTAGCGAAGCTATGAAGTCAATGCTTGGCATAAATCCAAAGGTACATTTAGTTGCTCCAAAGACCATCGCAAGAAGCGAGGGCAAGGCAGTACGCGTTATTGATAAGCGTAAATTAGTGTAAGGGGGACAGAAAAATGGCAATTAAGCAATTAACAGTATTTGTACAAAATGAAAAGGGAACAGTTGCTACTGTAACTGAAATTCTTGCAAATAACAATATCAATTTAAGAGCGCTTTCCATTGCTGAGACAGAGGACTTCGGCATTTTAAGACTTATCGTAAACGACACTAAAAAGGCTGAACAGGTTCTTTTAGAGGCGGGCTATCTTATTAAAACAATCAATGTAGTGGGCGTTAAAATAGGCGACGCTCCGGGCAAGCTAACATCTGCGCTTAAAGCACTTGATGAGGCAAGCATTAACATTGAATATATGTATGCTTTCATGGCGCGTACTGAAAGACACGCCTATGTGGTATTAAGAGTTGAGGAAAACGAAGAGGCAGAAGCAATTTTGCAAAATGCAGGACTCAGACTTATTACTGATAGCGATATAGCAAAGCTATAATTAGACACAAACAAAAAGGATAGAGAATTTAGCGTGTTATCCTTAATGGAGAACACGCAGCGATATAAATCCCTTGCAGGATTTGCGATATGTTTTGAACACCTTGCCACAGGCAAGATATTCAAAACTCGATATTTGCTACGCAAACGATATGCCCTGCGGGCGCGAGAGGATTTATATCATATCGCATTGGAGCGAAGCGACAATATATCGCACGAGTAAAGCGAGTATATCGCGTTTGCGCAAGCAAACATATCGCCTAACAGAAAAAAGAGAGAACTTTTCGGCTACAAACCGATTTGTTCTCTCTTTTTTCTATACTACTTAGTCTATAACGCCCCATGTAACGCTAAGCTTGGAGTAGTTCCACTTGTCGTTCCAGCCTGATGGCTTTTCTGAGGCCTCACATCTAATTTCGCCTGTTTCTGGACATTTATAGAATGCGCCCTCGCCAATAGATGTTACTAAAATAGGAATATAAATTTCTGCAAGTGAGGTACAGCCGTTAAACGCGTAACCATCAATGGCAGTAACGCCAACACCGATTTTAACGCTCTTTAATGATGTGCATGAGCTAAATGCGCTCTTGCCAATCTTTTGTACGCCATCGCCAAATGTAATATTTTCAAGAGCAGTACAGGAGTAGAATGAAGCCTCTGTTACTGTCTTTAATGTTGATGGAATAGTAAGAGCTGTAAGCTTTTCGCACTTGCTAAATGAATATTTGCCGATTTCAGTAATTTGTGCAGGAATTTCGTATTCTGTAATACCAATTCCGTAAAATGCATATTCGCCAATTTTCTCAATAGATGCGCCAAGAGTAATTGATGTAAGCTTTGCACAGCTATAAAATGCTCTTGCAGGAACTGTGTCCATATCTGCATTAAATATAGTAGCTGTGATCATAGATTTTGCAAAGGCGTATTCGCCAATTTCCTTAACGCTACTACCAACTGTTAATTCCTTAATGGATTCATTGCCGTAGAATGCATATGGAGCAATCTTTTCTACATTTGCAGGAATTTCAAATATAGCGCCTTCTCTTGCTGGCATATAAAGAATAAGTGTCTTTTTGTCCTTTGAATATAAAACGCCATCCTCAAATGAGTATGCTGGGTTGTTTTCATCAATTTGAAGCTCGCTAAGTGAAGTACAGCCAACAAATATATCCTTGCCAAACTCAGTTACGCTTGCAGGAATTACGATTGTTTGTAAGCCTGAGCAGCCATAGAATAATTCATCTCCAAGTCCCTTAATACCACTGCTGAGTGAAACTGATGCAAGAGCAGTACAGCCACTAAATACGCTATCCTCTAATGTCTCAACGGATGAAGGAATATCAATAGCCTTTAGAGCTGTGCATTTTGTAAATGCACCCTCGCCGATTGAAATAATGTTATCTCCAAGAGTAATTGATTCAAGCTTTGAGCATTCTCTAAACGCGTTAGCATCAATTTGTCTTATGCTATCAGGAAGAATAATTGCAGTTAATGATGAGCATTTATAGAATGTAGCCTCGCCGATTGCGTAAATGGTTCTTGCAAGCTCAACCGCTTCAAGGGATGAGCATGTTGCAAATGCATATACGCCGATTTTCTCAACTAAGGAAAGGTCAGGAGTAGCTTTTAAAGCAGAGCAGCCGTAGAATGCATAGTCCTCAATTTCCATAATTGATTCAGGTAAATATAACTCGCTAAGAGCAGAGCAGCCATAGAAGGCTCTGTTGGAGATTACAGGAATATCGCCACCAATTTCAAGGCTTGTAAGAGATTTTACACCGTAGAATGTACCGTATGGTAATGTGGAAGCGTTTTCAATCCTTACGATTTTAAGTGAGCTTGGAATATATACTGTATAGCCCTCGCTCTTTGTGATGTATTGCTTTACACCATAGCAGCCGTCAGCCTTTTCTTCGCCAAATATATAGCCGAATAGTGTAGATTTTGAAGCAACGCCATCTGTATTAAGCTTACCGCCTACAAATGGAAGAACAAGCTTTTCAAGCTTAGCACAGCCGGCAAAAGCACCGTTACCGATTTTTGTTACAGATGAAGGAACCTCAACTGACTTAATATTCGTGCAGTTTTTGAATGCACCGTCTAAGATAGCAGTAACAGGCGCGCCCTCGTATTCGCTAGGAATAACGATGTTTTCGCTTTTACATGTGCCGATTGACTTAACTGAATATGTTTTATCATAGTTAAGAATGAATTCAATTCCATCGCTGTTTGCATTAGCGCCACAAATCATACAAATGCCGTCTGCATAAGCGTGTGCAACTAAGCCTGTTGGTAGCTGACCCTTAAGGATTTCGCCACAAAGTGAGCATTTTTCGCCCTCGGAAAGACCCTCGTTAAAGCAGTCTGCATTAACCGCAGGAATTTTCTCAACCTTATGACCACCATTTAATGAATAGATAACCTTTACCGTGCCATAGTTACAAAGACGACATTCGGTAAATTCATAACCGTCCTCAGCACAGCTTGGCTCCTTTAATACAACGGGAGCCTTAAATTCGTGCTTGCATCTTGTTTGTGATGGGTCAGAGCTTGAATTGCCACATGACACTAGCAAAATAGATGCTAAAACACATAAAATAGCTAAAAATAACAGAGTAATTTTTTTCATAAATACCTCAC